>CAYYKK010000215.1:0-12659 GCA_964467935.1 uncultured Polyangiaceae bacterium
CGGGGGGAGCCACCTCAGGGGGCGCCCTCCCGGGCGGCGCCATCCCGGGCGGCGCCATCCCAGGCGGCGCCATCCCGGGAGGGGGCGGCATCCCTGGAGCAGCGGGTGGGAGAGGTTGCATCTGCATCCCACCTGCAAAACTAGGCGCGGCTGCAGGTGCAGCTGGAGCTCGCGGCGCCATTTGTGCCCACGGGGAGAGGGGGATGGGCGCGTTGTCTCCCCCGCTGAAGGCAGCCGCGCCCGCTTGCGCGGGCGCCGGAGGAGGAGGCGCGTACGCACCGCCCGCGGGGGGCGGTGGCGGCGCGTAGGCTCCCCCGCCCGCGAAGGGGCCGGGCGGCGGCGGATACCCTCCTCCCGCAGGCGCAGCGGGGGGTGGCGGGGCGACCGCTCCACCGCCGGCTCCTGGAATCCCGGCGCCGCACATGTTGCAGGCGACGTCCGACTCCTGAAGCATCCATCCACAGCTCGGGCACGGCCTCATGCGTGTGTCCTCGGAGGCTAAACTTCGCGGGGGTCTATCGCAAGGCCGCTGTCCCGAAAGCGCGAGGCCTCGATCCGATCCCGAACGGCGGGACGCGAACCGAGGCCCCGAGCGGCCGTACGCGAGACGCGATCAGTTCCGGGCTGCCGCCTCGCCCTCTTTCTTCTCCTCCGAGGGCTTGTCCTCGCTCGGCGGGAGCGGCTTGGGCATCGACTCGAGCGCGGCCTCGAGCACGTTCTCCATGCGAGTGCAGAAGAAGAACTGGAGCTCGTCGACGACCTCCTTCGGCACCTCTTCGAGGTCCGGTCGGTTGCGCTCCGGCAACAGGATGCGCTTGATGCCGGCGCGGTGCGCGGCGAGCACCTTTTCCTTGACGCCGCCGATGGGCAGCACGCGACCGCGCAGCGTGATCTCACCGGTCATGGCCACGTCGTGCCTCACCTTGATGCCGGTGAGGAGCGAGACGAGCGCCGTGAACATCGTCACGCCGGCGCTCGGTCCGTCCTTCGGCATCGCGCCGGCGGGGATGTGGATGTGCAGATCGCTCTTCTCGAGGAAGTCCTTCGGGATGCCGTACTGCGCCGCGTTCGTCCTCACGAACGAGAGCGCCGCTTGCGCGGACTCCTTCATGACGTCGCCGAGCTGCCCGGTGAGCTGCAGCTTGCCCGTGCCGTACATGCGCGTCGCCTCGATGAAGAGGATCTCTCCGCCGACGCTCGTCCAGGCGAGGCCGGTCGCGACGCCGGTCTCGGCCGTGCGCTCGGCGACCTCGCTCATGTACTTGGGCGCGCCGAGGAACTCGTGGAGATCGTCTTCGTTGTGCACGCGGCGCTTCTGCGTGTCGCCCTCGGCGACCTTGACGGCGACGCCGCGGATGACGCTCGCCACTTGCCGCTCGAGCGAGCGAACGCCGGCCTCACGCGTGTAGTGGTCGATGATGAGCTCGAGCGCCGCGTCGGTGATCTCGAGGTTCTCCTCGCTGAGCCCGTGCTCGGCGAGCTGCTTCGGCAGGAGGTGGCGGCGCGCGATGGCGAGCTTCTCCTTGCGCGTGTAGCCGGGGATCTCGAGGATCTCCATGCGGTCGCGGAGGGGCGGCGGGATCGGATCGGCGACGTTGGCGGTCGCGACGAACATCACGTTCGAGAGGTCGTAGGGGATCTCGAGGTAGTGATCGGCGAACGTGTTGTTCTGCTCGGGGTCGAGGACCTCGAGGAGCGCCGCGGACGGGTCGCCGCGGAAGTCGTGACCGATCTTGTCGATCTCGTCCATCATGAAGACGGGGTTCGTGGTGCTCGCCTTCTTCATGCCTTGGATGATCTGACCGGGCAGCGCGCCGACGTACGTGCGGCGGTGACCACGGATCGCGGCCTCGTCGTGCACGCCGCCGAGCGACACGCGGTGGAACTTGCGCCCGAGGGCGCGCGCGATCGAGCGACCGAGCGAGGTCTTGCCGACGCCGGGCGGGCCGAGCAAGCAGAGGATGGGGCCCTTCTTGTCCTGCTTCAGCTTGCGGACGGCGAGGTACTCGAGGATGCGCTTCTTCACCTTCTCGAGGCCGTAGTGATCCTCGTCGAGCACCTCACGGACCTTCGCGATGTCGAGGTTGTCGGTCGTCGCGTTGGTCCACGGGATGTCGAGGATCCAGTCGAGGTAGGTGCGCACGACCGTGTACTCGGCCGAGCCGACCTGCATCGTGCGGAGGCGCTTCAGCTGCTTCTTCGCGACCGTCTCGGCCTCGTTCGGGAGGTTCGCCTTCGCGATGCGATCCTCGAGGCCGTCGAGATCGCCCTGATCGCCGTCGTCCTCGCCGAGCTCCTCCTTGATCGCCTTGAGCTGTTGACGCAGCACGTACTCGCGCTGGTTCTTGCCCATCTCCTCTTTGATTTGGGAGTTGATGCGCTCGCGCATCTTGAGGATCTCGAGCTGGCGCGTGAGCAAGCGCAGCACCTTGCGGACGCGCTCCTTCACCTCGATGGTCTCGACGAGCTGCGCCTTCTCCTCGACGGGGGCGTCGAGGTTCGCGGCCACGAGATCGGCGAGGGCGCCGGGCGCCTGGATCGAGTCGATGAGCGACCCTGCCTCGCGCGGCAGCTCGGGCATGAGCTGGATGACCTGCTTGGCGATGTCGCGCAGGCTCATCGCGAGGGCCTCGGCCTCGACGTCCTCGGTGGCGGGCTCCTCGAGCTTGCGGATCTTCGCCTTCATGTACGGCGACTGCGTGATGACGCTCTCGAGCCGGATGCGCGTGAGCCCCTGAAGGATGAGCGAGTAGTTGCCGCTCGAGTGCTTGAGCGCCTTGAGGACGCGGGCCGCGCAGCCCACGTGGTAGAGGTCCTCGTAGCCGGGATCGTCGGTCGACGGGTCGCGTTGGGCGAAGATCGCGATGACGGGCCCAGGCAGGTTGTCGACGTCCTCGACGAGCGCGACCGACTTCTCGCGACCCACGTCGAACGGGGCGACGGCGCCCGGGAACAGCACGGCGTTGCGGATCGGGAGCACCGGGAGCTCGTCTCCGAAGACGATTTCTTCATCGTTCCGAGGCGGCATCATCGGCGGAGGATTCTTCTTGTCAGACATGTGTCTCCTCGGGGAACCGGGGGGCGTTGGGTCTCTTCACGGGGCGGTTCGGGGCCCAGACGAAACGATCAGCAATTTTCGTGACACGTTAAGTCCAGGTGCGAGGAGGTCAAATGCTTTTCTCGTGCCGCGCTGGGCCGGGTGGTTGCCCGGCGCAGGGCCGACGACATCTCGCGGCTTTCCAAAACGGGGCGGGTCGGTAGGATGAGGACCGAAGATGGCGCGTCCGCTCCCGCCGGCCGAAGCCCTGAACCTCGTGCCCCTCGCGGACATCGCACGCGGGGGCATGGGCTCCGTGCAGCTCTGTCAGGTCGACGGTGGTCGGCTCGGGGGACGCGTGCTCGCGGTGAAGCGCCTGAACCCGGAGCTCGAGCGCGACCCGCAGTTCGTCAACATGTTCATCGACGAGACGTGGATGACGGCGGCCATCAAGAGCCCGAACGTGATCCACGTCGAGGCGTGGGGGCAGGACGCCCAGGGACACTACCTCGCGGTCGAGCTCGTGCAGGGGGTGTCGCTCTCGCGGCTCGTGAAGGAGTCGCGTGCGCAGAAGGAGCCGTTCTCGGAGCGGACCGTGGCGTGCATCTTGTCGCAGATCTGCGCGGGCCTCGAGGCCGCGCACTCGCTCCGAGACGAGCAAGGTGCACCTCTGAACCTGGTGCATCGTGATCTCACTCCCGGCAACATCCTGATCGGCTTCGACGGCGTGGTGAAGATCGCCGACTTCGGGATCGCGAAGGCGAACGCGCGCCTCACCCAGACGACGGCGGGGACGATGAAGGGCAAGCCCTCGTACATGGCGCCGGAGCAGGCGCGGGGCCTGCCGGTCGATGGGCGCGCCGACCTCTTCTCGCTCGGCGTCATGGCCTACGAGCTGCTCTCCGGCACTCGACCTTGGACGGGCGCGTCGGACTTCGACATCCTCCTCGCCGTCTCGTCGACGGAGCCGGCGGACCTCTCGGAGCACAGGCAGGTCGACCCCGTCTTCCTGGAGATCACGCGCGGGTGCCTCACCAAGGATCGGGACAAGCGGTTCGGCTCGGCGGGTGAGATTCGTCAACGGATCGACGCCTGGCGACAGATCCGTGGCTTCGTCGCGGACGATCTCGCCTCGCTCTCGGCGTTCGTGAAGCGCAACACGCCGAAGCAGCTCGACTGGTTCCAACGCGCGCTCGCCGGCAGACAGCGCGACGGAGCCACGTTCAAGGACGTCGAGGAGCAGATCGACAGGGCGCGGAGACCTTCGCCGTCGACCGATCCGCGCCGCTCGGCCGCGCAAGGGAAGGCGCCTGCTCC
This sequence comes from uncultured Polyangiaceae bacterium, assembly GCA_964467935.1. Taxonomy (GTDB): domain Bacteria; phylum Myxococcota_A; class Polyangia; order Polyangiales; family Polyangiaceae; genus CAYYKK01. The sequence goes on from CAYYKK010000215.1 coordinate 4,355, forward strand.
TCCGGTTCCCTCAGGGACGATCCCGATGATGCCCCCCGACGGCGCCGCGGCGATCGCGCGCGCCGCGTTGCTCGCGAGCCCTCCGGCTGCGTCCACGAACGCTCCGGGTGCGCGGCCGCTGCCCGACGTGGACGATCTCGCGAAGACCCGCATGGTGGTCGACGATCTCGCGGCGACGCGCATGGTCGACGATCTCGCGGCGACGCGCATGGTCGAGCCGCTTCGCGCGCGCGGACCCGAGATGAACCTCGGCGGCACCGTCGCGCTGTCGGCGGAGGAGATCGCGAGGAGCCGGGGCGCAGGACCGGTCGGTCAGCCGCAGCCACCGCCGCCGCCACCATCGAGCCCCGTCGCGCACCTCCGCCCGCCTCCTCCCCGATCGCAGCCCTCCGGCGGGTGGCCGGCCGCGCCGTACTCGGCGGGACCCTCCTCGGGTCCGATCTCGGTCGGCGCCCCGTCGAGCCACCTCGGCTGGAGCGGCCCGGCGAGCCACGGCGGGCCCCCTTCGAGCGGAGCGCCGGCGCCCCGCTCCTCCCAGCGCGGGCCGGACCAGTTCGTGTTCCAAGCCGAGCCGCTCCCGATCGCACCCCCCAAGAAGAAGGGCGGAGGGCGCGTCGCCGTCGCGCTGCTCCTGATCGTGCTCGTCGCAGGCGCCGCGGCGGCGTATTGGATGAGGGCGCGGCTCGGCCTCCATCCGTAGAGGCGTCCTGGACGTCGAGGCGCTCCGCGGAGAGCTGCAGCACCATGGTCGATCCGATCTTGTCCGCCGTCGCCATCTCGTTCGCGATCGCGAGCGTCCCCATCGCGCCGCCCGCCGATCCCGGGCCGAGCCCCGAGTGCCCGAACGACATGCGACTCGTGAGCGGCACGCACTACGAGGAGGTCGAGCACTACTGCATCGATCCGCGCGCAGACCAGAAGACCACGCACTGCTTCGCGTACTTCGAGGGCATCACGGCGCTCGAAGGGGACAAGACCGACATCCACGTCTGCATGGACCAGTACGAGGCGCCCAACAAGAAGGGCGCCGATCCCTTCGTGATGAAGTCGTACCGAGGCGCCGAGAAATGGTGCGGCGAGCGCGGCAAGCGCGTGTGCAGCGAAGAGGAGTGGGAGACCGCGTGTGAAGGGCCGGACTACGAGCCGCTCTCCTACGGCTGGGCCGTCGACAAGACGATCTGCAACAGCGACAAGGCGTGGCGGCCGGTCGACTTCGCCAAGTTCGGCCAGGGCGGCGAGGTCGCGGAGAACGAGTCGAAGAAGCTGTGGCAAGGCACACCGAGCGGGCGCTTCGTGTCGTGCATGTCGCCGTTCGGGATCTTCGACATGCAAGGAAACGTCGAGGAGTGGGTCACCAGCCGCAAGACGAGGAAGTTCCCCGGCTCGCTCATGGGAGGCTTCTGGGCGAAGCCGTGGACCGGGTGCCGCGGTACCAACGACGCCCACGAGCCGACGTTCGTCTTCTACGAGACGGGGTTTCGTTGCTGCGCCGATCCGGGGACGCTCGACCGCGACGGCAAGCGGAAGAGGAGGTGACGCGTGCGAGCCATGTTCTTCGGGACGCCCGAGATCGCCGTGCCTGCGCTTTCGGCCCTCGTCGAGATCGCGACGGTGGTGGCGGTCGTGTGTCAGCCCGATCGACCGGCGGGGCGGGGCCTCGCGCTGAAGGCGCCGGCGGTGAAGGAGCGCGCGCTCGCCCTCGGCCTCGAGGTCGCGCAGCCGACGAAGGTGCGTACCCCGGAGTTCGCGAGCTGGGTCGCCGCGCGCGAGGTCGATGTGGCGCTGGTCGTCGCGTACGGACGCATCCTGCCGAAGGCCGTGCTCGAGGCGCCGCGTCGCGGTTGCATGAACCTCCACGCGTCGCTCCTGCCGAAGTACCGCGGAGCGGCGCCCATCACGTGGAGCGTCGTCGACGGCGAGCGCGAGACTGGGATCTCGCTCATGCAGATGGATGAGGGGATGGACACGGGTCCGGTCTACTCGGAGCACGCGATCCCCATCGGGCCCGACACGACGGCGGGAGAGCTTTCGCTCGCGCTCGGGGAGCTCGCGGCGGAGGTGGTGCGACGCGATCTCGCGCGCGCGGTCGCCGGAGAGCTCGCGGCCATGCCCCAAGACGAGACGCGCGCGACCCACGCCCGCATGCTCGACAAGGCCGACGGTCGCATCGACTTCGGCGGCTCGGCGAAGAAGGTGCATGACCACGTGCGAGGGATGACGCCCTGGCCAGGCGCCTTCACCGACCTCGGGGGCAAGCTGTTCAAGGTGCTCGAGACCCGCGTCGCCGAAGGGCCGGCGGGGGCGGCGCCGGGGACGGTGGTGGTCGCGTCGAAGGGGCGCCTCGAGATCGCGTGTGGCGAGGGCCGCGTCGCGCTCGTTCGCGGGCAGCTCGAGGGCAAGAAGGCGCTCGGCGCCCAAGAGCTCGTCGCAGGAAGGACGCTCGCCGAGGGCGCGCGCCTCGGGGGCGCCGCGACGTGACGCGGGCGGCCGAGCCCGACGGCCGCGCGGCGCTCGACGCGTTCCTCGACGAGATGCGCGCCGAGTTCCCGCGGTTCGTCGTGATCGAGAAATCACGGAGCCCGCTGTCGAAGGCGATCGACGTGCTGCTGAAGGCGCTCACGCTCGGCGGGCAGCGCTCCTACATGACGCAGTACTACACGGTGCTGGGCGACCGGCTCTACGTGCCGGCGTCGTGGAGCGAGGTCGATCCGATCGACGCGGTCATCACGCTCCGACACGAGCGCGTTCACTTGAGACAACGTCGCAGATACACCTTGGTTGGAATGGCAGCGATCTACCTGCTCTTTCCGCTGCCCGTCGGGCTCTCGTACGGGCGAGCCCGCATCGAGTGGGAGGCGTACACCGAGACGCTGCGCGCGACCCTCGAGCTGCGCGGCGAGGCCGCCCTGCGCAGCGCCCGCCTGCGCGAGCGCATCGTGAGCCAGTTCACGAGCCCCGCCTACGGCTGGATGTGGCCCTTCGAGCGGTCCGTGCAGCGGTGGTACGACGAGGCCGTCGAGCGCCTCGCGAGCGAGCGGCGGGCGCCCTGCCCGAGCGCGCCGCCTCGCTGAGCCCGCTCGCGGGTCAGCCGCCCGAGGGGTGCCAGATCGTCTTCATCTCGACGAACCGCTCGATCCAACGCGGAGACTCGCAGGCCTCGGCGTCGAACCACGTGTCGAGCCCGAGCGATCGGTTGCGGACGCGCTTCACGCTGTCGGCGGCGAAGGTCTCGCACTCCTTCGCCAGCGCACCCTCGACGCCGTGGAGATCGAGCGCCGCGACCTCGAAGTGCTTCGCGAGGTGCGGGAGCATCTCGCTCACTTTGCCGGTGAGGAGGTTCACGACGCCGCCGGGCAGATCGCTGGTGGCGAGACACTCGGCGAAGGCGATCGCGGTGCGCGGATCGTCCTCGCTGACGAGCGCGACGCAGGTGTTGCCGCTCGCGATGACGGGCAGGATCGCGCTCACGAGCCCGAGCAGCGCGGGCCTTCGCGGCGCGACGATCGCGACGACCCCCATCGGCTCGGGGAGCGTGAAGTCGAAGTGGGGCCCCCCGACGGGGTTGAGGCTCGAGAAGAGGCTCTGGTACTTGTCCGTCCAGCCGGCGAACGCGACGATGCGGTCGATGCTCGCCGCGACCTCGCGCTCCGCGTCGGCCTTCGAGAGGCCGCCCTTTTCGAGCGCGGTCGCGAGCTCGGCCCGGCGAGCGTCGGTCATCTCGGCCAGGCGGTAGAGGATCTGCCCGCGGTTCGCGGCGACGCGCTTCGACCAGCCGCCGAACGCTTCGTGCGCGACCTTCACCGCGTCGCGCGTGTCCTTGCGCGACCCGAGCGGGACGTTCTCCACGGTCCCGTGCTCACCCTTCGCTTTGGTCTCGGGCACCTGGAAATACCTCCCCGACTCGGAGCGGACGAACGCCCCGCCGACGTACATCTTGAAGGCCTTGCGGACGCCGAGGCCCACGACGGCGCGCGAGATCGCGCGGTCCTTGCCGGCGCTCTTCGCGCCACCGTTCTTCGTCGCCCTCTTCGCAGCGCTCTTCGCCTTCGCCTTCGCGGTGGCCATCTCAGTCGACCTCCAGGTACGCGAGCAGGCCCTGTCGCCCGCCCTCGCGGCCGAAGCCGCTCTCTTTGTAGCCGCCGAAGGGCGAGCTCGCGTCGAACTTGTTGAACGTGTTCGCCCACACGACGCCGGCGCGGAGCTTCTGCGCGATCTCGAAGCTCTTCGATCCTTTGTCGGTCCAGATGCCGGCCGAGAGGCCGTACATCGTGTTGTTCGCCTTCTCGATCGCCTCGTCCGGCGTGCGGAACGTGAGGATCGACAGGACGGGGCCGAAGATCTCTTCTCGTGCGATGCGGTGCGACTGCGAGACGCCCGTGAAGAACGTCGGCGCGAAGAAGAAGCACTTGCCCGGGAGGCGACACGGCGACGTGTAGCGGTGCGCCCCCTCGGCCTCGCCCGAGGCGACGAGCTCGCGGATCTTCTCGAGCTGCATCTTGGAGTTGATCGCGCCGACGTCCGTGTTCTTGTCGAGCGGATCGCCGACGCGGAGCGTGGACACGCGGTCTCGGAGCTTCTGCACGATCAGATCGTGCACGCCCTCCTGCACGAGGAGGCGCGAGCCGGCGCAGCAGACGTGCCCCTGGTTGAAGTAGATGCCGCCGACGATGCCCTCGACCGCCTGATCGATCGGCGCGTCCTCGAAGACGATGTTCGCGGCTTTGCCGCCGAGCTCGAGCGTGAGCTTCTTCTTCGTGCCCGCGAGCGCGCGCTGGATGCCCTTGCCGATGTGCGTCGAGCCCGTGAACGCGACCTTGTCGACGTCGGCGTGGTTCACGATCGCGGCGCCGGTCTTGCCGGCGCCCGTGACGATGTTGACGACGCCCGGCGGCAGGTCGCACTCCTCGATGATCTTCGCGAGCAGGAGCGCCGTGAGCGGCGTCGTCTCTGCAGGCTTGAGCACGCAGGTGTTGCCGCACGCGAGGGCGGGCGCGAGCTTCCACGCCGCCATGAGGAGCGGGAAGTTCCACGGGATGACCTGGCCGGCGACGCCGAGCGGACGCGGGTTCGAGCCCGCGAACGCGTACTTCAGCTTGTCGGCCCAGCCCGCGTAGTAGAAGAAGAACGCCGAGGCGAGCGGGATGTCGACGTCACGCGACTCCTTGATCGGCTTGCCGCCGTCGATGCTCTCGACGATCGCGAGCTCACGCGACTTCTCCTGCATCGCCCGCGCGATCCGGTAGACGTACTTGCCGCGGTCGAGCGGGCGGAGCTTCGACCAATACTTCTCGTAGGCGTGACGAGCCGCGGCGACGGCGCGATCGACGTCCTTCTCGTCGGCCTCGGCGATCTCGGAGAGCTTCTCCTCGGTCGAAGGGCTGATGGTGTCGAAGTACCTCCCCGAGCTCGGCTCCGTCCACTTGCCGCCGATGAAGAGCTGGTAGCGCGGATCGATGCGGACGTGATCGGTCGCCTCGGGCGACGGCGCGTACGTCCACGCCTCGCCGAACCGGAGGGCGAGCTCCGCGGGCTTCGGTGCCGAGCCGTGCTGCGTCGTCCCGTTGCCCGAGGGCGCGGACGGGGACGGCTGAGGAAAGGCCTTGATCGACATGGCACGAATCTACGCGACCGGGCGCTGGAGCGAGAGCCTTTTTCGCGGCGAGGAGCGCGTCGTGGCGCTTCCTCGGAAGAGGGCCCAGCGTCTATAGAGAGATCGTGGGCCGCGCGAAGGACGACTCGGTGACGAGGGCCAAGGGCCCGACCCTCGGCGGCGTGGTCGGCGCGCTGCGCACGCTGGCGTCACCGCCCGGGTTCGAGCCCCCCGAGCCGACGTGGTCGAAGGTTCGTTACCGACCGGAGCGCTTTCGAAGGCGACCTCCCTTCGCCGACGTCTACGTCCCCGCGCACGCCGATCGCCCGCGTCCGAGCGTCGTCCTCGTCCACGGGGGCGCGTTCACGATCGGGTCACGCGCGATGAAGCCGGTGCTCTACCTCGCGCGCCGGCTCACCGACGCGGGGTACGTCGTGATGACCTTCGACTATCGACTCATCCTTCGCGGAGGACGCATCGAGGAGCAGGTCGACGACGTCACGCAGGCGCTCCTCTACTGGATCGATCGGCGAAGCGAGCTCGATCTCGACCCGGCGCGGCGCGCGATCGTGGGCGTGAGCGCGGGCGCGACGCTCGGCTTGCTCGCGCTCGACCGGGTCCCGCCGCAGTCCTTCGCGAGCTTCGTCGCCGTCTACGGCGTCTACGACTTCACGACGTTGAAGGGGCCGCTCTCGGACGTGTCGAACCGTCTGCTCTTCCGCACCGACGACGTCGCGAAGAAGGCGCGTTGGTCGCCTCTCCACGTGACGACGTCGCCGACGCCGATCACGCTCCTGCACGGGACCGAGGACGAGATCGTCCCGTTCGAGCAGGCCTCGCGGTTCTATTTCGCGCGGAGCGCGGCGAACCTCCCGGTCACGTTGAAGCGCTACGAGGGCGCGGCGCACGCGTTCTTCAACGACGCGGTCGCGCCGGAGACGGTGAGCGCGACGGCGGACATCCTCGACGCGCTGGCGGCGAAGGGTCGCGCTGCGGCGGTCAGAGCTGACGACCCTTGAGGATCGTGCGTTTCTCCTGTTGCTCCTCGAGCGACGAGCTGGAGATGACGAGGTGGACCTCGCCACCATCGGCGATCACGTCGTAGGTCTGCCCTTGGAAGTCGATGGTGTTGCCGCCGTTCGGTAGGAGGAAGTAGCTCCCTGAGCCGATGAAGTTGCGGACCGAGTCGGGATCGGTCGGGCGGTTGCCGGGGAACGCGTCGGGCGGAGGCTCGGCGAAGCCGTGGGTCTGCACGACCGGATCGGTGAGCGGCGCGCCCACGCCGCGCAGCGCGAACTCGAGGAACGTGCCCTCCTCGAAGCTCACCTTCAGCGTCCCGGCCCCGACGCCGACGATGACGCCGGGCGTGTGCTTCTCGATGACGACCTCCTCGATCTCCTTGCCCGCGATGACCAAGAGCTTGTGCGAGCCCGTGATCGCCCGACTGCCCTTCGTGAGCTCGCGCCTGAGGACGATCTTGTCGGAGTTGTAGAACTGGAGGTTTTGCAGATCCTTCGCGACGAGGTGGTGCTGATCGACCATCTCCTGCGTGAAGTCGACGTACGACGCGCACCCCGTGGAGAGGGACGCGGCGGCCGCGAGGAGGGAGAGGCAGAGGACCGGGAGGGCTCGGATCTTCATGACGACTCGAAAACGAGGCATGGGGGGGGACCTTACACGTTCCTCGCCGAGCGAGGCCGCGCGCGTCGAAAGCGCGCAGCGAGGGAATGACGGGGGCCTTCTTTCGTACTAGGCGTGCCCTGCCCTTACGGCATCGGCCCCACGAGGAACCTCATGCACCGAACCGCGATCGCCTTCGTCCCCGCCCTCGCCTTCTCCCTCGCGCTCGCCGCGTGCGGCCCCTCGGAGGCCGACGAGGCCAACATGAAGGAGAAGATGGCGCTCGAGACGAAGCGCGCCGACTTGCTCCTCGCCGACAAGAGCGACTGCAAGAAGCTCGGCAAGGACCTGGCCGAGTTCAAGTCCGGCAAGGACGGCCAGCGGCTGAAGGAGCTCGACCCGTGGTGGGGCGGCCTCGGCAAGCGCGCGAAGGACAAGCTCATCGACGCGCACAAGGCCGAGTGGGACAAGCAGACCGCCGCGATCGCCATGGGAGGCATGAGCTGCATCGAGGAGTTCAAGGCGAACTTCTGACCGTGGCCGTCCTCACCCTCGTCGACGCGACGTACGAGCTGTTCCGAGCGTACTTCGGCGCGCCGCCGCGAACGGCGCCCGACGGGCGCGAGGTGGGCGCCTCGCGAGGGCTCGTCGCGAGCCTCGTCGTGCTCTTGCGCGACGAGGGCGCGACCCACGTGGGCTGCGCCACGGACCACGTCGTCGAGAGCTTTCGGAACGAGCTGTATCCCGGTTACAAGACGGGCGAGGGCATGGATCCAGCCCTCTACGCGCAATTTCCGATCATCGAAGATCTGATGCGCGCCCTCGGCCTCGTCGTCTGGCCGATGGTCGAATTCGAGGCGGACGACGCCCTCGCGACCGCCGCGTTCCGGTTCGCCGATCGCGCCGAGCGGGTGCAGCTCGCCACCGTCGACAAAGATCTCGCTCAATGCGTGCGCGGCGACCACGTGGTGATGGTCGATCGGCGGCGCAAGACGACCATGGACGAGCGCGGCGTCGAAGAGAAATTCGGCGTCGGCCCGGCGCTCATCGCCGACTACCTCGCGCTCATCGGGGACGCGGCGGACGGGTACCCCG
>CAYYKK010000216.1:0-12658 GCA_964467935.1 uncultured Polyangiaceae bacterium
CCTTCTTGGGCGCCGCCTTCTTGGGAGCCGCCTTCTTGGGCGCCGCCTTCTTGGGAGCCGCCTTCTTGGGCGCCGCCTTCTTGGGAGCCGCCTTCTTGGGCGCCGCCTTCTTGGGCGCCGCCTTCTTGGGAGCAGCCTTCTTGGGCGCTGCCTTCTTGGGCAGTGCTGCGCTGGCCGCGTGCCGCTCGCCGAGGGTGGCCACGGTGTGCGCGTCGGGAACCTTCTTGCCGTAGTGGGCCAGCGTCTCGCGGATCTTCCGCTCGAGCTCACTGAAATCGAAGGGCTTGTCGAGCCAAGCGTCCGCAGAGAAGAGCGGCGAGTTCATGTCGTTCAACGTCTCGCCCATTCCGGTGAGCATCACGACGGCGGTGCCCTTGGTCGCGGCGGTCTGCTTGACGCGCTTGCAGACCTCCCAACCGCTCATGCCCGGCATCATGACGTCCAAGAGGAGCAGGTCGAACCCCCCGAGGCCGGCCAGCGCCCAGGCGGTCTCGCCGTCGGAGGCCTCCGTGACGTCGAAGCCCTTCTGCCGAAGGAAGTTCGCATTGAGGCTGAGCATGGCGGGCTCATCGTCGGCGACGAGGATGCGAATCGGGCTGGTCATGATGGCCGCGGATCAGACTCCACAGGACGTGCCGCGGTCAAGCTCCACCGACACGGCGCGCCACATGCTCCCGGGCGCGTCACGAAAGGCCGCGCCGCGCGTACGGGGAATCGAGGCGGCGACCCGAGCGTCCACGCCTCGACGGAAGGGCGTCGTGTAAGCGGCCCTCTCGTCCCGTCGTTCTGTCGAGGACCGGGCCGACACCGCGGGAGCGGCGCAGGAACTTTCGGGCGAACGGTGCGTCTCACGGCTACAATCCACGTCACGCACCGGGCGGGTCGCTCGATGAAGGTCGCATTGGGTATCGTGGAACGCACCGATGAAAGAACACGATGAGCGTGAGTGACTCGCTTTCGCGCATCCGACGCGCTGGGCTCGTCGTCGAGCTCCGCATGCGGCTCGGGCGTGTCCTCGCGATCATGCCGGTCGTCCTGTCGGTCGGCCTCGGGCTCGCGGCCATCGCGCTCGCCGCGCACAAGGTCTTCCCGGCGTCCATGTCCGAGGCGCGAACCCGTCACGTCTTCTCCGGGCTCGGCGGGGCCGTGCTCGTCGCGCTGCTCGGCGCCGCGGCTCGCCGCCTGCCACCGAACGCAGGCGCGCTCGCGCTCGACAAGGTCCACGCCCTCACGGGCCGGCTCACGAACGCCCTCGAGTTCGAAGCGATCCCCGCGAAGGACCGCACGCCGCTCATGCAAGCCGCGATCGACGACGCGATCCAGCACGCCAAGAAGCTGTCGCCCGGGCGAGCTGCCCCGCTGCGTGTGCCGGTGGAGATGCTCTTCGTCCTCGTGATGGGCGGCGGGCTCTACCTCGTGACGCTCTTCGAGATCCGGACCCTCCGCCCCGAGCCGCCGAAGAAGACGATCGACGCGCTCGTGATGACCTCGGACGATCTGGACCTGTTTCGCGAAGCTGCGAAGGAGCTCGAGCGCGGCGATCAGAGCCCGGAGACCAAGGCGGCGCTCGAGCGATTCAACCGCCTCATCGAGGACCTCGCCGAGCACCGTCTCGATCGCACCGAGGCCTTCCGGCAGATGGAGGCGATCGAGCGGGATCTCCTCGAAGGCAAGAAGGCCGATCAGGACAAGCTCAAGGACGAGCTCAACGAGACGGCGAAGCAGCTCGACAAGAGCGACATGGCGAAGAACGTCGCCGACGCGCTCAAGAAGAACGACCTGAAGCAAGCGCAGAAGGAGATGAAGGACCTCGCGCAGAAGCTCCGGGACAAGAAGTCACCGCCCGACAAGAAGGCGCTCGAGAAGCTGCGCGACGCGCTCCAGAAGGCGGCCGAGCACAGGAAAGAGGCGCTCGCCGCCATCAACGAGCAGCGCGAGGCGCTGCAAGAGCAGCTGCTCAAGAAGAAGAAGGACGTCGACGCGCAGAAGGATCCCGCGAAGAAGTCCGAAGAGGAGAAGCTCCTGCACAAGAAGGAGCGAGAGCTCGAGCGGCTCGATCGCGAGGCCGAGAAGCAGCAGCGCGCGAACCGCGAGCTCGACCGCCTCGATCGCGAGCTCGCGCAGGCCGCGGCGGATCTCATGAAGGACATGGGCCTCAGCGCCGACGACCTCGAGAAGGCGGCGGAGGACATCAACCGCATGCAGCAGGAGCAGATGTCCGAGAAGGACAAAGAGGAGCTGAAGCAGCGCCTCGAGGAGCTCCGCGAGATCCTGCGCCAGCAAGGGCAGGGCGGTAAGAAGCGCATGAGCCGGATGAAGAGCTTCTCGAAGCGCGCGCGCGGCGGCAGCAGCAGCGGCAAGGGGAGCAAGGCCGGCAAGGGCGGCGATCAGGGGGACGACGACGACGACGACTCCGACGGGGACGGCCAAAAGGGCAAAGGCAAGAACGGCAAAGACGGAGACGGCGACGACGGCGACGACGGTGACGGCCAGGGCAAAGGCAAGGGGAAGGGCAAGGGCAAGGGAAAGGGCGGCGGCATCGAGCTGAAGCTCGGTCCGGGCGGCATCCCGATCCCAGGTCAGGGCAGCGGTCAGGGCGACGAGCCGGGCGGCGGCGATCAGCCCGGCGGCGACGGCCAAGGCAAGGGCGGCAAGGAGTGGGGCAGCGGCTCGGGCGGACCGGTCGCGGGTGACAAGACGAACCCCAAGATGGGCACGCAGGACGTGGATGCCCAAGGCCTCGACTCGGGCCAAGGACCGTCGAACAGCGAGGTCATCCTCTCCGCCGCCGAGAAGGGCTTCCGTGGCACCGGCTACAAGAAGGTGTTCACGCAGTACAGGACCGTGGCCGAGGACAACATCGACAAGGAAGAGGTGCCCGACGGGTACCGGTTCTACGTGAAGCGCTACTTCCAGCTCATCCGCCCGCGCGAGTAGCGGAAGGCGGCAGGACACCGAGCGAACGAGGAGGTCGCGCGCCGAGAGCGATCCGCTCCCCGCGCGAAGAGGACACGATGGCCGAAGGCAAGAGCGAGAAGTCGAAGTCCACCGAGAAGACCGAGCTGTCGGGCGACGTGCGCGACGAGGTCGCGAAGTTTCAGAAGCTCTTGGGAGAGCTCCGCGAGGAGGTCGGCAAGGTCATCGTCGGTAACCGCGAGGTGATCGACGGCGTGCTCACGTGCATGCTCGCGGGGTCGCACGCGCTGCTCGAGGGTGTCCCGGGTCTCGGCAAGACGATGCTCGTCCGCACGTTGGCAGAGGCGCTCTCGCTCGAGTTCTCCCGCATCCAGTTCACGCCCGACATGATGCCCGCCGACATCATCGGCACCACGGTCATCGACGACGCGTCGGCGGGGCAGCGCGGGCTCTCCTTCCGCAAGGGACCCATCTTCAGCAACATCGTCCTCGCCGACGAGATCAACCGCGCGACGCCGAAGACGCAGAGCGCCCTCCTCGAGGCGATGCAGGAGCAGCGCGTCACCGTCTCGACGACGACGCACACGCTCGACAAGCCCTTCTTCGTGCTCGCGACGCAGAACCCGCTCGAGAGCGAGGGGACCTATCCGCTCCCCGAAGCGCAGCTCGACCGCTTCTTCTTCAAGCTGCACGTGGGCTTCCCGGGCCGCGACGAGCTCCATCAGATCCTGAGCCGCACGACCGGCACCGACACGCCCAAGGTGAAGAGCGTGCTGTCGAAGGAGCAGATCCTCCGGATGCAGGCGCTCGTTCGCGAGGTGCCCGCGGCGCACCACGTCCAGGACTACGCCGTTCGGCTGCTCCAAGCGACGCACCCCGAGACGACGACGCTCGACATGGTGAAGCGCTTCGTGAAGTTCGGCGCCTCACCGCGCGGCGCGCAGGCCCTCTTGCTCGCGTCCAAGATCCGCGCGCTCTTCGATGGGCGCTTCGCGCCGAGCGTCGACGACGTGAAGGCCTCGGCGCTCCCGGCGCTGCGCCACCGCGTCCTGCTCAACTTCGAGGGCGAGGCCGAGGGCGTGAAGACGGACGACGTCCTCAACACGATCCTGAAGGCCCTGCCCGAGAGCGCGAAGTGATCGCGCCCCGGCCGCGCTGAGCTCATGGGCCTCTTCGATTTTCTAACCCAACGCGCGCCACGGTCGCTCCGTGGCGCGTCGCGCCCGAAGCGCGACGAGGATCTCTTCGACGACGAGTTCCAGCGGAAGCTCGACTACCTGGCGATGGTGTCGAAGCGCGTCTTCTCCGGCGCGATGAGGGCGGAGCGGCGCACCAAGAAGACCGGCAGCGGCGTCGAGTTCGCCGATCATCGCGACTACGCGCCCGGCGACGATCTGCGCTACCTCGACTGGCACGCGTATCAGCGCTTCGGTCGGCTCCTCATCCGCCTCTACGAGGAGGAGGAGGATCTCTCGATCTACTTCATCCTCGACTCGTCCTCGTCGATGGCCTTCGGCGACGGCGAGAAGCTGCGCCAAGCGAAGCGCCTCGCGGCGGCGCTCGCCTACGTCGGCCTGGCGAACCTCGATCGCGTGACGATCGTCTCGGCGACCGACGAGATCAGCGGCCGCATGCCCGAGACCCGCGGCAAGGCGCGCATCTTCCGCATTTTTCGTTTCTTGAGCGAGATCGAGGGCAGCGGCCACACCGATCTCGAGGACAGCCTGAAGACCTTCGTGGCGCAGCACAAGCGCAAGGGGCTCGCCGTCCTGCTCAGCGATCTCTACGACGCGAAGGGCTTCGAGAAAGGGATCAACGTCCTCCGCTACAACAAGTTCGAGCCGTTCGTGCTCCACATCGTGGACCGCGCCGAGCGCAACCCCGAGCTCCGCGGCGACGTCCGCGTCTACGACTGCGAGACGGGCCACGAGCGCGAGGTGACCGTCACCAACAGGATCCTCGAGAAGTACGCGGCCGCCTACGACGGCTACATCGACGACATCCGCCGGTTCTGCACCAAGAAGCAGGTGAGCTACTTCCGCGCCGACGTCGACGTGCCCTTCGACGACCTCATCCTCCGCGTCTTCCGGCGCGGCGGCTTCCTCCGCTGAGCTCGCGATGAACTTCGTCGGCGTCCCCTTCCAGTCGTTGCTCACCGCCTTCGCGGTGGCGGGGGGGCTCGTCGTCGTCTTCTACATCCTCAAGCTGAGGCGGCGTCCCGTCTCGGTGCCCTTCTCGCGCATCTGGGATCGCATCCTCCGCGACAAGGAGGCGACGAGCCTCTTCTCGCAGTTGAAGCGCCTCCTGTCGCTCCTCTTGCAGCTCGCGCTCCTCACGATGCTCCTCGGGGCGCTGGGCGATCCGAGGACGGCGCAGAACCTCGTCGAGGGGCGCAACGTCGTCGTGTTGCTCGACGCGAGCGCGAGCATGCAGTCGACCGACGTGTCCGGCGCCGGCCTCCCGAAGGGGACGACGCCGACGCGCCTCGAGGTGGGCAAGGCGAAGGTGCGGGACATGGTGCGCGGGCTCGGCGGCAGCGACCGCATGCTCATCGCGCAGATGGACGCGACGCTCACGCCGCTCTCCACGCTCACGGGTGAGGTGAGCGATCTCGAGGCCGGGCTCGCGGCGGTGAAGGCGAGCGACGCTCGGGCCGACTTTCCGCGCGCGCTCCGGTTCGCGGCGGACACGCTGAAGGGGCTCCCGAACCCGGAGGTCATCGTCGTCAGCGACGGCGCGCTCGGAGAAGCGACCGACGCGCACGGTCCGGTCGAGCTCGGGAACGTGAAGCTGTCGTTCGTGCCCGTCGGCGAGAAGGGGAAGAACGCCGCGATCACGCAGTTCTCCGTGCGGCGTTACCCGCTCGACAAGAGCCGCTACGAGGTGATGCTCGAGATCACCAACACGAGCGACGAGGACATGGACATCGAGCTCTCCCTCTACGGCGACGGGCTCCTCACCGACGTCTCCAAGCTCCGCCTCAAGGCGAAGGAGCGGCTGCCGCGCTTCTACCCGAACCTCTCCGGCGCGTCGCGCACGCTCGAGGCGCGGATCCAGATGGCCGACGGCTCGCACGACGATCTGCCCGCCGACGATCGCGCCTACGCGCTCTTGCCCGAGCGACGACGCGCGCGCATCCAGGTCGTGACCGAGGGCAACATGTACCTCGAGGCGGCGCTGCTGCTCGACGAGTACCTCGACGTCACGACGATCACGCCCGACAAGTACCCGGCCGACGGCGCCTTCGACGTGACGATCTTCGACGACGTCTCGCCCGTCGTCGCGCCGAAGAGCGGCAGCATCCTCTACCTGAACCCTCGACCGGAGAACGTCCCGTTCGAGGTCGGCAAGGAGCTCAAGGACGACGACCCGAACGCGCCGCTCGGCTTCGACAAGCTCGAGGCCGAGCACCCCATCGTCCGTCACACGCACCTCGCCGACGTGAACATCTCGCGCGCGCACGTCCTCAAGGGCAGCAAGGAGGACAAGGTGGTGGGCGCGAGCTTCAAGGGCGCGCTCCTCATCGCAGGGCGTCGCGGCGGCGCGAAGTTCGTCGCGCTCGGGTTCGACATCCGCGAGAGCGATCTCCCGCTGCGCATCGCTTGGCCGCTCTTCCTCCTCAACACGATCAACGACTTCGTCGAGGAGGACACGAGCTACATCTCGAGCTTCACGACGGGCACCGTCTGGCACATCCCCGCGCCCTCGTCCGTCGAGACGGCCACGCTGGTCGAGCCCGACGGCACGAAGCGGACGATCCCGGTGGACCAAGGGCGCGCGATCTTCCTCGGTCAGAAGGCCGGCATCTACAAGCTCCAGACGGGGGCCGCCGACGCGCCCGAGGAGAGCATGTTCGCGGCGAACCTCTCCGATCCTCTGGAGAGCGCGATCACGCCGGTGGCCGAGCTCGCGGTGACGAACAAGAAGGCCGAGGCGCCGTCGCGCTTCTCGGTCGGCGTGCGGCGCGAGATCTGGGTCTACCTCCTCGGGGCGGTGCTCATCCTGAGCGCCATCGAGTGGCTGACGTATCACCGGAGGGTCACCGTATGAGCGACGACGCCCCCGTCTCGAAGCGCGGGCCCCAGTCGATGCGGCCCGGCCCGAACCGTGCGCTCCGCAAGCGGCTCGCGCTCGCCGGCTGGATCCTCTCGTGCCTCGCGCTCGCGGGGCTGCTCTTCTACGCCTACCGGCGCTTCGTGCTCTTGCACCCGGATCCGACGCTCACGTGGATCCACAAGGGCACGACCTACGAGCTCCTGAACCCGAAGCTGCTCGGCGCGATCCTCGTCTTGCCGTGGTTCCTCGGCGTCATCGCGAAGTCGCTCGCCGACCTGCCGTGGCCGCAGCGCATCCTCTCGCTCTTGCTCCGCGCCGCCTTCATCGTGCTCGTCGCGCTCGGGCTCTCTCGCCTCGCGCGCACGGCGACGACGGAGAAGGTCTGCTCGGTCTACCTCGTCGACGTCTCGAACTCCGTGCCGGAGGAGGCGCTCGGCGACGCGAAGGCGATCATCGAGAAGGCGATCAAGGAGAAGCCCGCGGACGGCGTCGTGAAGGTGATCACGTTCGCGAAGCGGCCCGAGCTCGTCGCGACGAGCGAGGACGGCAAGATCGACATCGCGCGGCACGGCGAGGCCAAGGCCCCCGGCAAGCCGGCCGACGAGGGCGCGGGGACCAACGTGCAGGCGGCGCTCCAGCTCGCCTACGGGCTCTTCCCGCCGGGCTATCTGAAGCGCGTCGTCCTCTTGTCCGACGGCGTCCAGACCGACGGCGATCTCCTGGCCGAGGCGAACCGCGCGAAGGAGTTCGGCGTCCGCCTCTACACGGTCCCGTACACGCGGCCCGTGCCCGGCGAGGTCGCCGTACAGAGCCTCGTCATGCCCGACCACGTGAAGGTGGGCGAGACGTTCGAGATACGAGCGAACATCTACGCGAGCCGAGCGACGAAGGCCCACGGCAAGCTCTACCAGGGCGAAGCGCTCAACGGGCTCGAGGGCGTCAAGGACCTCGATCTCAAGGCGGGCCCGAACGAGGTGAAGTGGAAGAGCGTGGTGCGCTACGCCGGTCCCGTCACGTACGCGTTCGAGCTCGACAAGATCGACGACGACACGTTCCCCGACAACAACCGCGTCGCGACGACCATCGACGTGCCGGGGCGGCCCTCGGTGCTCTACGTCGAAGGCACGCCGGAGCAGGCGGGGCCGCTCTCGAGCGCGCTCACCGCGCAGCAGTTCGACGTGGACGTGCGGCCCCCGGTCGGCTTCCCGGGCTCGCTGAAGGAGCTCGAGCGCTACGACTTCGTGATCCTCTCCGACACACCGAAGGACGCGATAAGCCTCCAGTCGCAGGATCTCATCGAGTCGTACGTGAAGGACGTCGGCGGCGGCTTCCTCTTCGCCGGCGGCGAGGCGGGCTACGGGCTCGGCGGTTGGTACCACACGACCATGGAGCGCATCCTGCCGGTGCGCATGGAGAACGAGCGCAAGAAGGAGATGCCGAGCGTCGCGATGGCGCTCGTGCTCGATCGCTCGGGGTCGATGACGGGGCTGCCCATCGAGATGGCCAAGGCCGCGGCGAAGGCCACGGTCGAGACGCTGTCGCCCGACGATCTCATCGAGGTCATCGCGTTCGACTCGTCTCCGACGCGCTTCGTGAAGCTGCAGCCCGCGCGCAACCGCTCGCGCATCGGCGCCGACATCGCGCGCATCCAGCCGGGCGGCGGCACGGAGATCTTCAGCGCCCTCGACGCGGCCTTCCAGGACATGACGGTCGCTCAAGCGCGCCGCAAGCACGTCATCCTCCTCACCGACGGCCGCGCCCCGAGCCAGGGCATCCACGACCTCGTGAGCGCCATGGTCGCCGAGCAGATCACGGTCACGAGCGTGGGGCTCGGCAACGACCTCGACGAGCAGCTGCTGAAGACCATCGCGGACGTGGGCGGGGGGCGCTTCCACGCGGTGCAGGACGCGAACAACCTGCCCAAGATCTTCACCAAAGAGACCGAGATGATCGCGCGCGCCGCGGCCGTCGAGGAGTGGTTCCCGGTCGTGCAGACCGGCGACGCGCAGTTCCTCCACGGGCTCGACATCCGCTCGGCGCCGTACCTCCACGGCTACGTGTCGACGCAGATGAAGCCGACCCCAGCCGAGCAGATCCTCGCGAGCGACACCGACGAGCCGATCCTCGCGCGCTGGCGCGTCGGTCTCGGCTGGACGCTCGCGTGGACGAGCGACGTGAAGGCGAAGTGGGCCGTCGAGTGGCTGAAGTGGCCAGGCTTCGAGCAGTTCTTCGGGCAGCTCGTCCGCGAGCACATGCGTCAGAAGCACCAACGCGAGCTCGACATGAAGGCCGAGATCGTCGACGGGCACCTGCGCGCGTCGGTCGACGCGTTCACGCCGGACGAGCGGTTCGAGAACGGGCTCACGTCGAAGCTCACGATCACCGGGCCCGAGCCGAACGGCGAAGAGAAGTCGGTCGAGATGAGGCAGGTCGCCCCCGGCCGCTACGACGCGGACGTGCCGCTCGACAAGTTCGGAAGCTTCCTCCTGAAGGCCGAGCACCTGCGCACGCTCGACGATGGGACGCAGAAGGTGACGGCGGTGAGCTACGGGCACGTGTCGAACCCGTACCCACGCGAGTACGCGAGCTTCGAGCCCGACAAGGATCTCCTCGAGCGCGCGGCGGTCGCGACGGACGGGGCGATGAACCCGCCGACGGTCGCCGACGTCTTCAATCCGCGCGGCGAGAAGGTCACCTACCACGAGGAGCTGTGGTCGCGGTTCATCTACGCGGCGATCGTGGTGTTCCTGCTCGATCTGTTCGTGCGCCGCGTGCGGCTCTTCGATCGCAAGTTCGTCGCGCGCCCTCGGCGCGCGTGATCGAGTTTCCTACGTCGGGGGTCGGACAACCTTTCTTCACAACTTGGTGATTGTCAGGCCTCGCGGTGGCGTGCGAGCTTCGCGCCATGGGATCCGGACCCGACCCGAACGATCGCCTCATCTCGACGATCGACGATCTGCTCGAGCCGTTTCACGGCGCGTGCAAGCCGGCGTCCGAGTTTCGGATCGGCGCAGAGGCGGAGAAGATCGGGTTGCTCTTCGACCCGAAGGATCCATCCGCGACGCCGCGCCCCATCCCCTACGAGGCCGCGAGCGAAGGCGAGCCCAGCGTTCGATGGGTGCTCGACGAGCTCGCCGCGAGGCACGGCTGGAAGAAGGATGTCTCGACTGGGCCGCTCATCTCGCTCACGCGCGACGGCGCGTCGGTCACGCTCGAGCCGGGGGCGCAGCTCGAGCTCTCCGGAGCGCCGCTCGGCACGGTGCACGAGATCGAGCGAGAGGTGACGACGCACGTCGAGGAGCTGCACGAGATCTCTCGGCGTCTCCTCGAGCGATCGGGTCAGGACCTCCGGTGGCTCGGCGTCGGCTTCCATCCGACCGCGCGTGACGCGGAGCTCAGCTGGGTGCCGAAGGCGCGCTACGGCGTGATGCAGCGCTACCTCCCGACGCGCGGCGAGCACGGCATCGACATGATGCGCCGCACGGCCACGGTGCAGGCGAACTTCGACTACGCGAGCGAGGAGGACGCGATGCGGAAGCTTCGCGTGGGGCTGCGCCTCGCGCCGTTCTTCACCGCGATGTTCGCGAACTCGCCCTACTTCGAGGGCGCGCTGTACGGCGGAAAGAGCTACCGCGCGAAGGTGTGGCTCAGCGTCGATCCTTCGCGGCAAGGCCTCGTCCCGCGCGTGCTCGCGGGCGAGGGGTCGACGCGCTTCGTCGACTACGTCGAGTGGGTGCTCGACGCGCCGATGTTCCTCGTCTTGCGCGACGACGGCAACGGCGGGACGCGCGTGCTCGAGAACACGGGCCAGCCCTTCCGCGCCTTCCTCGCCGACGGCTTCCAAGGCGAGCGAGCGAGGATGAGCGACTGGATCACGCACGTGAACAGCATGTTCCCCGAGGTGCGACTCAAGCGGACGCTCGAGGTGCGCGGGGCCGACTCGCTCCCCGCGTCGCTCGTGCCCGCCCCCGCGGCGCTCTTCGGTGGGATCTTCTACGACGCGCGCGCGCTCGACGAGGCCGACGAGCTCTCGCGCTCGTTCTCGCACGACGAGCTGGCGGGGCTGCGGCCCGATATCGCGCGGCTCGGCGTGCTCGCGCCGTTCCGGGCCGGGAAGGTCGCGGACGTCGCGGCGAAGATGATCGAGATCGCCACGGCAGGGCTCGCTCGCCGCGGCAGGCTCGACGAACGAGGGCGCGACGAGACGCGGCACCTCGCCGAGCTCGCCGGGCTCGTGTCCGCTGGGCGCTCGCCCGCGGATGCGCTCGTCGCGGCGGGCGACGCGGCGAGCGGCTGGCCGACGCGGCTCGCCGGAGTGACGCTCTGACGGAGCGCGACCGGCGACGGTCCGCCGTCGGGCGCTCGCGTCGTCCGTCGGGCGTGTGCGAGGTCGAGCGATCCTTCGTCCCATCGAGGGCGCGCTGTGGTGTATCGTTCGAGATGGCGCGTCGCGCGCCGCCCCCCGGAGGGGCAGCCCGAGCGCCCACCAAGACCAGGTTTGTTATTAGTTACACTCTTCGAAGGCAGAGGATTACCCTACCGCTGGTGCCGGAGCAGGCTCGTAGGCTCGCCCAGCGCTCCTCGGAGCTCCTGGGGGGCCACTGTCGACAGGGTCACCTGTTCGCCGGAACCGGTCGCTCGGAGGGGTGCCTCTCGCGCGGCGCTCCGATGACGGAGCCACGAACTCTCAGCTGAGAGCGAACGCTTGGAAACGCTGGCAGATTGGATCAGACAACGAGGGCCACTCGCACCGCCGGATGCGGTCGGTTGGGCGATCCGCCTCGCGAAGCATGTCGAGTCGCTCCACGAGCACGGTGTCGCCCACGGCAACGTGTCGCCCGCGTGCGTGCTGATGGCGTCCGCGAATCCGCGGAGCCGCGGGCTGATGTCGGACGTGCGCAAGACGACGGAGAGTCTGCCGTACCACTCGCCGGAGCGGGTGATCGGAGGGCAGCTCTCGCCCCCCGACGACGCGTGGGCCATCGCCGCCACGCTCTACACGGCGCTCACCGCCGCGCCGCCCTTCGTCGGGGCGACCGACGAGGAGCTGCAGCAGCAGGTGTTGCGATCGACGCCGGCCCCGCTCAGCGCGTTCGGGGTGAACGATCCGACCTTGGAGCGGCTGCTCGCGGCGTCGTTCACGCCCGATCCGTCCCGCCGCCTGTCCAACGTCTCGCAGCTCCGTCAGGAGCTCGAGCGCTGGCATCCGCAGCCGGGGGGCCTCGAGCCGCTCGACGACGAGGAGCCTGGTGACGAGGATCAGGCCGCGACGGCGATGCTCAACATGATGGGCGACGACGAGCCCGTCACGAGCTCCGACGCGGTGAAGGGCATCTTCGCGCCGCCGAGCTTTCAGGCCGACTCGAGGGTCGGGCGACCGGGGCCGGAGACCGATCCGAGCCAGCTCGCCGCGCCGGCGGAGCAAGATGCAACCGTGATGCGGGCGTTACCCGCTCACATCATGGCGATGGCGGCGCGGGCAGCGTCGGGATCGAGCCCGCCGCCCGCGGGGGCGGGGCAACCACCCCAGATTCCGGGGGCGCCGCACGCGCCGCAGATGCAAGCGCCGACGATGCAGTCGCCGCAGATGCAGTCGCCGCAGATGCAGTCGCCGCAGATGCAGGCGCCGCAGATGCAGCCGCCGCAGAGGCCGCCTCCGGGCGCTTCGCCGATGGCGCCTGGGTCC
>CAYYKK010000217.1:0-12589 GCA_964467935.1 uncultured Polyangiaceae bacterium
GCGGTCGCGCTCGGGCGCGGGGCTCCGCTGGTCCTGCTCCTTCTTCTCTCGGAGCTTGCGCTCGACCCTGCGCGCGAGGCGCGCGGACGGAGCCTCGAGCTCCGCGAGGAGGGACGCGGCGGTCTCGGGGTGTCCGCTCGCGAGCTCGAGCTCGACGACGAGGCTGGTCGCCTCGGCGAGACCGCGCGCGGCGTCGGCGTTCTCGGGCCACGCCTCGAGGGCCGCGCGAAACCCGAAGCGCGCGGCGCCGAAGCTCGCGCGGACGCGCGACGCCTTGCCGTCGGGATCGTCGGCCGCGGCGACCGCCGACAGCTCGCGCAGCTCACGCAGGATGCGGCTCGCTCCCTCGGCGAGCTTGATCGAGCCGCGATGCATCAGGAACGCCTCGACGGCGACGCGGAACGCGAGCGCGCTCTCGAAGCGGTCGGCCGGATCCCGGGCCAGCGCTCGTTCGCAGATCGCGGCGAGCTCGCTGGAGGTCGTCTTCGTCAGCTTCGGCGCGCTCGTCATCAGCTCGGCGAGGATGGCGCCGATGCTCTGACCCGCGTGAGGCGGACGACCCTCGACGATCTCGAAGAGGATCGCGCCGAGCAAGTAGACGTCCGTGCGCGTCGAGAGCGGGTGCTTCTGGCTCGCGCCGATCATCTCGGGCGCCATGTAGCAGGGCGTCCCCGCCATCTCCGTCGCGTCCGAGGCGAGCGGGAGTCGACCGCTCGGATCGGGGACGAGGCTCACGGCGAGCCCCCAGTCGAGGACGTAGACCTCGCCGAAGGCGCCCACCATGACGTTCTCGGGCTTGATGTCGCGGTGGATGATGTTGCGCGTGTGAGCGAAATGAATCGCGTTCGCGACCTGCACGAGGATGCGCAGGTGGCGCTCGAAGAGATCGGTGTCGCCGAGCACGCGGCGCGCCGCTTCGGGATCGGCGAGGAGCTCGCCCCAGTGCGCGCCCTGGATCCGCTTGAGCACGATGAGCGGCCGACCATCGGCGTCGACGCGCACGTCGTAGATGGGGACGATGTTCGGGTGCTCGAGCGATCCCGTGACCCACGCCTCTCGCACCAAGCGAAGGAGCGTGGGCTCGTCGACCGGCCCGGGGCGCAGCGTCTTCAGCGCCACCTCGCGCCCGATGGCGACCTGCGTCCCGAGCTTCACGACGCCCATGCCCCCCTCGGCGAGGGTGCGCTCCACGGCGATGCCGCCCGTCCCGACGCGCTCCTCGCGAAGGACGCGCAGGCTCGTCAGCGCGGAGAGACCCGCGGCGTCCGCGTTCCGTGACGGATCGATCGTCGAGCTCGGGCGGCGCTCGATCGTCGCGGCATCCGAGAGATCGCTCTCGACCTCGACGGTCGCGTCGATCGCGTCATCGACCACCTCTCGTGAGCCCGACATGGAGGCCGGAGTCTACATGGGCCGAGACCGCGCGCACCTCGCGATGCGTCCGGCGAAGCGGCTCTTCAATGAAAATCGCGCGAGCGCGCGGCGATCGAGGCCCCGCTAGGGAGCTCGAGGCGCTCGAGCGTCTTCACGAGCACGTGGATGACCTCTCCCTCGCGCTCGAGTCTGCCCGAGACGAGGAGGAGCTTCGCGTGGAGCGCGGCGTGTCGATGCGCATCCCAGACCGAGAGCGTGACGACGAGGTTCATGATCCCGGTCTCGTCCTCGAGCGTCACGAAGGTCACGCCGCTCGCGGTCCCCGGGCGCTGGCGACCGAGGACGAGCCCGGCGACGCGCACGGCGCGCCCATCCCGCATCTTCGAGAGGTCGACCGCGCGCGACACTTTGCGGTGCTCGATGCGGGGGCGGACGTGACACATCGGATGGTCGTCGATGCTGAGCCCCACGCGCCCGTAGTCGAGCAGGAGCTGTTCGACCTTCGTGTGAGGTCGAAAGCGCGGCGTCCTCTTCGGTCCCCCTCCGCTCGAGGGGAGGTCGTCCGGTCCCTCGATGGACACGCCGTCGAAGAGCCCTGGGAGCCGCGGCGCGTGCGCCTGCCAGAGCGCCTGACGCCTCCCCTTCACGAGCGCCTCGAACGCGCCCGCCTCGGCGAGCGCCTCGACCTCGTTCTTCTTCACCGTGACGCCCGAGCGGCTCGCGCGATCGACGAGGTCCGTCACCCCCGTGGGGTCGCGGTCCTCGCGGGCGAGGACGAGCGCCCTGCCCGACTCCTCGCCGAGCCCGGCGACGAGGCGGAGCCCGAGGCGGAGCGCGCACCCGCCCGCGGAAGCCTCGGCCGGCTCGAGCGTGTGATCCCACTCGCTCGCGAGCACGCAGACGGGGCGCACGAGCACGCCGTGCCGCTGCGCGTCCTTCACGATCGACGAAGGGCTGTAGAACCCCATCGGCTGCGCGTTGAGGATCGAGCAGGCGAACGCCGCCGGGTGATGCACCTTGAGCCACGCCGACGCGTAGACGAGCAGGGCGAAGCTCGCCGCGTGCGACTCGGGGAAGCCATACTCTCCGAAGCCTTGGATCTGCTTGAAGAGCTGCTCGCCGAACTCTTGCGAGATGCCCGTGCGCTCGAAGCCCGCGAGCAGCCGCTCGCGGTGCCTCTCGAGCCGGCCGTGCTTCTTCCACGCGGCCATGTCGCGGCGGAGCTGATCGGCCTCGCCGGGCGCGTAGCCCGCGCCGACCATGGCGATCTGCATCACCTGCTCCTGAAAGAGCGGCACCCCGAGCGTGCGCTCGAGGATGGGGTCGAGGCACGGGTGCGGTGAGGTCGGCCGCTCCTGTCCCGTTCTGCGACGCAGATACGGGTGCACCATGCCTCCTTGAATGGGACCCGGCCGAACGATCGCGACCTCGATGACGAGGTCGTAGAACTTCTTCGGCCGGAGGCGCGGGAGCATGGCCATCTGCGCGCGGCTCTCGATCTGGAAGACGCCCACCGTGTCCGCGTGTCCGACGGCCTCGTAGACGGCGGGGTCCTCCGGAGGGATCGCGGCGAACGCCTCGATGGGATCGAACGTGGGCGCCTGACCGGGGCATCGACCGAGCTCGTGGAGGAGTCCCAGGCACTTGCGGATGGCCGTCAGCATGCCGAGCGCGAGCACGTCGACCTTGAAGAAGCCGAGCGCGTCGAGATCGTCCTTGTCCCAGGGGATGACCGTTCGTCCCTCCATGCGCGCCGGCTCGATCGGCGCGACCTTCTCGAGGGGCTCGGCGGAGAGCACGAATCCTCCGACGTGGATGGAGAGGTGCCGCGGGAAGCCCTCGAGCGACTTCGCGAGCGACACGATCTTGAAGATGCGCGGGTCGTCCGGATCGAGTCCTTGCTCGACGATGCGCTCCGGCGTGAGCTCGGCGAGATCGTAGCGAAAGACGATCTGGCTCAGCCGATCCACCTGATCGAGCGACAAACCGAAGACCTTGCCGACCTCGCGGACCGCGCTCTTCCCACGGTAGGCGATGATCTCGGAGACCATCGCCGCGCGGTCGCGGCCGTACGTCTCGTAGATGGCCTGGATGACCTCCTCGCGGCGCTCGTGCTCGAAGTCGACGTCGATGTCCGGCGGCTCGGCGCGCTCGGCGGAGAGGAAGCGCTCGAAGAGGAGGTTCGACCTCGCCGGATCGACCGCCGTGATGCCGAGGGCGAAGCACACCGCGCTGTTCGCGGCGCTGCCGCGTCCTTGGCAGAGGATGCGGCGGGACCGCGCCATCTCCACGACCTGCTGGACGCTCAGGAAATAAGGGGCGACGCGCAGCATCGCGATGAGCTCGAGCTCCTTCTCGATCTGCGCCCGGACGCTCGGCGACGGACCGTTCGGGTAACGGAGGCGAACCCCCTCCTCGGTGAGTCGCCGGAGCGCGCCGTCGGCCGTCTCGCCTTCGAGGCAGAGCTCCTCGGAGGGGAAGCGATAGCGGAGCTCGCCGAGCGAGAAGCGACAACGCTCCGCGATGGGCAGCGTCGCCTCGATCCACTCGGGGCGGTCGCGGAAGAGGCTCCGCATCTCCTCGGCCGATCGGAGGCGCGCTTCGGCGTTGGGGGAGAGACGTCGTCCCGCCACGTCGAGCGTCGTCTTGTGACGGACGCAGTGCAGCACGTCCGAGAGCGGCTTGCGCGACGCCTTGTGGTAGAGCGGTCGCGACGTCGCCACCGGACCGATCCCGTAGCGACGCGCGATCGCCTCGGCCGCACGGACACGCGCGTCGTCGGCGCCATCGAGGTGTCGATGCACCGCGACGGCTGCCCTTCCGACGAAGACCTGCGCGACGTCGAAGAACGGATCGGCCACGCCGTCGGCGAGCGCGTCGGCGCGAGAGACGAGCCGCTCGTCGATCGGCACGAGGAGCGTGAGCCCCGCGCAACGCTCGGCGATCCGTTCGATGCGGACGGCCGCCGTGCCCTTCTCGTGCTCGGCGTGCCCGAGCGTGAGGAGCCGACAGAGGTTCTCGTAGCCGAGGGCGCTCTCGACGAGGACGATCACGCGCTCGGGGCTCACGGAGCTCGCCTGCGGGCTCGCGTCGTCCTCGATCTCCTTCGGCGCCGGGAGCTCGAGCGAGAGCTCGGCGCCGACGAGGAAGCGCACGCCCTTCTGCTTCGCCTGGGCGTGCGCGCGCGCGGCGCCGTAGAGGCCGTCTCGATCGGCGATGGCGATGGCGTCGAGGCCGAGCTCGCCTGCCTCGTCGATCATCTCCTCCGGATGGGAGGCGCCTTCGAGGAACGAGAAATTGCTCCTCGCCGCGAGCTCGGCGAACCCGACGCTCACTCCCACCACCCCTGGAGGAAGCTCTCGCCGGTGCGGCGATCGATGTACACCCAAGCCTCTGCCACCAGCGCCGGCGCGGAGCCCGACGCGGCCTGCGGGCTCCTCACGAGCACGCGCAAGTAGTCGCGCGACGCCGACGAAGGGGCCCACCACTCCACGCCGTCCAGGCGCCTGTCGAAGGAGACGCGAACGATCTCGAACGGCTCGTTGCCGACGAAGAGCGGTGCGCTCGCGACGTCGGAGCCCTTCGCCTCGGAGGAGCGGGAGATGGCGTCGTCGAGCGACGAAATCGGGATCGGCTCGGGCAAGAGCCGCGGAGGCTCGGGAGAGGAGATCACCCCCGACGCGCCGCCGACCGACGAGAGCCTGCCCTCCGGATCGACGTTCGACTCCCCGACCGGAACGAGGACCGAGCGCGCCTCGGGTCGAAACGTGCTCGCGAGCGAGAGCACGCCGATCGCCGAGGCGCCGATCTCGGCGGCCAGCTCGGAGAGGAGCGCCGGCAGCGCGTCCGGGCTCACCGTCACGTCGCGCGACAAATCGAGCTGGATGCGCGGCGCCGCGACGACCCGCGACAGCTCGAGGCGAAGCCCCACGGCGGGCGCGACGAGCTCGATCTGCTCGAGCTTGGCCTTGACCGCGCGCAGGAGATCTCCCTCGTGCGCGAGCGGAGCGGGGAGCTCGACGACGGTGAGGATCTCCGGCGCCTCCGAGGTCGTGGGAGAGGGAGGCGACGCCCCCTCGGCCGTGCGGAGACGGAAGATGCTCCGATCGTAGGCGATGCGCATCGCGATGCGGTTCGTCGCCTGAGCGCGACCGAGGAGGCGAGCCGACAAGCGAGAGACCATGCCGCGGAGCACGAACAGGAGCTGCGGCGCCGTCTCGACGCCGTCCTCGAAGCTCGCCTCGTCGACGAGCACCTCGGGCGCGCGATAGGGCTCGAGCGGGAGCTGATCGTAGCCCATGGCGAGCGCCATCACCTCGGCGGCGCGCGCGCCGAGCCTCGAGACGACCTGCGCGCGCGGGAGGCGCGCGAAGTCTCCGACCGTCAGCACACCGAGCCGCGCGAAGAGCGAGCGCACCTCGTCGCCGAGCGGGAGCGCGCCGATGGTGAGCGGCGCGAGCGCCTCGGCGCCCCGACCTCGAGGAGCGATGGACGTGACGCCCGGCCGCCCGTGATGCCTCGCGAGCGCCTCGGCGATGCGAGGACCGTCCGCGATGGCGACGCTCGCCCGAAGACCGATGGAGGAGACGCGCGCCTCGATCTCCGCGCGCAGCGCCTCTTCGCCGCCGAAGAGATGAGCCACGCCGGAGACGTCGAGCCACACGGCGTCGAGCGGCGCGACGTGCACGACGACGCCGAACGAGAGCGCGATTTCGGCGACCGTGGTGAGCGCGGCGAGGACGCGCGCGCGAGGGACGTGGACGACGCGGAGGTGAGCCGAGCAAGCCATCGCCTCGGTCACGCGCTGCCCGGGACGCACGCCGAGCGCGCGGGCGGCCTCGTCGACCGCGTCGATCACGTCGGCGCCCGACGCCTCCCTCGCCTCGCCCACCTCGGCGACCTCGTCGAGGAGGACGGCGAGGGGCGCGCGCTCTCCGCGTGACGATCCGCGCGCTGGATCGAGGGGCGCCACGTGGGCCTCCGCGACCTCGCAAACGAGCCGCGAGAGCACGATGGCCGCGATCCGACGCGGCGCCTTTCCCCCCGACGCACCGCCGAGGCCGTCGAGACCGAGGCTCATGCGTCGTTGGCCCTCGCGCCGCTCTCCACCTCGCTCGCGAAGATCTCGTCGGAAGCTCCAGCGAACACTTCCGAGTCCAACGCTCCCGAGTCCAACGCCTTTGAATCCAACGCTTCCGGCTCGAACGAAATCGCCACCGGCCCCGAGACGCGCCCTCGCCGCTCCTTGGCGACGGAGAGAGAGAGGCTCACGCGCGCCCCCGCATGGAGGGAGGGGGCGAGCGAGCGAGCGAGCTCGAGGCGCATGGCGACGGGCAGAGGCATCGAGCGGCGCGCGAGCGAGTCGGTCAAGAGGAGGACGGTGGTGTCGGCGCGCTCGACCGCGAGCGCGAGCCTGCGCACGGTGGTGCCCCAACGATCGAGGTCGACGCCACGTCTTCCGGAGGGCGCGGATGGCGAACCGGGCAGGCTCGCGGTGTCGATGACCACCACCGAGAACGCTCGGCTCGTCACGACGCGAACGGCCACGCGCGCGAGCGCCTCGAGCGGAGGTCGGACGACGAGGAGTCGTGTCGGATCGACCCCTGCTCCGAGGACGCCCGCGGCGTGCAGCGTCGACCACGGATCGACGAAGGCGCACCAGGCCCCGACGGTGCGCCGATCACCGCTCCGAAGGCGCGCGAGGGCTTGGGCCGAGGCGCAGGCCGCGAGCGAGAGCGACGTCGCGCGCCCGAGCCCGCGCGCAGAGGCGATCTCGACCACCGCGCCGCGCGGGAGCCCTCCGTCGGGGAGCGCGGCATCGATCGAGCGGAGCCCGAGCGGCAGCGTCTTGGGACGCTGGTGGAGCGAGACCGCCTCGTCTCGTCGTGCGCTCTCGCCGCCCTCCGCGCCGGAGAACCCGAGAGGGGCCGGAGAAAACATCGCTCGGAGCGCTTCGAGGCTCAGGACGGGGCTGCTCATACTGAACAGATTACCAGAGCTCCCTCGGGCGTCGAGATTTCAGCCGAGATCCAGTGACGTTCAATGTCCTATCGATCTCGGGTTCTCCTTGACCTCGTGAGAGGCAGAGGGGCCTGTCCCCTTGACGGAGCGGCGAGGCGCGGAGAAAACGGCTCGGTGTTCAAGAAGGTCCTCATCGCCAACCGCGGCGAGATCGCCTGCCGCATCCAACGAACCCTGAAGCGCCTCGGCGTGAAGTCGGTCGCCGTCTACTCGGACGCCGACGAAAAGGCGCCGCACGTCGAAGCCGCCGACGAGGCCGTCCGCATCGGCCCCGCGCCCGTCAAAGAGAGCTACCTCTCGATCGCCGCGATCCTCGAGGCCGCCCGCTCGACGGGAGCGGAGGCGATTCACCCCGGCTACGGCCTCCTCAGCGAGAAGGAGGAGTTCGCGCGCGCCGTCCGCGAGGCAGGCCTCGTGTTCATCGGACCGCCCCTCGCCGCGCTCGACGCCTTCGGTGACAAGATCAAGGCGCGCGCGGTGGCCCGCGCGGTCGGCGTCGCGCCCCCGCCGGGGACCGACGGGCCCATCGCGACCGACGACGAGACCGCCCTCGCGCGCGAAGCCGAGCGGATCGGCTACCCGGTGCTCGTGAAGGCGGCAGGCGGAGGCGGCGGCATCGGCATGCAGATCGTCGAGTCGCCGGACAAGCTCGCGCGCGCCGCCGCCGCGTGCTCCGACCGCGGGAGAGCGGCCTTCGCGGACGCGCGCGTCTACCTCGAGCGCTACATCCGCTCGCCTCGTCACATCGAGGTGCAGGTGCTATGCGATACCCACGGCAACGCCGTCGCGCTCGGCGAGCGGGAGTGCAGCCTGCAGCGCCGTCACCAGAAGATCGTCGAGGAGAGCCCCTCGCCCGCCTCGTTCTTCCGCGGCGAAGCAGGAGAGGCGCGCCGCCGAAAGCTCCTCGACGACGCCGTGCGCATCGTGAAGCACGTCGGCTACGAGGGGGCGGGCACGGTCGAGTTCGTCGCCAGCCAGGACGGCGAGCTCTTCTTCTTGGAGGTGAACGCGCGCCTGCAAGTCGAGCACTGCGTGACCGAGATGGTCACCGGCGTCGACCTCGTCGAGCAGCAGATCGCGGTCGCGCTCGGCGAGCGCCTCGGGCCGGCGGTGCTCTCGCCGACGCGGACCGGCCACTCGATCGAGGCGCGTGTCTACGCCGAGGATCCCGCGAAGAAGTTCGCCCCCCAGCCGGGCCACATCCAGGTGCTCCGCTGGCCGGCAGAGACCGCGGATCTCCGCATCGAGACCGGCGTTCGCGAGGGGCTCGACGTCACGCCCTTCTACGATCCGATGATCGCCAAGGTGGTCGCGCACGGACCGACGCGGGCCGACGCGATCGCGCGACTCGACGGCGCCCTCGCCGCGACCGAGCTCGAGCTCGTCGGCCCCACCGGCGCGCGCGCGGGCACGAACCTCGCGTACCTGAGCGCCATCCTGAAGACGCCCGAGTTCGCCGAAGGTCGCTACGACACCACCTTCGCCGAGGCGTTCGCGAAGCCGCCGAAGGCCTGAAGACGAGGCTCGAGGGATGGCCATCCCACGAGCCAGAAGCGATCATCGCGCGATCGCTCGCGAGCCCCTCCGCGATCGCGCGCGCCGCACGAGCCCACCCCCTTTCGAGACACGGAGCCCCGATGGACCTCTTCGAACGAGCCGAGACCTGGATGGCCCACGATCCCGACGCCGACGCGCGCGCGGAGATCGCCCTGATCCTCGACCGCGCGAAGCGCGGCGACGAGGCCGCGAAGAAGGATCTCTCGGAGCGCTTCTCGGGTCCGCTCGAGTTCGGGACCGCCGGCCTGCGCGGCGTGATCGGCGCGGGCGAGAGCCGAATGAACCGCGCCGTGGTGCGCCGCACGACGCTCGGCCTCGGACGGTATCTGCTCGCCGCCGATCCGAAGAGCGCACGCCGGGGCGTCGCGATCGGCTACGACGGTCGCCGCATGAGCCGGGAGCTCGCCGAGGACGCCGCGCGCGTCCTCGTGGCGCTCGGGATCGTCTCGTACCTCTCGCCCATCGTCTGCCCCACGCCCGTCACGGCATACGCCGTCACGTACCTCGGCGCGGCCGCCGGCGTCATGGTCACGGCGAGCCACAACCCGCCCGAGTACAACGGGTACAAGGTCTACTGGTCGAACGGGGCGCAGATCATCCCCCCGCACGACGCGGGGATCGCCAAGGCGATCGAGGGCTGTCCGCACGCCGACGAGGTCGAGCTCTTCCCGCTCGCGGAGGCGCGCGCGAAGGGGCTCGTGAAGGACTTCCCCTCCGACGTGGAGTCGACGTACCTCGACGCGGTGGAGGCCCTCGCCGTCGCGAAGGGCGCGGGTGATCGCAAGTCGCCCATCGTCTATACGGCGCTGCACGGCGTCGGCGATCGTCTCGTCCACCTCACGCTCGAGCGCGCCGGCTTCACGCGCGTCGTCAGCGTCGCCGAGCAGGCCGAGCCGAACGGCGAGTTTCCCACCGTCGCGTTCCCGAACCCCGAGGAGAAGGGCGCGCTCGATCTCTCGTACGCGCTCGCCGAGAGAGAGCGAGCCGACCTCATCGTCGCGAACGATCCGGACGTCGACAGGCTCGCCGTCGCCGAGCGTCGCCGCGCGCCGAAGGAAGGCCAGCACGCGTTCGTGCAGCTCACGGGAAATCAGGTCGGCGTGCTGCTCGGCCACTACCTCCTCACCTCGGGCGAGGCGACGAGCGATCGCTGCGTGCTCGCGTCGTGCGTCTCGTCCCCCATGCTCGGCGACATCGCGGAGAAGCTCGGCGTCCACTACGAAGAGACCCTCACGGGCTTCAAGTGGATCGCGAACCGCGCGATGGAGCTCGAGTCGACCGAGCAGAAGCGCTTCGTCTTCGGCTACGAGGAGGCGCTCGGCTACACCGTCGGCCCGCTCGTTCGCGACAAAGACGGCATCAGCGCGGCGCTCCTCTTGGCGGAGCTCTGGGCGGTGCGACGCGCCGAAGGAAAGACCCTGATGGACGAGCTCGAATCCATCTATCGGCGTTATGGTCTCTACGTGAGCGGCCAGGTGTCGTTGACGATGAAGGGGCAGGACGGGCTCGAGCAGATCCGGAGCATCATGAAGCGGCTGCGGACGACGGCGCCGAAGAGCATCGGCCCGACCGCCGTGCTCGCGTGGAGCGACGTCGCCGCGGGTGTTCGCCGCGAGACGTCGGGGGGCGAGAAGAAGCTCCTCCTGCCGCCGAGCGACGTGCTCATCTTCGAGCTCGAGGGCAAGCACCGCATCATCGCGAGGCCGAGCGGCACGGAGCCCAAGATCAAGTTCTACTTCGACGTTCGCGAGCCCATCACCGAGGGCGAGCCGCTCGACCGCGCCGAGGCGCGGGCGAACGCCAAGATGGCCGAGCTCCAGAAGGACTTCGTCGCGCTCGCGAAGAGCTGAGCGCGAGCCCTCGCGAGCGTCACACGTCTTCGATGCGGATGAGCATCGGCGGTCGCGACAGGAAGCCGAAGCCGTCGATCCGCGAGAGCGCGGTCCGCACGTCCGCCTCGCGCGCGAGGTGCGTGATCATGATCACCTCCGCCGCGTCCTCGGCGCCGCCCTCCGTGGTCTGGACGATCTGCTCGATGCTGACGCCGGCGTCGCCGAGCGCCCCGGCGAGCTTGCCCATCGTGCCCGGCCGATCCGCGACGGAGAAGCGCAGGTAGTAGCGCACGCGGGTCTCCCCCATCGGGTAGAGCGGCTTCTTGGCGATCGTGCGGCCGCGCGTCGAGAGCCCGGGGACGCCCGCGACGATCGAGCGCGCGACGTCGAGCATGTCGGCGACGACGCTCACCGCCGTCGGCATGTCACCGGCGCCGCGCCCGGAGAGCAGGCACGGGCCGAGGGCGCGCCCCTCGATCTTGATCGCGTTGAGCGCGCCCGAGACGTTGGTGAGCACGCTGCTCTTGCGGATCAGGGCCGGGTGCGCGCGCAGCTCGACGCCCTCGGGTCGGGCTCGGCCGATGACGAGGTGCTTCACCGCGAAGCCGAAGCGATCCGCGAAGCGGATGTCGGCGGGCTCGAGGCGCGAGATCCCCTCGATCGAGATCTCTTGCTGCTCGGCGCGCGCGCCGAAGGCCAGCATCGCGAGCACGAGGAGCTTCTGAGCGGCGTCGAACCCCCCCACGTCGAGCGTCGGATCGGCCTCCGCGTAGCCCTTCTCTTGCGCCTCGCGGAGCGCGTCCCCGAACGCCTCGCCGCGCTCGGACATCTGCGTGAGGATGTAGTTGCTGGTGCCGTTGAGGATGCCGACGATCTCGGTCACTTCGTCGCTCGCGAACGCGTCGCGCAACGTGCGGATGATCGGGATGCCCCCGCCGACGGCCGCCTCGAAGGCGAGATCGACGCGGTGCTCGGCCGCCAGATCGAGCAGGTGCGGCCCCTTCTTCGCGAGGAGCGCCTTGTTCGCCGTGACGACGCTGCGGCCGCTCTCCAGCGCGGACTCGATGAGGTCGCCGGCGAGGCCCTCTCCTCCCATCACTTCGACGACGAGCTCGATGGCGGGATCGTCGAGCACCGCGGCCGGATCCTTCGTGAGCAGCTCGGGAGGGCACTGATCCACGCGGGGCTTGTCGAGATCGCGCACGAGCACCTTGCGCACCTCGAGCGGCACGCCGACGCGCTCGCCGAAGTAGCGCGCGTTGTCCGCGAGCAGGCGCATGACGCCACCGCCGACGGTGCCGCAGCCGAGGAGGCCGACGCCGATCGCGGCGCCTCCGCGCGGGCGACGTCGCTCTTTCATGCCGGGAGGTGGTGTGGAGCGGAGCTGAGCCATGAGGCTCTTCTACCGAAGCCTCGGTCGCGCGGGAAACTGGTATGCTGCCGCCCCATGGCAGAGCGCGAAAAAGGCATCATGGGCGGCAGCATGAAGTTCGGCGTCAGCGAAGACGAGAACGTGCCGGAGGAGGTCGAGGGACCGCTCCTGCCGCTGCGCATCCTCGCCATCACGTCGCTCGTCCCGGACGCCGAGCACAACGCCGGCGCGAGCGCGCCCGAGGCGCCGCTCCGCATCGATCCGCACAACCCCGACGAGGTCTTCACGAAGCTGCGTCCGCGCGCGTCGATCGCGGTCGCGAGCGTGCTGCTCACGGGCACGCCCCTGCGCATCGAGATCGCGCCGCCCTGCCTGCAGCGCTTCCGCCCCGACGGGCCCGTCGCGGGGGTGAAGCTCCTGCGCTCCCTCCTCG
>CAYYKK010000218.1:0-2124 GCA_964467935.1 uncultured Polyangiaceae bacterium
TGGCCGCAGAAGATCGTCGCGGCGGACCACACGTCGCGCATCGTCTCGGCGAGCCAGTTGCCGAGCAGCACCTTCCAGAAGAAGGGCCCGGCGAGCGCAGGAAAGAAGACGTAGTTCACGAAGTAGTAGGGCGCGTACTTGCGCAGCGCCCGGTAGTGCGCGCGGGCGATGCTCTTCCACGAGCGATCCTCGAGGACCGAGAGGTGGCCGTCGTGACTCGGCCCGTACACGTCGTTGAGGCCCGTGAAGTGGAGGTTCATGAGCGCGCCGAAGTTCGGGAACAGCACGAAGAGCGTGAGCGGGAGCTGGAAGCGGTGGTGGGCGCGGTACGGCGTCTGCTCGGTGAGGCGGACGGGCCCGAAGTCGATGTCCGGATCCCGGTGCGCGACGTTGGTGTTCCCGTGGTGGCGGACGTTGTGGCCGTGGCGCCAGCTCTCCTCGTCGATCGGGACGTCCCAACGGAACGTCTTCGCGTGGAACGCCTCGGCGCCCTCGAGCTTGTCGTATGCGCCATGGAGGGCCGTGTGGCCGATCTCGATGGCCTCGAGCTGCTTGTGGAGCCAGAGGGCGAGGACGCCGACGCCGAAGCCGATCGGCTCGAAGCTCAGGTGGAGGAGCCCGCGCCCCACGATCTCGGCGGCGACGGAGACGCGCCGCAGACGCTTCACGTAGCGCACGTCCTCTTCGCCGAGCTCGGCCTCGACGCGCCTGCGGACGTCGTCGAGGGCCTCACCGAAGAGGCGGAGGCGCGCCTCGTCGGGAAGCGTGCGGGGGTCCGTGGGCTGGCTCGGCGCGACGGCGCCGGTCGATGCGAGGTTCATGCGCGAGCTCCTTTCGAGGCGCGACGAAACGGTGTCACCGTTCTGCGTCACCTCAATCGATGAACCATCATTAACCGTTACAGTTATCACTGTCAATATACGTCGGGCCTCGCCCGTTTCGTTTCTCGGCAGGCGCGCCGCCCTCGTGCTTCGTCGGAACTGTGTCAGTGTGCGGATCCGCATGCGGATCTTCGCGACCGATCTCGACGGCACCTTGCTCGATCACGATGGGAAGGTCCGTCCGCGCGACGCGCGGGCGATCGCCGAGGCGCGGGAAGCGGGGGTCGTGGTGACGATCGCGACCGGCAGGCTCACGAGCGGCACGCTCCCGATCGCCGAGGCGCTCGGGCTCGACGCGCCGCTCGTCTGCGCCGATGGAGGCGTCACGGCGTGCGCCGCGACCCGGCGCGTCCTCCGCCGGAGATCGATCGCGACCGGCCGCGTCGACGCCCTCCTCTCCGCCATGGACGCGCGCGGGCTCGCGCGCTTCGTCTTCACGCACGGGGCGATCCACTCGTGCGAGCGGGGCGTGCGGCACCACCCCTACGTCTCCACGTGGTCACCGGCGATCACGACGCACGCCGAGCTCGAGCGCGCCGCGTGGCGCGACGACGAGGGCGGCGCCGTCATGGTGCTCGCGATGGGGCACGCCGAGGCCGTGGACGATCTGGTGGACGAGGCGAGGCGCACCGCGACCGACGTCGAGTCGCTCGCGTTCACGCTCGAGCGAGCGAAGGTGCGAGCCGCGAGGTTCATCCTCCGCGGCGTGAGCAAGGGATCGGCGCTCGAAGATCTCGCCCGCGATCTGGGCGTCGCGCGCGAGCACGTCGCCGTCGCCGGCGATTGGTACAACGACCTGTCGATGTTCGGCTGGGCGGGGCGCTCGTTCGCGATGCCTCACGCGCCCGCGGACGTGAAGGCGGAGGCGACCGACGTCCTCGACGACGAGGAGCACGGCGTCGCCCGATGCCTCTCGCTGCTGCTCGGCGACGCGGCCGGCTGATCGCGCAGCGCGGTCAACGCGCGTCCGAGGGCTCGCGGCGATCGAGATCTTCGAGCGCGTCGCACGCGGAGGAGATCCCGGGGGGCTTGCAGCCGCGTCGGTAGGCGGCGCGCGCCTTCTCGAGGTCCGGCGCGACGCCCGACGGGGCGCGCTCGTAGGCCCGGCCGAGCGCCTCGCACTCGAGGGGGCTGAGCGAGCACGCGCGCTCGAGGAACGCGAGCGACGCCGGGCGATCCGTCTCGGCGCTGAGCCGCGCAGCCTCGCGACAGGGGACGAGATGCCCAGTCGCGCAATGACGGG
>CAYYKK010000218.1:2134-12527 GCA_964467935.1 uncultured Polyangiaceae bacterium
GCTGGTGATCTGCACGCTGCTCTATGTCCTGTTCGGCCACGTGCTGACGGGCGTAGATCGCGAGCGCGCTCGCGACGTCGGCGGGGTGTTCGGCCCAGCCGGTCTCGAGGCACGCGGCGAGCTCGACCGAAGCGCACAGCTCGGCGCGCGGGCACGCGCGCTCGAAGACGTCGCACTCGCCGTCGGAGTGGGCGGGCTCGGGGCGCGGGCTCGAGGGAGCGGGAGAGGCGCACGCGCCGAGGAGCAGGACGAGGGGCGCGAGGGCTCGCATGGCGGCGCAGCATACTCACTTCGCGCGGACCCGTGGCCTCGGGCGCGGGGCGTGACCGTCGCGTCACGTCGGGTCGCCGCGCGGCGCGCCGCCGGGGCGCGGCGCGACTCGAACATCGCGCGACAAACCACTATGCTGTCATCGTGCAGCGGGCCCTCCTCGCTTCGACGGCGCTCTTCGCCCTCGCCGGCGCGGGCTGCTTCGTCTTGTTCAAGGATCCCGAGGGCACGGGG
Organism: uncultured Polyangiaceae bacterium; assembly: GCA_964467935.1. Lineage (GTDB taxonomy): Bacteria > Myxococcota_A > Polyangia > Polyangiales > Polyangiaceae > CAYYKK01. Next base: position 2,639 of record CAYYKK010000218.1, read on the forward strand.
GGCGCCGGGGGCGCTGCGACCGCGAGCGTCTCGACGCAGGCGAGCGTGACGTCGGTCGACGCGGCGACCGGCTCGTCGAACGGCGCGACCGACGCAGCCAGCGTCGCCTCGGTGAGCGTCGCGTCGTCGACCGGCACGGGGTGCGCGGCGAACACGCAGATCGATCCACAGAACTGCGGTCAGTGCGGGCACGTCTGCCAGGACACGAACGTCTGCACCGCGGGCGCGTGCGATCGGAACGTGTTCATCACACCGAACGACACGCTCTTCGACGCGGCGATCGGCGGGACGGCGGGGGCGGACAACATCTGTCAGAAGGCGGCGACGAAGGCCGGCCTCGTGGGTCAATACGCGGCTTGGGTGAGCCTGCCGATGGACGACGCGATCGATCGCATCTTCGCGAGCGATCCGACGCACGCTGGGCGCATCGTGAACCAGGGGCAGCTCGTGGCGAACGACGTGGCGTCGATGCAGAACGGTCTCGTCGCGCCGATCAATCGTGATCCATCGGGCAGCTCGTACGGCGGGGCGAACGTGCTCACGAACACGGGGCCGGACGGCCGGTCGCTGCCGTCGGGTTGCGGGGGGCTCTTGAGCACGAGCGGCGCGTCGGCGTGCATGGGCGTCCTCTTGAAGAGCTCGCCGGCGTGGACGAACACGGCGCCGTCGTGCGGGTTTGCCTGCGGCGCGAAGATCTACCAGCTCTACTGCTTCGAGAAATGACGGCGCGCCATCGCCTCCTCGAACGAGCCGTCGCGGTCGCGCTTCTCGCGCTCGGGACGACGCTCGCGGCGCCGGCGCGCGCGGCCCCGACGAAGGGCGGACCGACGCCCGGCGAGAAGCTCTTTCGAGAGGGTCGCGAGGCGATGGATCGCAAGGAGCTCGCGGTCGCGTGCGCGAAGTTCGCGGACAGCTACGCGCTCGAAGGGGTCGTGACGTCGCTGCTCAACGAGGCGGACTGCGAAGAGAAGCGCGGTCGCCTCGCGACGAGCCTGCGCCTCTGGCAAGACGGGCGCACGAAGGCCGACGACGCATCGACGAGGGCGTTCGTCGACGGGCGCGTCGCGGCGCTCTCGCCGCGCGTCCCGAAGCTCGTCGTGCACGCGGGTCCGGGCAACGGAGGCGCGTCCGTGACGATCGACGGCGTCGCGCTCACGCTCGACGCGCCGCTCGCCGTGGACCCGGGGGATCACGTGATCGAGGCGAGGTCGAAGGGCGGCGTCGGCGACACGCGGCGCATCTTGGTCGACGAGGGCAAGAGCGTGGAGGTGACCGTCCTCGCGGAGCCCGCGACGCTCGCCACCGACGGGGCCTCGAGCGAGCACGAGGACGCGACGTCGAGAGGTCGCGCGCGACCGAACCGCAGCGCGAGGCTGCGAACGGCGGGATGGGTCGTCGGCGCGGTCGGCGTCGCGGGGCTCGCGACGTTCGGCGTCACCGGCGCGATGGTGCTCGCCGATCACGAGGATTGCCCCGACTTCCGTTGCTCGTCGGACAAGCGGCCGCAGGCGCTGCTCGGCGTGAACGGCGTCGCCCTCGGCGTCGGCGTGCTCGGCGTCGGCGTCGCGATCCCGCTGCTCGTCGTGGGCTACGGACAGAAGTCGTCGCCGGTGGTCGCGCTCGAACCGATGATCGGCGGCGCGGGGCTGCGCGGCGTCTTCTGAGGTGCGGCGCTCACCGAGCGCTGCTGGCTCGGCCGAGTCTCAACGCCGCGGGCGATACGTGCTGAGCGGATCGTCCTTCGGCGGGTGCGCCTTCACGATCGGCGCAGCCGGCGGGCTCGTTCGGGGCTTCGCGGTCGAGCTCGACGATGGCGCCGCGACGGGCGTCGCGCTCGGCGCCTCGCCCGCGGAGGGCTTTGGCGAAGCATCCGAGGAGGCCGCGCTCACCGATGGATGCGACGACGGCACGGAGGCGGGCGCGGAGCTCGCGTCGCTCGACGGGGGACGAGCGGCCGAGCTCGTCGGCTCGACCGGCGCGGACGCCGAGAGGGCGCGCTCGTGGCGCACGAAGAGGAACCCCGCGAGCGCGAGCGCGACGACGCTCGCGAACCCGGCGACCGCCAGCACGATCGGGGGGCTGTCCGCGCGAGCGCGCGCGAGCGCCGGATCGGTCGACACCGGCGCGACCGTACCGACGCCAGGGCTCTGCCCGCGCGGGAGCGGACCGAACGGGGTCGCGGGCGGCGTGAAGGGCGCGCCGCCGAAGTCGGCGCTCGAAGGAGCGCGCTCGGTGGCGCGCGTGAGCGGCGTCGTGATCTCGCCCGAGGAGAGGACTCCACGCGCGGCGAGGCGAGAGGGGCTCGAGAAGGCCGCGTCGTCGGTCGCGTCGAACGCGAGGCCGGGTCCCGTGCGGGCCGCGACGAGCGCCACGCCGCTCGCCGTCGTGCGCACCGCGCGCAGGGCCGTGAGCATCTCGCGCGCGTCGGCCCAGCGCATCATCGGATCGAGGCACAGCGCGCGATCGATCACGCTCGCGATCCCCGCCGGCAGCTCGGGGCAGAGCGAGCGGATCGGCTGCGCGTTCCGCGTCGAGACGGCGACGAGCAGCTCGGGCACCGTGCGACCCTCGTGAACGAGCCGACCCGTGAGCAGGTACCAGACGCTCGCCGCGACGGAGTAGACGTCGCTGCGCGCGGTCACCTCCTCCCAGCGCGCCATCGCCTGCTCGGCGGGCATGAACGCGGGCGTCCCCATCGGCACGCCCGTCACGGTGAGGCGCGCGTGGCTCGTCGCCTCGCGCACGCGCGCGAGGCCGAAGTCGAGGACCTTGAGCGTGCCCTCGCTCGTGAGGAACAGGTTCTCGGGTTTGATGTCGCGGTGCACGGTCCCCGCCGCGTGCGCGGCCGCGAGCGTGTCGAGCGCGGCGTCGAGGATCGGAAGGACCTCGCCGAAGGGGAGCCGCCCACCCCGCCGCTTGGCGAGCTCCTCGACGGTCTCTCCGACGAGCAGCTCCATCACGAGATACACGTGCCCGTCCGCGGTCTGCCCGTCGTCGAGCACGCGCACCGTGCCGGGGTGCGCGACCTGGTTGGCAGCGTAGCCCTCGTGGAGGAAGCGCTCGCGCAGCTGCGGATCCTTGCCGAGCTCGGGGTGGAGCACCTTGATCGCGACGGCGAGCCCGTTGCGGACGTGGGTCGCGTGGTACACGGCGCCCATCCCCCCCGTACCAAGGAGCCCCGCGAGCCTCCATTTCCCGTCGAGGACGGTTCCGGCAGGCAGCTGGATCGGCGGCGACATGACGCGTCTCGTCGGAGGATACCAGCCGCCCGCGACGTCCGCGAACGACGAATCACTCACGGCCGCGCGACCATCAGAGCTTCACGGTCGGCACCTCGCCCGCCACCACCGCGCCCGGCTCGAGGCACAAGAGACGAACGCGGCCCGTCGCCACGAGTCGCCCCTCGTCGTCGACGACGCGCCCCTCCCACAGCTGCGTCCGGCGCCCGCGCGTGAGCGGGATCGCCGTCGCGTGCAGCTTGCCCGCGCGCGTCGCGCGGAGAAACGACGTGTGGTTGTCGAGACCGACGACCGAAGAGCCGCGCGCGAGCGAGTCGAGCGCGGCCCCGGAGGACGCGAGCGTCTCGACGATCCCCGCGTACACGCCGCCGTGCACGATGCCGTAGGGCTGGAGGTGCTGAGGCCCGATCTCGAGCTCGGCGACGACCTCGTCGCGCGTCGCGCGCAGGAAGCGGAGGCCCATCGCGCCGCTCCAACCGTCGCGGGCTTGGTTCAGCGTCTCGGCGAAATCGGGGAGCTCGTCCGACATGCGAGCGTCGTAGGCGAGGCGGCCGGTCGCCGAAAGGGCGAAGCCCGTCGCCCCTCCACAACGACCACCCTCCCGTGGCAGCATGCGCGCATGAAGAAAGTCGCCGTTCTGGGTTCGGGTGTGGTCGGTCAGGTCCTCGCGGACGGGTTCTTGAAGAAGGGCTACGCGGTCACGCGGGGCACGCGCGATCCGAAGAAGCTCGAAGACTGGAAGAACGGCGCCGGGAGCGCCGCATCGACCGCGACGTTCGCCGACGCGGCGAAGGGCGCCGAGATCGTGGTGCTCGCCGTGAAGGGATCCGCGGCCGAGGAGGCGGTGAAGCTCACCGGCGCGGACGCGCTCGCCGGCAAGGTCGTCATCGACGCGACCAACCCGATCGCCGAGGCCCCGCCGGAGGGAGGCGTCCTCCGCTTCTTCACCGGCCCGAACGACTCGCTCATGGAGCGGCTCCAGAAGCTCGCGCCGGAAGGACGCTTCGTGAAGGCGTTCTCGTGCGTGGGCAACGCGTTCATGATCGATCCGGACTTCGGCGGGACGAAGCCGACGATGTTCATCTGCGGGAACGACGCATCGGCGAAGTCCGCCGTGACGGAGGTGCTCACGCAGTTCGGCTGGGAGACGGAGGACATGGGCGTCGCCGCCGCCGCGCGCGCGATCGAGCCGCTCTGCATGCTCTGGTGCATCCCGGGCCTCACGCAGGGGCGCTGGTCGCACGCGTTCAAGCTCCTGAAGAAGTGACGCGCGGGCGTCGATGCGCCTGCGGGTCGCGACCTACAACCTGGAGAGCTTCGGCGGCGACGACGCGAAGATCCCGCTCGAGGAGCGGATCCTCGCGCTGGCGCCGAAGCTCACCGCGCTCGACGCCGACGTGCTGTGCCTGCAGGAGGTCAACGCCGAGCGACCGCGCAAGCGCGCGCCGCGCGAGCCCGGCGCCCTCGACGCGCTGCTCGCGGCGACGCCGTACGCCACGTACGAGCGCGTCCTGACCCGCCGAGACGGCGGAGGTCCCTATGACGTGCACAACCTCGCGATCGTGAGCCGCTTCCCGATCGACGCGAGCAAGGAGCACCTGCACGACGCGGTTCGACCGATCGAGAGCGAGCTCGTGCGGGGCATGGCTCCCGCCGAGCGGCTCGCGATCGGCTGGGACCGCCCTGCGCTCGAGGCCGACGTGGCGCTGCCGAACGGACAGGTCTTGCGTGTGATCGACGTCCACCTCCGCGCGCCGCTCGCGTCGGCGATCGAGGGGCAGAAGCTCGGACCGACGAGCTGGCGCTCCACGGCGGGGTGGGCCGAGGGGTTCTTCGTCGCCGCGCTGAAGCGCGCAGGTCAAGCCCTCGAGGTCCGGCTGCGCGTCGATCGCATCCTCGACCACGATCCCGACGCGCTCGTGATCGTCGCGGGTGACTTCAACGCCGACCCGTTCGAGTCGCCGTCGCGGATCCTCGCGGCCGACGTGAGCGACACGGGCAACACCGCGCTCGAGGCTCGCGCGCTCTCGAGGCTGCTCGACGCGGAGGAGGAGGGCCGCCGCTACTCCACGCGTTATCGAGGGCGCACCTCGCTCCCCGATCAGATCCTCGCTTCGCGACGGGTCGCGCGAGGCCTGAGGAGCGTGACGATCCTGAACGCCGATGTCGAGGACGGCTGGGACGCGGGCCTGCGGGATCAGCCGATCGCCGGCTCGCTCCACGCGCCGGTGGTCGTGGAGCTCGAGATCGCCTGACGCCGCGGCGCTCAGTTCTCCGGCCACATGAGCGCGTCGAGCGTGATCCCCGCGGTGACGCCGAGGTCGTGGAAGTAGTCGAGCGTCGGCGCGATGGCGAGGTTCAACACCTGGCGATCGACGACCGCCCACGCGACGGGCGCGGTGTGGAAATGCAGGTACGGCTTCGGCTGCTCGTAGAACACCCAGTCCGCCGCGACGTCGACCGAAGACTCGAGGGGGAGCGTCTTCCAGAACACGCGCATCCCGCCGCCTCCGCCGACGCGCATCGCGACGCGGGTGCGATCGCTCGGCGTGTCGACGCCGACCCGCCCGGGGACGAGCTCGCCGAACACGTCCACCGCGAACGGCGCGATGTGTCGCGGCGGACCGTACGAGATGCCCGTACGCAGCATCGGGAGCGCGCGGAAGGTCCCGGCGTCCGCCTGGCCGATCATCGAGAGCGAGACGTCGATCCCGCCGCCGCTCCACACCTGTCGCTCGGCGAGCCGCTTCGGTGTGTCGACGGGCTGGGGCAGGTAGCGGAGCGCGGAGAAGAAGCCGAGATCCCACGCGTCGGCCAGCTCGTTGCGCCGATCCTCGAGGCTCGAGCGCGTGTCCCACCACGACGAGACGCAGCGGTAGAACGCAGGCTGCCAACCGAGCGAGGTGCGCTGACGCTCGAAGCCCGGGACGGGGTCGTCGGGCGTGAGCTGCGATCGACACGCCCACTGGAACGCGCCGTCGAGCTCGATGGAGGGATCGGTGATGCAGCGCGTGTCCGCGGGCGCGATGATCGTCGGCAGCTCGGCGATGACGGCGCTCTCGGGGACGCGCGCGTCACCCTCGAGCTCTCGAAACACTTCGTCGAGCGACAGCGACGAGACACCGACCGCCCACGCGAGCGTCACCTCGCCGCGCGCGGGATCGAGGGCGATCTGGTGGTCACCGACGATGTGAGGCGACACCTTCGAGCGCGGTGAGCAGACACGATCCCAAGCGTCGCAGAGCGCGGCGTCGACCCGCGCGGGCGTCCACGCGAGGCAGAGCCCCGTCGGTCGGTCGACGTCGATGCCGTCCTGGCAGTACTCGTCGTGGGTGAGGTTCAACGACGGGTTCGCGAGCCTCGTCGCGTCGGGGACGATGTGCCCCGCGGAGACGCCGTCTTGCACGTAGTGGAGCGCGATGAGCTCGAGGTAGATCGCCGTGGCGCCGAGGAAGCGCGCGCGCTCCGCGTCGGGCTCTCGGCGCGCCGCGCGCGCGAAGCGGAGGGCGCCCCAGTGCAGATCGGCGTACCAAGCGTAGGCCTCGTACTCGGGCTTGTTGCGATCGCGTCCGCGGCTCGAGTAACCGCGGCGCTGCGCCGCGAGCGCCGCCGTCGCGGCGGCGAGGCGGGGCCGGAAGTGCGGGTGCCCGCGCTCGGCGAGCTGCGTGTACGTGTCGTCGACCTCCTGCAGCCGGAGGTCCGAAATCGACGCCGCGAGCGGCCAGTGCGACGCGGACTTCTCCGCGCGGACCCCGACGAAGCCGCGGATGTCCGGCTTGTGGACCGGGACCTGCTCGGGGCTCTGCTCGCTCTCGTAGATCTCGACCACGATCGCCGGGAGCTTCTCGACGAGCGAGACCTGCTCGCGCGGCGCGACGCAGTCGTCGAACCACTTCCATTTGACGGAGAGAGGCCCGGCGGCGTGATCCCCCGAGAGCGCAGGGAGGTCGACGAGCGAGAGGCAGGTCGGCGGAGACTCCTCGAGGAACGCGCCTTCGTCGCACGTGAAGCGGCTCGCGACGACGCCCCGAACGTCCTCGAAGCGCGCGCGCGCTCCCGGGTGCCGCGCCATGATGTCGTCGAGCGCGAGCTTCGTGATGTGCGCGTGCTCGGTGAAGTCGAACGCGAGCGCACTCCGCGAGACGGTCAGCGCCCCGACGATCGCGAGCGAGGAGAAGAGCGGTCGAGACAACAGGCCGACGCAGATGCAAGCAGGTTGCATCTTTCCGGTCAACCAATCCGACGCGCGCCGCCCCCTCCGCCGCTCAGCCCCGCGCGAGCTCGCGCATGCGCGCGTCGGCGTCGGGGAGGTTCCGACCCGCGGGGCAGGTCGTGACGTAGAGCTCGACCGCCGAGACGCGCCGCCCGGGATCGGGGTGCACGCGAGAGAGCGCCCGCGCCGCCTCCCACAGGTTCTCGTCGAGGTCGTCGGCGCGCTTGCCGTGCCGAAGGGCGGAGAGATAGAGCGAGACCGCGCGCTCGAGGGCCGGGACGTGCTCCTCCGCCGCGGGGCGCCCCGCGTAGAGCACGCTGAAGAGCGCGGCGTCACCCTTCGAGCGGAGGGCGTCTCCGAGCTCGGCCGGGAACCGGCGACCGAGCTCGTCGTACGCCGCCTCGGCCTCCGCGTAGGCCTGCGCGTGCTGGAGCTTCAGCGCGGCGTCCCACATCGCCTTCCGATCGCCCGACGCGAGCGCGGCGGCGAAGCGCGCGCGGGCCTCGTCCTTGCGCTGCGCGGGCGACTTCGCGAGCTCCGCCTCGGCGGCCTTGCGCGCGCGTTCGAAGAGATCCGTCAGCGCTTGGGGCCGCTCTGCGCGCGGGAGCACCTTCGACAGATCCGCCATCGGGGCCATCGCCTGCTGCTTCGCCCGGATGGCGTCCGCGGGCGCGTCGAGGAGGCGGTCGGCGGGCATCGTCCACGCGAAGAGCGCGCGGAGGGCGAGGAGACGGGGCTCGAGCGTCGTCAGCGCGTCGTGAACGAAGGCGGGGGCGTCGGCGAGGGCCAACGGATCGGACGATCGGGCGCGCACCTGGTAGGTCGCGAAGCCGCGCAGATCGGCGACGCGCAGCTCGACGGGGGTCGCGGGCAGCGACGCGATGCGGGGCGGAATCTCGAGATCGAGCCCGTCGGTGCCCCCGACGATCAACGAGCCCCGCGCGAGGAACACGAGCCGCTCGGTGCCACGCGCGTCCTCGCGGTACGCCTCCACCGGCGCGCCGAAGACGCGCGCGAGCGCGCCCACGAGATCGGCGACGGGCAGCGAGCTGACCCACCACCCATCGACCATGCCGCGTCCGTCTCTGAGCCGCCGCGACGCGACGACCGCGCGCTGCGCGAGATCGCGCGCCCCGTCGATCGGCATCGTGCGGGTCTGGTCGACCGCGCTCGAGAGCAGCCCGAAGATCGCGAGCACGCGCGGATCGACCCCGGGCGTGTTCATCTCGACGAGGAAGCCGAGCGGATCGGAGGGGCCGGCAGGCGCGAGGGGGCGCGGCGGCTCGGCGCGCGCCGCCGGATGAACGACCATGAGTCGGTGCACGAAGGCGACGAGCCGCGCGGCGAGGATGGCGGCGAGGGCGACAGGCCCGCGCGGCGTCAGGATCTCGAAGGCGCCCGGCCCCGTCTGTCGCGCACCGAGGACGTGCTCGAGGCGCAAGGACGTCGCGCCGACGACGAGCCGCTGCGAGGTGAGCAAGAAGCCCGCGAACGGCGCGTCGGGCGCGGCCGTGGGCTCCGCTCCGACCGCGAGGACCCGTTCGCCGACGAAGGGATCGACCCCCGCGTGGCTCGTGAGCACGGCGCGGTCGATCGCGGCGCGATCGAGGTCCGGGACGAACCGCACCTCCGGCGATCCGAGCACCTCGTGGGCGAGCCTGAGCAGCGGTCCGGTCACGACGTCGCGATGAGCGCACCCAACGCCGCGCGATCCGGATCGAGCAGCTGCTTCAAGCGCTCCTTGCTCACGTCGGCGACGATGATCTCGCCGACCTCGTCCACGACGGCGCTGAAGATGCCGCGCGCCTTCATGCCCTCGGTCTGCCGCTTGTTGTCGTCGGTCGGCGTCAGGTAGTGCACCGAGTCGATCTTGTAGCGGTGGATGAGGAAGAGCTGCGCGAGCGTCATGAGGCGCTTGCGGCGGAGCTCCGCGGAGAACGTGTTCTGATCGCGGATCGACAGGATCTTGCGCCCGCGGCGGTCCTGGATCGTGTGGAAGATCACGTTCGCGACCTTCTCTCCCTTCGCGTCGAGGATCCCGAGCTCGAGCAGCTCCGCGCCGGAGCTGTGAGGCTTGAGCGTCACCTTGAGCTTCTCGTCGAGGCCGTGGTGCTTGCGCCAGAGGTCGAGCCACTCCTCGAGCAGCTTCGGCGGCACCTCGATCGCGACCGTGTGTTGGAATTGCGTCGAGCCCTTGCCCATGGCCTTGGTCGTCGCCGTCCGCCCGGAGAGCGCCATGAGCCCCGCGTCGCCGCGGGGGCCGCCGACGAGGGTCTGCGGCGTGCGATACGGCGACTCGAGCAGCCGGAATTTTCGCTGCAACCGAGCGAGCGCCAGCATGCCGTCCTCGCGGAGCGCGAGCGCGAACTCCTCGCCCGCGAGCCCGTCGATCTGGTGGCCGCCGTAGGTGATGAAGTTGAAGACGAAGCCCAGCTTG
>CAYYKK010000219.1:0-12513 GCA_964467935.1 uncultured Polyangiaceae bacterium
GGAGCCGTCGCTCGCCATCGCGTCGAGCGTCGGGGCGGCCTCGTTCACGACGCGGCTCACGACCGCGCCGGCCTTCGCCTCGGGCGGCGTGATCGGCGGCGGCGGCGGAGGAGGAGGAGGCGGCGGCGCGGCCCCAGGGAGCGCTCCCTCCGCGTTCGTCGCCTCCGCGGGCGCCCCGGCCATCGGCGCCCCACCGCACGCCGCGATCCAGGACGCACCGACGAGCGCGAGCGCGACCCAGCGCTGCCACGCCCAGGCCCGACGGCATCCCTCCGACACGCTATGAAGTTTCATTGGCATCTTCGATTCACATGCTTGTTGGTTTCAACGCCAGCTCGAACGTCACGGGGGTCGGACGCGCGCGCTTCGACTTGGGGAACGCGAGCCCGGAGAAGGCCTTCGCGACGCAGTCCCGCGTGAACGAGTCGTCGGGATCGGCGGCCGAGGACGCCGCCTCGAGGACCCGACCATCGGGGGCGATCGTCGCGTGCACGGTGACGACGGAGTCGACCTTGGTACACGCGACGAACCTCGTCAGGTTCGCGTCGATCACGTCCTCCAGCTCGGCGCTCGTCATCTCGTCGGTCAGCGATTTCGTCGAAGCGAGCATCGGTCCGCGCTTGCGATTCTTGTCGGGGCTCGGACCGCTCCAGCCGTCGCAGAGCGGATCCCCGGGCGCGCACTCGCTCTTCTTCGCGTGCTCGCCAGCCGCGGACTCGGGCTGCGGCGGAGGCGGGGGCTCGGCCGCCGTCGGCGCCGGGGCGGCGGTGGCGCTCGGACCGCGATCGAAATCGAACGCGGGGCTCCGCGGCGCCTCGGGGGCGGTCGCGGGCTCGACCGCGGGCTCTCGCTTCTCGGCGCGACACGCGAGCAACGAAGAGAGCGCGATGAACGAGAGCGCTCGGACTCCGACCCGCATCGCGTGATGGTAGCTTCGGCCGGCGCGGCCGGCCACAGCGCACGGCGAGCGGCGGTCAGAGGCGCAGCACCTCGACGGGCCGGCCGCTCGGCGCGCCTCGGCCGCGCAAGGTCGCCTCGAACACCTCGGTCCCGGGCCGGTGGCGCACGATCACGCGGTGCGAGTAGAGCCAACCCTTGCGAAAGCGAGTGGGCGCGAGCGTGAAGGGGTAGCTCGTCTCTCGCACGGTCGGATCGGCCATCGTGGTCGACCACGGGGCGCGCGCGACGACGCGAGAGGTCACCGAGAGCTCCGTCCCTACCGCGAACGGCCCCGCCGGCTCGAGGACGAGCGTGAGCACAGGCGCCGCCCCGTCGTCGTAGCGCGCGCACACGATCCGCGTCCCGTCCGAGAAGGTCGCGTCGAGCGCGCGACACGAGGCGTCGATCACCCCGCGCTCGACGCGCGCCGTCGCATCGTCGCCGGCGGCCAGCGCCGCGTCGTAGCGGATCCGATGTTCCTCGAACGTGCGAGCGGGCGCGTCGGGCGGCGGCGGCGGCGCGCCGTAGTGGGCCGAGAGCTCCCAGGCTGCGTAGGGGTCGGGGGCGATCTCGCGATGCGGCTCCGTGCCCGACACCCAATAGCGCTCGACGAGCGACGGCTCGGTCTCGACGAACGACAGCACGCGCGGCGGCCCCGGCCTCCCCGAGAGCGCCCAATAGGGGCCTGCGGCGGTGACGCCGTGGCTCGAGAGGAGCGCCACCTTCGCCGCGTCGGGGAGGAGGCGCACGTCGACGATCGTCACGGCGTCCGAGCCGATCGGGGGCGGCTCGGCCGAGACGTCGACCGGTCGACCGCCGAGGGCCCACACGTCCGCCCACGTCGGCGCGGCGCTCTCGTGAAGGCCGATCGTGCGGACGCGCGGAGCGAGCCAGCGGAGGAACGCGATCTTGTCACCGTCGGACTGGATCCGGAGCCCCTTCTCGTTGAAGCGGCCCCCCGTCGCGTGCGCGTAGACGAGGGCGGGAGCGCCGTCGCGCAAGACGAACCCGAGCGGCGCCATCGCGAGCGCGAACGTGACGAGCGTCGCGCGCCGCACGAACGGCGCCGACCGCGACGCGGCGAGCCGCTCGACGATCGCGAGGGCCGTCGCGACGAGCCCCCCCATCGCGAGCGAGAAATAGGCGGCGAAGTAGTGGGGCCAGAAGATGTGGATGTCGGCGCCCTGCTTGAACACGACGTATTGCACCGTCGCCATCGCGAGCACCGCGAGCGGCACGAGCTCGACGACGGCGCGGCGGAGGGCGAAGCGAACGAGCGCGACGGGGAGGAAGGCCTTCCCGAGCACGATCGCGATCGGCGTGAACATCAGCTCGATCCAATAGCGACGCGCGTGGAGCGTCGCCGCGAGCGTCGTCTCGTTGCCCGCCGATCGCATCTGGTAGCTGCCCAGGAGATCGTCGAGCTTGCCCGCCTGCCGAAACACGTAGAGGTAGCCGAGGAGCGTCAGCACGGCGGCGCTCGCCGTGAGCGCCCACCACTCTGCGCGCCGCCGATCGAGCGCGCGCGACTCGCCCGCGAAACCCGCGACGAGACGCACGAGCTCGACGCCGAGGACGACGCCGACGAGGACGAACGCAGGCCAATCCGCGTTGAGCGCGAGCACCGCGCCGACGAGGCTCGCCGCGACGTAGCGCCGCTTCGGGCTCTCGGTGAGCCGCACGTAGCCCCAAAGGAAGAGCGACGAGTGCGCGATCACGGGGACCTCGAGCGCGTTGAAGCTCGCGAACGAGAGCGTGATCGGCAGCACGACGAACGCGACGGCGGCCGCGGCGCCCGCGTAGGGGCGATGCATCCGCCGCGCGATCGCGGCGAGCAGCGGCACCGTCACCGTCGAGAGCACGACCGCGGGGAGCCTGCAGACGAAGTCGTGCCGCCCGAACACGGCCATGAAGAGGCGCGTCGTCCAGAAGATCCCCCAGGGGTGGTGACAATAGTATTGGTCGGGCGTCGGCTTGGTCGCGCCGTACGTCCACACCGGGCCGGCGATGCCCCAGCGCCGCATGTTGTCGGCGATGATCCCCATGCTCGCAGACGACGCGTAGTGCCCGGCGAGGATGGGACCGAAGAGCTCCCACGACGCCGCGATCGCGAACGCGACCGTCGCGATCCCGACGACGACGCGGGCGATCCGTGCCTCACCGTCGTCGCGTCGCTCCCCGTCACGGGACACGTCACGGAGACCTCGCGCGAGGACTCTGCTGCGCGCGTCGCGGAGCCAGGAGAGGAACGACATGCGAGGGGACCGGAGCCGTCGCGACGGTAGCGGATCTGACCGGTGCACGGTATCTTCCGCGCGCTTTGCCGTCCGAGGCCGGCGCCCCCGAACCCGATCGAGCCCCGCGCGCGAACGCCGCGGAGGGCTCGATCGCCGCGATCCGACGCACCGTCACGAGCTGGGTGTCGCGCGCGAAGGGGTCACCCGTCGACGCGGCGATCGCGCTCCTCGCGGTGGCCTTCGGGGCGGTCGCGATCGCGTGGCCCTTCTTCGCGGCTCGCTACCCTGCGATGACCGATCTCCCGTTCCACGCGGCGATGACGTCGGCGTTCCGCCACTGGTTCGATCCGGCGTACCACTTTCGCGATCAATTCGAGCTGCACCCGCTCTCGGTGCCCTACGACTCGAGCTACGTCCTCGGGGCGCTGCTCATGCTCGTGATGCCCGCGGTGCCGGCGGTGAAGATCGCGACCGCGATCATGCTCTCGGCGCTCCCGATCGGCCTCGGCACGCTCGCGTGGGGCATGCGCAAGAGCCCGTTGCTCGGCGTCGCCGCCCTGCCCTTCGTGTGGTGCGACCTCACGCACTGGGGCTTCATCAACTTCGTCTCGGCGTTGGGGATGTTCGCGATGGCGGTGGGGCTCGCGCTGCGGACCGTCGATCGGCCCTCGCGTCGAACCCAGTGGGCGCTGTCGATCTGCCTCGTCGTGCTGCTCTTCACCCACGTCTTCCGCTTCCCGTTCGCGATCGCGGGCGTCGTCGGCGCGGGCGTCGTCGTCTACCCGGTGACGCGGCGGTTTCGTCCGCTGCTCGCGCCGCTCGTGCCTCCGCTCGTGCTGTTCGCGGCCTTCTGGCTCACACGCAGCGAGACGCTCGGCGGAGGGGCGATGGGCCCGCTGACCTTGCACCCCGAGCGGTGGGCCGAGATCCCGACCACCGTCGTCAACGGCTTCCACGATCCGCGCGAGCTCGCGTCGGCGACCGGGTACCTGCGCATCCTCGGAGCCGTCGCGCTCTTGTCGCTCGCGCTCGGCCTTCGTCCGTGGCTCGCGGAGAGCCGGCGCGATCGCCTTTGGACGGTGCTCGCGACGCTCGTCCCCCTGTCGTGCGCGGCCGTGTTCCTGCTGCTCTTCTTCGTGCTGCCGATGGAGATCGGGCTCTGGTGGTACGTGTATCCGCGCGAGGCGACCGCGGCGCTGTTCGTCGCGCTCGCGTGTCTCCCGGATCTGCCGCGCGCGCACGTCGCGAAGATCGCCGCGGTGTGCGCGCTCGGCGCGGCCAGCCTCCGCGTGACCCACGTCGTCGCCGAGAACTACGCGGAGTTCGACCGCGCCACCGAGGACTTCACGAAGGTCGAGGCGCGCATCGGCCCCGCGCCGCGCTTGCTCTATTTGATCTTCGATCACGCAGGGACGCACCGAACCAACACGCCCTTCATTCATCTGCCGGCGTGGGTGCAGGCGGACAAGGGAGGCTGGCTCTCCTTCCACTTCGCCGTCTGGGGCGCGACGCCGCTGCGCTACCGCGAGGATCCGGGCGCGATCGTTCCGCCGCCGGTGCCGCTCCGCTGGGAATGGACGCCGGAGAAGTTCAACGTGACGAAGAACGGCGCGTTCTTCGATTGGTTCCTCGTCCGCAGCACGACGAGCGCGGATCCGCTCTTCAACGCCGACCCCTCCATCGTGCGCGTGACGCACGAGGGCACGTGGTGGCTCTATCACCGCGAAGGCGTCGCGCCGAGACCGTGAGCCGAGCCGCGACGACGCGGGCGCGGCAGCGTCACTGCGAGCTCAGGATCTGCCCCTCGTAGCCGCGCGACGCGAGGTTCTTCAGCATCTTGCGGAAGCCGTCGTGCCCGCACGCCGGCCACACGCCCTGCACCGTCGCGTGGCGCTGCTCGAAGTTCACGTCGACCGCCTCGACGCCCTCGACGTCCGAGAGCAGCGCGCGAACCTTGATCGGGCACGCGGTCTCGCACGCCATGTTGGGCACCGCGAGCTCCACCGTGCAGCGAGATCGCTCCGTCGGGAAGTCGGCCGCGTCGGGGTTGCCCCCGCACGCGAAGACGCCGAGCGCCATCGCCCCGACCCACGCCCCGACGAGCACCCATCGAGCACCGAGCAGCATGATCGTCTCGTACACGAGCCATCGAATTGCCACAAATCCGCGACGAAGGTTCCTCACCGGCCCCACGCGCGCGCCCTCCCCGCGGCGCAGCCTGGTCCCATGCAAACCGCCCTGCGCGCCTTCGCCATCCTCGCCGTTTTCGCCGTCGTCAGCGTCGCGTGGCTCGTCCTCGGAGGCGTGATGAGCGCGAGGACCTCGAGCCAGACGCTCGCCACCCGCGAGCGGGTCGCCGACCTCTGGGGCACGCCCCAGACACAGGAGCCACCCGAGCTCTCCTTCTTCCCCGCCGGTGTCGAGCTGCCCAAGGAGCCGGCCACGAGCGGCGGAGGGATCCGCCAGAGCCCGAGCTCGACGCGCATCGTGGTCGGTCTCGGCCTCGACCAGCGCCTGAAGGGGCTCACGTGGTACTCGCTCTACGACGTGTCGTTCGCCGGCGGTTGGACCTACGAGAACGACACCGGCGGCGCGGGGGTGCTGCGGGTCGCGCTCGCGCTCCCCGACAAGAACGCCGTCTTCGACGCGTTCCACTTCACCGTCGACGGCGCCGAGGTGAAGGCCCTGCCGATCGAGGGCACGTTCGTCGCCGACGTCCCCGTCGCCGCCGGCCAGAAGATCGCGATCGCCGCCGCTTATCGAAGCCGCGGCCTCGGCGAATGGCGCTACGCGAGGCACGACGGCGCCGCCCCGCTGCGCGACTTCTCGCTCCGCATGACGACCGACTTCGCCGACGTGGATTTTCCGGCGATGACGCTCTCGCCGTCGACGAAGGAGAGGAAGGGCGCGGGCTACGTCCTCGAGTGGCGCTTCGAGCAGCTCGTCTCGGGGCTCGGCGTCGGCATGGTGATGCCGAAGCGGATCCAGCCGGGCGAGCTCGCGTCGAGCCTCGCGTTCTCGGCGCCGATCAGCCTGTTCTTCTTCTTCCTCGTGATCGCCGTCCTCGCGCGGCTGAAGAGCCTCGACATCCACCCCATCAACTACTTCTTCCTCGCGGCGGCGTTCTTCTCGTTCCACCTGCTCTTCTCGTACTCGGTCGACCACCTGCCGGTGCTCCCGGCCTTCGCGATCTCGAGCCTCACGAGCATCGCCATGGTGGTGAGCTACCTGCGGCTCGTGGTCTCGCCTCGGTTCGCCTATCGCGAGGCCGCGGCCGCGCAGCTCGTCTACCTCGTGGTCTTCTCGCTCGCTCACTTCTGGGAGGGGTTCACCGGGCTGACGCTGACTGTCCTGTCGGTCGCCACCCTCTTCCTCTTGATGCTCCTCACGGGCCGCATCCGCTGGTCCGAGGTGCTCCGCACGCCGCGCGACGCCGACGTCCCGTTCGACCCGCGCAGAGCCTCCGCTCCGACCGCGTGGCCCGAGGCGCCGCCGACGAACGGTTGAGGGCGTCAGATCCCGCCGCCGAGCACCACCTCGGCGGCGAGGACGCGCTCGGCGATCGCGCGCGACGCGTCCTCGGGCGCCTGCGCGCGCACGAGATCGAGGACGCGCTCGGCGCCGAGGTCGCGCGCGAGATCCGTGAAGAGCACGTCGTCGCCGCCGAGCACGAGGACGCACAGCCCCGCGTCGACCGCGCGCCGCGCGACCTCCACGAGCACGTCGCCGCCGAGATCCGAGCCGTCGAGCGTGAGCGAGAGGACGCCGCGATCGAAGAGCCTCCGCTCGACGTCCGCACCGAGCGGACGCTCCAGCCGGGCGACGAGGCTCCGATGACCGAGGCGCTCGGCCCGCTCGCTCGCCGACACGAAGCCGTCCGCGCGCCGCGGGGCCGCGCGCCCCGAGACGACGAGCCCCGCAGCGACGGTGCCGTTGTCGAGCGCGTCGACGAGGATGAACGCGCCCGTCCCGCGGCTCTCCACGTAGGGATCGCAGAAGAGCGGCCGCGCCGCGCGCACCCGCACGCGCGCGATGTCGTTCAGCCCGATCTCGGCGCCCGCCTCGAGCGAGAGCGTCTCGAGGCTCAGCTTGCCGATCACCTCCGCGATCCGGGCCGGCACGAGCTTCGTCGTGTGCTTGACGAAGAGTCGCCGCGACGGATCGAACGCCCGCTCCGCGAGCCACACGATCGTCGCCTCGATCTCCTGCGCGACCATCGGCCTCGCGCCGTCGGCGTCCCCGTCGCGCGGCGCGTGGACGATCATGTCTCCTCGGCTCACGTCGACCTCGTCCGAGAGCCGAAGCGTGACGCTCAGCGGCCCGCTCGCGTGCGTCAGCGATCCGTCGAACGTGTCGATCGCTTCGACGCGCGTCCTTCGTCCGGAGGGCAGCACCTCCACCTCGTCGCCGACCCGGACGGTGCCCTGCGCGATGGTCCCGGCGAAGCCTCGGTAGTCGAGGTGAGGTCGCAGCACGAGCTGCACCGGAAAACGGAGCGGGGCCCGCTCGTTCCTCGCCGTCACCGGCAGCGTCTCGAGCAGCCCGAGCAGCGACGGTCCGTCGTACCAAGGGGCGCGCGCGCTCCGCGAGACCACGTTGTCGCCGAGCTTCGCGCTGACGGGTACGAAGTGCACACCCTCGAACCGGAGCCCCGACAAGAACGCGGAGAACGATCGCTCGAGCGATCGATAGGCGCC
Organism: uncultured Polyangiaceae bacterium; assembly: GCA_964467935.1. Taxonomy (GTDB): domain Bacteria; phylum Myxococcota_A; class Polyangia; order Polyangiales; family Polyangiaceae; genus CAYYKK01. The sequence goes on from CAYYKK010000219.1 coordinate 7,874, forward strand.
CTCGTCGAAACCCACGAGGTCCATCTTGTTCACGCACACGACGAGCTGTCGGATGCCGAGCAGCGACGTGATGGCGGCGTGACGCCGGCTCTGCGGCAGCACCCCGAGGCGCGCGTCGAGCAGGATGACCGCGATGTCGGCCGTCGACGCGCCGGTCGCCATGTTGCGCGTGTACTCCACGTGACCCGGCGTGTCGGCGATGATGAACTTGCGCTTCTTGGTCGAGAAATAGCGGTAGGCGACGTCGATCGTGATGCCTTGCTCGCGCTCCGCCTTGAGGCCGTCGGTGAAGAGCGAGTAGTCGATCTCCTCGTCCGCCTGCTTCTTCCTCGTCGCGGCGACGACGGCAGCGAGCTGGTCTTCGTAGATGCCGTGCGCCTCGAACAGGAGCCGGCCGATCAACGTCGACTTGCCGTCGTCGACGCTGCCGACCGTCACGAAGCGGACGAGCTCCTTGTCCTCGTGCTCGCGCAGGTAGGCGTGCACGTCGAGCGGCTCCGAAACGGCGACTCCGCTCATCAGAAGTACCCCTCGCGCTTCTTCAGCTCCATCGAGCCCTCCTCGTCGTGGTCGATGAGGCGACCCTGGCGTTCGCTCGACTTGGCGACGAGCATCTCGCCGATGACCTCGGGGAGCGTCGTCGCGTTCGACTCGATCGCCCCGGAGAGCGGGTAGCAACCGAGCGTCCGGAACCGCACTCGCTTTCGGACCGGCGCTTCTCCGGGGCGGAGGCGCATCCGGTCGTCGTCGACCATGATCAGCATCCCGCTCCGCTCGACGACGGGCCGCTCCGCCGCGAGGTAGAGCGGCACGACGTCGACGCCCTCGAGCCACAGGTATTGCCACACGTCGAGCTCGGTCCAATTCGAGAGCGGGAAGACGCGGATGCTCTCACCCGGATCGACGCGCCCGTTGTAGAGCGACCAGAGCTCGGGCCGCTGGTTCTTCGGATCCCACTGCCCGTCGGCGTCACGGAACGAGTAGACGCGCTCCTTCGCGCGCGACTTCTCCTCGTCGCGCCTCGCTCCGCCGAACGCCGCGTCGAACCCCCACTTCTTCAGCGCCTGGAGCAGGCCCTGCGTCTTCATCGCGTGGGTGTACTTCTGGCTGCCGTGATCGAACGGGTTGATGCCCGCCCGCAGCGCGTCCTCGTTCCGATGGACGAGCAGCCGCGCGTTGTGCTCGCGCGCGACGCGGTCGCGGAAGGCGTACATCTCGCGGAACTTCCACGTCGTGTCGACGTGCAGCAGCGGGAACGGCAGCGGCGCCGGGTGGAACGCCTTCTGCGCGAGGTGGAGCATCGCGCCGCTGTCCTTGCCGATCGAGTACAGCATCACCGGGTTCTGGAACTCGGCGACGACCTCCCGAAGGATGTGGATGCTCTCGGCCTCGAGCTGGCGCAGGTGGGTGAGCCGGGGGGGCGAAATCAGTTCTACGACCACGTAGCCGTGGTTTACACGCCTTCAATCATCGGGTCGAGGAGACCTCGACAGAAAGTAGACGACCAAAACAGTGTAACAATCATCCGTCGCTGGCGACGACCCGGTTGCGCCCCGAGGTCTTCGCCCGGTAGAGCCGCGCGTCGGCAGCGCCGAGGAGCGAGGCGCGGTCGTGCGAGGCGCCTCCGTCTCCGACCGCGGCCACGCCGGAGCTCGCCGTCACGCGGATCGCGGTCGCCTCGAAGGTGATCGTCGTCGACTCGATGGCGCTCCGGAGCCGCTCGGCGAGCTCGGCCGCCTGCGCGCACGTCGTCCCGCGCGCGACGACCACGAACTCTTCACCGCCATAGCGCGCGAGGACGTCCTCGGGTCGGACGCTCTTCGCGAGCAGCGCAGCGACGGACTTGAGCACCGCGTCGCCCGCCAGATGGCCGTAGGTGTCGTTGACCTTCTTGAAGTGATCGACGTCGATGATCACGACCGAGAGCGGCGTGGCGTGCCGCTCCGCGAACGCGAGCTCTGCCGCGATGCGCTCCTCGAGGTGCTTGCGGTTGTAGACGCCGGTGAGACCGTCGAGGATCGCCGCCTCGTAGACCTTGCGCAGCGCGGCCTCCTCCTTCTCGTCGACGAGCGTGAAGCGGAGCATCGTGTTCGAGCCGAGCTGCACGCGATCTCCGTCTCGCAGCGTCGTCGCCTTGGCGAGCCGCTGGCTGTTCACGAACGTGCCGTTCCTCGAGCCGTCGTCGCGGAGCACGTACTCGGAGCCGACCCGCATGACTCGCGCGTGGTCGCGCGAGAGGCTGGCGTCGTCGAACGGGAACGTACACTCCGCCGAGCGCCCGAGCGTGACGATGTCGCCGGGCGGGATCGTGAGCACGCGGCCTGCGTCGAGCCCGCTCATCACCGTGAACACGCCTCGTCGACGCGCCGCGACCGGATCGACCTCCACGACGCTCGTGACATCGGCAGCAAACGGCGACTCGGGGGGCTCAGCCATGACTGAGTCGGATCGTGTCGTCTTCCGGCGCGCGCGTAAAGCGCTCTCTCGCCTCGTCGGGCGCGCTGCCGAAGAGGGCGATCTCAGCGCGCGATCTGCATCACGATCCGCTCCTCACACGGCTTCGCGTCTTCGTCCTTGCCGAGCCCCGCGATGCGCATCGGATCGGCGGCGAGGCTCGCCACTTCGACGGCGATCTTGCGCGTGATGAGCTGGTCGAGGTTGCCGCTCGTGAAGTTCTCGTGCGTGCCGCCGCAGCTCGACTTCGCGTCGCCCGCGCCCGTCGATTGCGGGCCCGCCCCCCCGCGGAGCACGAACATGTTCGTGCCGCCCGTGACCTGCGCCACCTGACGGAAGACCGCCTGACCGAGGTCATCCATGCCCGAGGCCGAGATCGTGAAGATCTTGATGCCCTTCTCGGCGGCGTGCTTCGCGCTCTCCGCGTAGCCGACCTCGTTGGCGTAATCGAGGTGGGGCGGCGCGTCGGCGACGAGGAACGCGAGGCGCGCGGTCGCCTGGTCGTTCCAACCCATCTTGTCGATCGCGGTCGAGAGCCCCGCGTTCACGTCCTCGGGGGTGTCTCCGCCACCGCCCGCCTCGATGCTCGCGATCTGGCTCGAGAGCTTCTTCAGGTCGCTCGTGAGCGGATACATCTTCGTGACGAACGCGTCGCTGCGATCCTTGTACTCGACGAGGCCCACGCGGATGGTCACGTCGGGTCCCATGCGATCGATGACCGCCTGGAGCGTCGCCTTGATGCTCGCGATCTCCTCGGACATCGACCCGGTCGTGTCGAGGACGAACACGACGTCGATGACCGGCTTCTTCTGGACGGCGCGCTCCGCGCCGAGCTTGAGGAGGACCGCGTCATCCGACGCGCTCGCGTCGAAGGCCACGCTCGCCTGCGCGTTCGCCGACAGGCACGAGGTCGACGCGGTGAGCTTGCCCGCGAGCCCCTCGGCCCCGGGGAAGAAGATCGCGCGCCCCGACGCCGCCGTCTTGAGCGTGATCGAGCGCTTGCCGTCCCCGACGCTGACCTTGCAGTTCGGGACGGCGCGGCCGTTCTTGTCCTCGACGACGATGAAGTGGCGGTGCGCGACGTCGATCTTTTCGATACCGAGTTGCTCTTGCTGTCGAATGTAGGAGAGGAAGTCGCGGTAGTTCGCGTTGTCGTCCCACTCGCCGGCGCGGACCCCAGCGGTCGCGACCACCGGGGCGGGGCTCTTCTCGGCGACCCGGCCGCCGGCGGCCGCGGGGGCGGTCGCGTGTGAGGTCGCGGCGACCCGAGGAGCGGGCCTGTCTGGGTACGCGGGGGGCGCCTCAGGCGCGGCGTCCGCGGCCACCGACTCGAGCGAGGGCTGCGCGGGCATGGGCGCCGCCATCGGCGCCTCGTCGGCGACCCCCGGGGCGCCCCTGTCGGCCGGCGACGCAGCGGCCATCGGAGCCGAGCCGCCGCAGCCGGCGACGAGGAGGGAGGAGAGAGCGACGAGACCGAACCCGGAGGAGAGCAACGCGGTACGCATGCACCGAGAACGTCGCGCGCCGCCGCGCCTTACACCTCTCGATCGGACGCCCCGGCGCGCGGCCGGAGTCGCGTCACTGCTTGTGATCCCAGGGGATGATCAGCGTCTGGCACGGGCCGGAGTGCAGCGCCGTCGCGCCGTCGGTCCCGACCGCCGCGTCCTTCTCGATCTCGCTGTCGAAGGCGGCTGCGCTCTCGATGAACCCGAGCATCTCGCACATCTCCTGATCGCCGATGCCGTAGTGGATCGTGTCGGTCCGCGGGTTCTGGAACTCGCACCCGAAGCGCAAGCCCGACACGGACGAGAGATCGATCGGCGGATCGTAGGCTCGGCCGCGCGCCTCGCCGTTGAACGCGCCGAGGTCGAAGATGCTCTGGCCGTCCATCGGCCCGCCCATCGCCTGGAGGAAGAAGCGGGTGCCGAGCTTGTGCGTGTGAGGCAGCACGTAATAGAGCTTCGCGTCGAAGGGCTGTGCGAGCGCCGTCGTGAAGTCGGTCGCGACGCTGCACTCGCCGGTGAAGCGCGACGTCGAGAGCGGCGGGATCTCGAGGTCGTGGTAGCGCATGTGGAACGGCGTCAGCTTGTGCGTCACCTGCGCGACGTCGAGCGTGTAGAGCTTGAGGTCGATGTGCACGGAGCTCGTGCGCGCGATGGCGAGGGCCAGTCGTCGTTTGCCCGTCG
>CAYYKK010000220.1:0-12504 GCA_964467935.1 uncultured Polyangiaceae bacterium
CCCTTCGGCCACCATGCGCGCGGCGTAGGACTGCCGCTGACGAAACAGCCCCGCCCCGATCTGTGCCAGATCGGTTTGGCTGGCGCCCCCTCCGGGCGCAAAACCGGTGCCCACTTTTGCTGAGGGGGCTTGGGCCTGCGCCGGAGAGGTTTGCCGGATGGCGAGGCTGGCGGCGGTCATTCCCCGCGACCTCCACCGATGCAGGGGGTTTTCCCTGCATCGGCTTCGGCTACAGTCGGTGCGCTGTTTTCACCGACCTGGGGGGATTCTTTATGACCAAATTCGAGATTGCGCCGACCGAAACCGATATCGGCACATTCACTGACAACGACGGGGTTGAATACGTCGCCGTCAAACTGCAAGCGCCCGGCGATCAGGAAGAAGTGATCCTGTATTACAAGCTGCCCGCCTTCGTTTCCTTCGCCGACCACCTCACTGCGGTGGCCGATGAACTGGTGAAGCAACGCAGTTGACGTGATCCGGCGGAGCCTTTCCGCGTTGCCCAAATCGTCAAGCCGGAGCCAAGCCAGATCGGCCGGTGCCCCACCCTGCGGCAGAGCATTCGGCGCGGTGGAAAACCGGCGCACATGCGTGATCTCGGGGGCGCGGCCCACCGTCAGGCTGCCTTCCGGCGGCGGGTGGGCTTGGGGGATGCTTCGGCCTGGCTGGCGACGATATCCTTGCCCGCCACGCGGAGCGTGCGGCTTGCGCCCTCCGCGCGGGACATATGGCCCGTGCGCTGCACCACGCAGGTGCCATCGGCGTTGCGCTGGATGATGCGCACGGACTGGGCCGAGCCGAACAGGAACCCGTTCGATCCGGCTTGGGGGAATGGGGCTTCAACTTTGAGCATGGGTTTCTCCATCAAACCCGGAGTCGCTTCCCGCTGGTCCGGTGATGGAGGTAGGATTTAGTTGGATAAATCCAACTCGTCAATTATAAAATCGGAAATATCCAACTAGTAGGATTCTGGCCATTCCTGATCTGGGTGCCAATCCTGCTCTATATCTGAGTGTGATGGTGCTTTCATTGCGGGAAATTGGGGTTCCTCGCCATCGAACGCCACACGGATATAGGCGCCAAATCTGGCGTGCTCCTGAAAGATTGCGAGGATATCCCTGCCCTGCCCCATGATCTGTCCAATGCGCCCGCAGCGTTCGGCAGTAAGATAGCCGATCTGGATACCCCGGCAGGAATAGACCGCGACCGCGCGCGGATCGGCAGGATTGTTCGGTTCAGGGCGTAATTCAACCGGCTCCCCCGGACGGCACATTGCCAGTTCGAACCGCCGCGCAGGCCCGCGCTTGTTGGGATAGTCGGCGCCGACAACGGCGAGCGTGATCGATGCTAGCGGCACAGCCGCCTGCTATTCTGCCAGTTCCAGCGTGGCGCGGGCGCTAACTTTCTTTTTTATCAGCGCTTTCGATGGACCGTCATCGACCGAAATGCGCACTTCAAAAATTGAGGGCCGCATAACGTGAACGGGGATACCGGCCATAATGATGATCGCAGGACCATCGTTCTGCTCACCGAGCGAAGTATCGATCAGCCCGGCGCCCAAGCGCTTTTTGTCGAGTACGAACTCGAAGGTAATCCGCCCGGAGAATTCGCGCGCATTGAGCAGTTCAGCGTAGAAGCAAATCTGAAATCTGCTGGGGAATTCGCCCACGGCAATGTCGTTGTTATAGAGTCCCGCGATCACCGATTTCCCGGTGAGCGCATCCTGATATGCCGCATCGCATAGCGCAACGATGCCAAACCTAGGCTTTTGCATCGGCAGAGTCCGCTTCCAAAAAGGATGGCGAAAAGATGACTGAGTTCGTCACCGGCTGAGCTGCGTTGTAGGCGTGATCATCGTACCGGGGGATTATCGTGGGCCGGTTGGACACATTGTCTTCGTCGTCAGGGTCGTAAATATCGACGTGAATGCAGTGCTTCAACGCCCACAGCATATCGGCCAGCGATTCCACGGTGAGATTGGTGCGACCGTTGAGACGGCGGTTCACGACTGATTTGTTAATGTCGAGCCGCCGGGCGATCTCCGCTTGCGTCAGTCCATCCATTTCGTGGCGCTTCGCATAAGCTTCGCGCAACTGGGATTCGATTGTGCCGATCAACTGAAGGTAAAGCTTCCTCCGATTGTCGGGTTCTCTACCGAAAGAGCGCACTGCGATCTCCTAAAAACACGGTCTTGTGTAAACGGTTGTCGTGAATGAAGGCGGCAACATCATTCCTAATCCGGCCAACGAGCGAACCCGCCCCGTGGGTATTTTTCGTAAACGCGCCGCAGACGGCGATAAATTCATGCGGGCCCGCAAACCATCCAAATACGCGGAGGCCGGGGCAATGCACTTTCCAAATCCCCTTTTTGGTCGGCGTAACCCGGTTGAGATCACCCACGAGCGGGCGTTTGGCGCAACGCAAATCGCATAGGGCGCGTTCCAGGTGTTCGAACCGGGTTCTCCCGCCATGATCCGGACCCCAGTCTTTTTCGTACAAGGCATCGGTCTGTTCTACCCAATCGAAAAACCCATCAGAGCCGTACAATTTCCGCAACGGATCGCGCCCCTCATGCTCCGGGAGGCGGTATTCATGTATCAGCCCTGATGACAGCGCGCTAGATATCGTTGCCATATAAGTCAACAATCGTGAACGACAACCGAACGCCGTGCCTCGGCATCGCACTCCCCCTTAGCTATATGCGGCGACCGATCCAGATCACTCGCCCAATTACCGAAGCTTCTCCATCCGTAACCTCATCAGGCCGCACCACCTGATTGTCAGGCATCAGAAGCCAACTCCCCCTTGGTGTAACGCGCACTCGGCGAATGACCCCCAGATCGCCATAGGCCAGCGCCCAGATGCGATCCTGATCGTCAATTGTGCGGTGGCCTGTGTCGACCAGCACAATATCGCCATCGAGAATGGTGGGTTGCATCGAATCCCCACGCCCGCGAACCACTTTCAGGCGATCAACCGAACCTGCCGCGACATCGCGCAGCCAATCCTCACGAAATGGCACCAGGCCAATCACTTCCGGTTCGCCGTGCAAGTACGTCGCGCCCATGCCCAAAGCCAGATCGACTTCTTCCACGAACGCTATGCCGTGTTCGCTAGCGATTTCTTGTAGTGTTGCATATGAATGCGTGCCGTAATCGCGAGAGTTGTCGCGGTCATTCTGAGAGCGAAGGTCGGCCTCGGTTTTCCCGATGTAGTTTAGAATTTTTCGCAGATTATCTGCGCGCGGGCTGATGTCTGATCCCTTGAGATTGGTAAACCATCCACGGTTGACGCCTGCCTGCACGGCCCAATCCGTCTCAGCCAGTCCGTTTGGCTTGATCCTAATAAGGGCGTTGTAAAGGGCATCGCCCTTGAGCGTCTCGCTATCCGACATGTCGGATATTTCCCACACAGGGCGATTAGCGTGAAGCATGATCTTTCCTACTTGATGAGTTGGATTTATCCGACTATGTAGGATTTATGGCTACTGCACTGGCGAGTGACGCGGACATTCTTAACCAGATCGAGGCATTTTGTGCGCTCAATCGCATGGGGGTTACGACTTTTGGGCGAAATGCCGTTGGCGATCCCAACCTTGTAGAAAATCTACGAAAAGGCCGTTCGCTTACGCTCAAGACTGCAAACGTAATCATGTCATTCATGGCCTCATACGTGCGGGCGGTGCCAAATTCAGAGCATACCCCCGGATCTACCACCGCCCATTCCCCCTCGTCTGCTGGAAAGGTCGGGAAAATTTCCAGCGGGCCCGGTCAGCGCACCGCGCAGGGGGCGGCGTGATGGGGTGCTATCGCCCCGTAGGGCGCATTCCCTTGACCGGAAACGCGCGGCCCGCGCCGGGAATGCCGTATGCGTTCGTGCCGATGCTGTCAGTTCGGCTTTGTCCAAGGGTCGAAATCGGCCTTGGCGAGCATGGCCAACTGGCCGCGCAGATTTTGCATCGCTTCCTCGGAGATGAGGATTGCCGCGGTGCGCCCGTCATGTTCCGCGAAGCGCAGTTCCACGTAAGCGATGCCATCGGCGTATGTGCGGGTGCCGCCCTCAAGCGTGAGCGGAAAGAATTCGATAATATCGGCCATGTCATTGCCCCATCGGTCGTGGTGAACAGCGCGACTGTGGCCGAAGCGGGCGGGGCGTCAAGCCTCGTCCGTGGAGGCGGCGCGTCTGGCGATAAGTTCATCCGCGACCATGCGCATATGATCGGCAAAGCTGACGAAAGCCGCGAAAGCGAAATCGAGGCGTATGTCCTGGACGCCCGCACCATCGGTCAGTTCGATCTGAACGAACTCGGCCCCGTCATCATCGACGCCGAATCCGAAGTTGACCGGGCCTTCCGGGTAAATGGTGATCATGGTCATACGGTGCGGTGCCTCCCCGATAGCGGAGACAGCCTAGCGGCGCGGGACCTGCACACAAGCAGAGAAAAGGGAGGAGACGCGTGAGCGCAGAGAATGCCGCGAACGGCAGGCTGAAACTGGGCGTGCGTGAAGCGATCCATGCGAATGGTGGGATCGAGGGCGCGGCGGCGACGGTGGAAAAGAGCCCTTCGCTTGCCGGGTTGTGGAACAACGTCAACAAGTCCGATCTGCCGAGCCTGGCCGATGCGCGGCTGCTGGACGAAGGGGCCATGGCAGCGGGGCGGCGCCCGGCGATCCTGACCCGTTATGCCGCCGAACTGGGGCATGTGGCGATCCGGCTGCCCGATGCGGAATCGGGCGGCGCGCAAATCACCGATGCGCTGGTTGAAGTGTCGGCCGAATTCGGTGACGTGGCCAATAGCGTGCGCGATGCGACCATGGACGGGGTGATCGAAAAGCACGAACGCCAGCGGATCATGGATGCCATCGACGATGCACAGGGCGCGCTGGCGCGGATGCGGGCACTGGTGGCACAGGACAACGGCAATCCCACGCTGGCGGCGATCCGGCGGGCGGGCGGCCAATGAACGGGACGCTGTATGCCGATGCGCAAGCGCTGTGCGAATGGCTGACCCAGGCGAGGCCGGGGGAGGAGGTGCATTATGCAACCGGGCCGGTGCTGGACTGGGAGCACCCGACCGCCGCGCTGGTGAACGAATGGATCGGTGACGGGGAAGTGATCGCCTTCCAGCGACGGGGCAAGGACGGGAATCTGACCTATTGCGCGCGGCGCCGCGATCCAGCGGCATGTCTGAGCGATGAGCGGGTCAAAAGACTGAGCCGCGATGCGGAATTCGAAGCGACCGCCGAAGGACACGTGTTCCTGCTGCTGGTGCGGTGCGCGAACATGGGCCTGCCCTGCCCGAGCAACCGCGAAATCGCAATGCATTGCGGACTGCGCGATGCGGAAGCGGCGCGATACCGGTTCAACAATCTGGTGGAAGCGAAGCGCATTGCGGTGCGCCAGAAATCGACCTTTGCCGGGCGGGTGGTGACAATCGTGGCCACCGGACGCAAGACGGCTGAGACCAAAGGCTCCGCCAGAATGGCAGCGGCACGGGAGCGGGCGCTGTGATCCGTACCCCCATCGAACGCCACCCCCTGCCCCAAACGGCGCGGATCGACCTGTCGCGCGTGCCCAGCAGCATGGAGGACCTGGCCGCAGGCTGGGCAGCGGCAGCGGCGGGCAAGCATGCGGCCGGGCAGGCCGATAAGCAGCGCCGCCGGAAAAAGCCGGAGCCCCGCCCATGAGTGCGCGGCAGTTCGTGGCGGTGGCGATGCCGCATGGCGATGCATCGCGCGGTCTGAAAGGGCCGGGCGTGATGGTGGCCGTGCGCGAAGGCGCGGCGACGGTGGATTTCTTCTTTCTCGACCGGGCGGAAGCCGGGGCGCTGCGCGGCCAGTTGGAAAGCGCGGAAGCGGCCCTGCTGACCGGCGAGCGATTCCAGCGCGAAAGGGGCGCCGCATGAATCCCGTTCTGGCCGATGTTCTGGCCTATCTCGACAAGCGTTATGCCGCCTATGCCGCGCATGCAGCGAAGCATCCCGATGCGGTGGACGATGCGCGCAGCATGCAGCGGCATCTGCTGGTGATCGCCGGGGACCTGCGCGCCGGGCTGCATGAGGGGATGGCGGGCGAGAGCGGCGCGGCTACCCCCGCCCCGGCCCCTGCTCATACAGATGCCGGTGCCGGAGATATGCGGTGAACGCGGTTTCCCCGATGCTGGCGCATGAAGTCCTCCGCGCGCGGCTTTCGGCCCAGCGGGCGGCGGTGCGCATGGCGCCGACGCGGACGGCGGAGCGGGAGGCGAAACAGCAGTTCCGCTGGCTGCGGTGGGCGGCGATCTTCGTGCTGCGGCTGCGCGGCCATTCGCAGGAATGGATCGCGCTGCGGCTGCGGATCGACAAGCGTTCGGTGGCCTATGGCATGCAGACCGCAGCCAGGCTGGCGAACGACGATCCTGAATTCCATGCCTTGCTGTCCACGCTGGCCAAGGAAACGCGCCATTGCCCCGGAAATGTGCCGGGCAAGCCGGTGCCGGAGGACAGGGCGTTGCGCGCATGGCGCGCGGTGCTGACCGCGATAGCGGCTGAACGCGGATTGCTGGCGGACGATCTGATCGGGCGGAGCCTGGTTCGCTATGTCGTCGCGGCGCGGCAACTGGCGATGGCGGTGCTGGTGGCGCGGGGCAATTCGCGCATGCAAGTGGCGCGCTGGCTGGGCCGCGATCATACCACGGTGATCTACGCGCTGGAATGTTTCGCCGCGCGGACGGCCCAGCCCGCCGGTGCGGCAGCGCTGGCTGAATTCCGCCGTTATGCCCCCGCCGGGGTGGAGCCCGCCGATCTGGTGCGGAGGCGCGGGGCGTGAGCGATTTGGATGCCCTGCCCACCGGCCATTTCGGCTGCATTCTGGCTGATCCGCCATGGGCGTTCCGCACCTTCGGCGGGGAGAACATGACGCCGCACCGCTGCGCGGAAGATCATTACCGCACCATGTCGTTCGACGATATGGCTGCGCTGCCCGTGGGCGCGCGCGCCGCCAAGGATTGCGCGCTGTTCATGTGGGTGGTGGGCTCGCATCTGACCGAGGCGATTGCGCTGGCCGACGCGTGGGGCTTCACGTTCAAGACGGACGCGTTCTATTGGGTCAAGCAGCGGCTGATCGAAGCAGATCAGGCGGACCTGTTCACGAACGATCTGCCCGAACCGCGCATGGGCTTCGGCTATTGGACGCGCAAGCAGGTGGAACCATGCTGGCTGTTCACCCGGGGCAAGCCCCGCCGCATCGGTAAAGGGGTGCGGCAAGTCATCCTTGAGCCCCGGCGTGAGCACAGCCGCAAGCCCGATTGCCAATATGGCCGCATAGAATCGCTGGTGGATGGACCCTATCTGGAACTGTTCGCCCGTACCACACGGCCCGGATGGACCGCCTGGGGCAACCAGACCGACAAATTCGCGGGCGCGTTGGTGGCATGAGCGGGTCCGATATCACGGCTCGCGCCAATGCGGTGAAACAGCGGGTGGCGCTGTCGGCGCTTATCGGGCGCAGGATCAAGCTGGTGCGCGCGGGGCGGGAATGGAAGGCCTGCTGCCCGTTCCATAATGAGAACACGCCCAGCTTCACCGTCAACGATGACAAGGGATTCTACCACTGTTTCGGCTGCGGCGCGCATGGCGACGTTATCCGGTTCAAGATGGACCATGACGGGCTGGCGTTCCTGCCCGCGCTGGAAGAACTGGAACAGGACGCCGGGCTGCAGGCGGAAAGCGCCGCCGTGCAGCGGGAAAGTGCCCGGCCCACGCGGCAGAGCAGTTATATCGACAGCGCGATTGCCGCCGCCGCCGCGTGGCAGATGGGCCAGCGGGCGCGCGGGACGATCGCGGAAGCGTGGTTGCATGCGCGTGGGATCGATCCCGCCGCCAGCGGGGCGCTGGATGTTTGCCGGTTCCATCCGAACTGCCCCGCCGCGCTCTGGCGGCGGTGGGAACAGCCGATCGATGCGCGGCGCCATGCCCCGGCACTGATTACGCCCATCCTCGCCATTCGCGGGGCGCGGGGCGAACGTGCGCTGGCGCTGCGCGGGGTGCATCTGACGTTCCTGTCCGCCGATGGGCGAGGCAAGGCGTATTTCGAACCCTACCGCGACCGGGCCAGCGGCAAGCTGGTGCATCCCGCCGCCCGCATGATGTGGGGCAGCACGATGCGGGCGGCCGTGATTATCCCGGCCCGGCCCATCGATGCGCAGGGCGTCGAACTGGTGCAGGCATTGCACCGGTTGATCGATGCGCAGGACAGCGGCCCGGCGGTGGTGGCCGAAGGGCTGGAATCCACCCTTTCCCTGATGGCGCGGGTGGCCACGGCGCGGATCGGCTTCGCTACGCTATCACTCGGCAATCTGCAGGGTGTGGCGGCGCAGAACGGGCCGAAGCACAGCGTGGCGCTGTGGCGGATCGAGGGCGCGCGCGAACAGGCCCCGTTCACCGTGAGCAATCCCGGCCAAGTGATCGTGGGCGTGGATGCCGACATGAAGCCGACGCAGCCGCAATGGCTGCAGGAACGGCGGGGGGCGCCCGCGATCAAGCGCGGGCTGACCGGCATGGAACGGGCCGAACTGTGCGGGGCGCTGGCCGCCTGGCACTGGCGCCGCGCAGGGGCTGAAAGCGTGCAAGTGGTGCGCCCCCGCGCGGGCGAGGATTTCAACGATGCGGATCAGCGGAGGGCGCGGGCGTGAGGGTTCTGGTTGCCTGTGAGCGATCCGGTGTGGTTCGCCGCGCCTTCGAAGAGCGCGGCCATGATGCATGGTCCTGCGACATCGAACCGGCGGACGATGGCAGCAATCGCCATATTCGCGATAATGTCCTGAACCACCTGAATGCGGGGTGGGATTTGCTCGCAGTCATGCATCCGCCCTGCACTGTCCTGTGCAATTCCGGGGTGCGCTGGCTTTATAAGGGCGGGCGCAAGGCCAATGGCCCGGACCCCGCGCGATGGGCTGAATTGGAGCGCGCGGCGGAGTTCTATCGTGCGCTGCGCGATGCCGATCAGATACCGCGCCGCGCGGTCGAAAACCCTGTGATGCATGAATATGCCATCGCATTGACTGGGCGCGGTGCTGTCCAGTTTGTGCAGCCCTGGTGGTTCGGTGATCCGTTTTTCAAATCGACCGGCCTTGAACTGATCGGCCTGCCCGATCTGGTCCCCACCGCCAAACTCGTGCCGCCGAAGTCCGGGACCGATGAACACAAGGCATGGAGCCGCGTTCATCGTGAGCCGCCCGGACCTGAACGGGCGCGCAATCGCAGCGAAACCTATCCTGGTCTGGCGGCTGCCATGGCCGAACAATGGGGGAGTCTGGCAGCATGAGCGATAACCGATTGCGGCTGTTGGTCGAGCGGATCGAGCGGCTGATGGAGGAGCGTGACGGCATCACTGGCGATATCCGTGAGGTCTATGCCGAAGCCAAGGCGGTGGGGTACGACACCAAAGTGATCCGCAAGCTGATCGGGCGGCGGGCGATGGCGCCCGATGACCGGCGCGAAGCCGATATGGTGCTGGAAACCTACGAAGCGGCGCTGGGTATGGACGGCGATGCCGCCGACGCGGCGCTGGCCCGGTTCAGGCCCGATGCGGCGGCAATCGCGCTGACCATGCTGACCCAGCAGGTGGCCGGGATAGACGATCCCGATCTGGCGGCCAAGCTGGTGGACCATGTGCTGACCATTCTGGACCTGCGGGCGGAAATCAAGCTGCTGCGCGAACAGGAATCGGCGCGCAAGGCGCTGGCCAAGGCCGAGGGGTTCGATGCGCCGCAGATCGCCGTCACCGTGCGGTGGTTCGAAAAGTGCGCCAAGCACGGCGAGGATGCCATGCGCGCGGCCGAAGGGACGTTCCACCTGTATCGCAGCACGGTGGAATCCTCGTGCCCTACCGCTTCGCTGCTTGAGGGCGGTGCCCGGCGCGAACGCAGTCCCCTGACCGAAGATGCCAAGCTGGGTGCGCTGTTCACGCCGCCAGCCCCCGCGAAACCCCGAAAAATCAGCAGCACCGTGGCGCGCCTGCGCGAAAACGCGGCGGCGGCGCGCAAAGCCCTGGGAGAAGGTTAGTTGTCCGATAATGACGATCCCATCCGGTTCGATCCGCCCGATCCGGCAAAAATGGCGTGGTATGAACTGTCCGACCTGGGCAATGCCCAGCGGCTGCGCGATCTGGCCATGGGCAAGCTGCTGTGGGTCGAGGACCACTGGGTTGCCTATGACGGCAAGCGGTGGAGCGGCGAGGACGGCAAGCGGCTTGCCCAGCGGCTCGCCCACGATGTGGCGCGGCATATCCCGCTGGAAGCCGAAGCGCTGGCCGATGCGCTGGACGCGATGGACCCGGCGCTGCGCGAAAAGAACAAGGATCGCTTCGAAGAACGCATCGGTGCACTGATCAAGCACGGCATCCAGAGCGGCAACACCGCGAAAACGCAGGGAATGCTGGCGCAGGCGCAGAGCGAGCTTTATGCGCTGCGGGAGGATTTCGACCGCGATCCGCTGACCATCAACGTCCAGAACGGCACGATCCGCCTGGTGCAGCGCGATGGCAAATGGGTGGCGGTGTTCCGCGCGGTACACGATCCGGCCGACATGATCAGCCGGATCGCCAATGTCCATTTCGATGCGGACGCGCAGTGCCCCGAATGGACCGCGCATATGGCAACCGTGCTGCCCAACGCCAACGTGCGCGCGTTCTTCCAGCAATGCGTCGGCTATGGCTGGACGGGCGAGATCCGCGAACAATGCATCTTCCTGCTGCAGGGCAAGGGCGGCGACGGCAAATCGACCACGATGAACGTCATCCGCGAACTGGGCGGCGGGTTCGGCGCGACGGCCGATGTGCAGACCTTCATGGCAGGCGCGCAGCGCAGCGGCGGCGAGGCCAGCCCCGATCTGGCCCGCCTGGCGGGCGATACGCGGATCGTATCCACCGGCGAACCGCGACCCGGCGGTATGCTGGACGAAGGACGGATCAAGAGCGTGACGGGCGGCAGCCCGATCACCGCGCGCGAACTGCACGGCGCGCCCTTCGAATATACGCCCAAGTTCAAGGTGTTCTTCGAATGCAACCGCAAGCCGCGCATTTCCGGCGACGATGACGGCATCTGGCGGCGCATCGTGGTGATCCTGTTCCCGCACCAGTTCAAAGGCACGTCCGCCGACAAACAGGTGCAGAGCCGCTTGCTCAAGGAAGGGCCGGGCATTCTCAATTGGGTGATCGCCGGGGCGCTGGCATGGCTGGAAGCGGAAACGCTGACGGCCCCTGTCGAAGTGCAGGAGGCGATCGACGATTATCGCAGGGCGGCCAACCCTTTTGGGGAATGGTTCATGGAACGGGTGGATACCCGCGACCCGATGGCGCGCACATCGGCGAAGGACCTCTACGCCAGTTACAAGGCGTGGTGCGAGGAAAACGCGGTGGGCGACCGGGAGATCATGACCAGCACAGCCTTTGGCCGGGCGCTGTCGGACAAGCAGATACCCAAGATGAAGGGCGCGAACGGCACGATCCAGCGCAAGGGCGCCCGCCTGCGCGACGATAGCGAGTTGCCGGGCATGGGTGGCGGCGGGGACGCTGGCGGCTCTGGCGGGCCGCCAGCGGGCGGCACGGATGACGATCCGCCGCCGGGGTGGAGTTGACGGCGGTGGTCCGCGTTCTTGACAATCGGGCGAGGATGGCGCAGCCTTTCCCCGTCATCGCGAACAAGGCGATGATGCGGATTGGAAGCCGCAGCGGTCAACAGCGCCAGAGGCGCGCAGGAACGATGTTCCGTGCGCCTTCTCCTTATGGTCTGGCGCGCGGGAGGCTTCGGCCTGCCGTTTGCTGTTGCGCGGTCTTCCAACCCGTGCGTCAGGCCACCAAGGTTGGAAGCTTGTGGCCTGACTCCGAAGCAACAGGAGTCCTAACCATGAGCTTTTACCATATTGGCACCGAACGCCCGCTAACGGTCAAAATGAAAGGCGATGCCTTCACCATCCCCGCGCATTATCCGCGGCTGTCCGATTATGCCGAACTGACCACGGGCTCACTGGCCAGAGATTGCGAGGCCGAACAGTGTGCCTGGCCCGAGCGGCTCGACCAGCGAACGCTGGGCAACCATTGCCGCGTCCATGATTTCGAAGATGCGGAAGATGACGACCCGGCAGGCGGAGACGTGTGCGACGAACCGCACGATGCACGAGATGAGGATGGGATATGAGTTCTGAAAACGAAGCGGCGGGCGATTTCTGTGTCGCCGACATGAGCATCAATGAGCGGTTGATGTTTGTAGATCTGGCTTTGCATATAGGCGGGTGCCGCGCGGCCATCCGTGCGTGGCATCTGGTTGACCTGCCGGATGTGTTCAATTCAGACGAAGCCTGCGCCACCCGTGTCCCGCCTGCCGCCGTTTCCGATGTGCACGCGTGGTTGGCTGTGCGTACCGTTCCGGCGGAGGGGCGGACAGCGGCCATGGAACTCTACACCGACTACGTAAGCTGGTGCACCGGCGAAGGCGTCGAGCCCAGCAGTATGACAGCCTTTGGCCGTG
>CAYYKK010000221.1:0-8575 GCA_964467935.1 uncultured Polyangiaceae bacterium
GGATGCGGGTCGACCCGGGATGGTCATGCATCGAAGCTGCAGCTGCAACGTCGGACCGAGACCCGCCCAGCGGCCGGGACAAGGACTCGGCGGCGTCGGCCAAGGGCGGTCCGACGAAGATCGAGGCGACCAAGGGCGGGGCGACGTTCCCCCTCGTCCTCGCCCAGCGCAGCTCGGGCAAGCGCTTCGCGCTGAGCTGCGCCGTGAAGCCTTAGGACGGGCTCACTCCGTCCAGTCGACCTCGGTGGTCCCCATCGTCCGGTAGTTCGCGTCGACGTAGTCCATCAGCTCGAGCCACCAGGACTCGTCCTCGAGGCCGCCCTCGCGCGGGCTGTCGGTGAAGAAGCTGCCGCGCAAGCACTCGGCCTTGCCGTCGGCGCCGATGCGGCAACGGCCGTCGACGTAGACGAGCAGCGCCTTCGGCAGGCGCCCGGGGATGCTGTCGTTCGAGTTGTTCATCCAGTTGCCGACGAACACGATCGCAGCGCCGAGATCTTCAGGCGTCTGGCCGTAGCCGTGCAGCACGTAGATGACGGGGTAGCGCCGGTCCTGCTGGTCTTTCTGCGCGTACCCGGGCGGAAGGTTGATCGAGACCGGGCCCACGCGGCCGCTCTTCGACGTGAAGTTGAAGACGCACGTGCCGTCGACCTCGCACGCGGGCGCGTTCGGCGCGGGCTCGTCGTTCGACTGCTTCACGAAGGTCCTGAGCTCCGGCTCCTTCCAGCGCGAGCCGATGAAAAAGAGCGCCGTCTCGAGCCGCAGCGCGATCTGCGAGGCGGTGCCGACGTGCTGTCCGTTGCCCGTCTCGATCGCCTGCTCGTCGGGATCGATCTTGCCGTAGCGCATGAGCACCCCGCCCGGCACGTCGTCCCACGGCATGTGCGCCGGGTTGAACTGATCGGGCTTCGACGGGTCGAAGCTCGGCATGCGCGCGAAGTCGCTGTAGTAGCCCGCGAGCCGTCCGCGCCCGCTGAAGGCGCCCATCATGTGCTGCGCGGCGACGTGGAAGTTGAAGAGGTCGCGGAGACCGCCGTCGGTCCACAGATCGACGCGCGCGAGCGCTTCATCGGTGAGATCGCCGCCGGGAACATCGTTCGACACGCGGCGCAGGATGTTGCCGGGATCGTGATCCCAGAACCGCCTGAGCCCGCGCGACGCGTCGTACTTGCCGTTGCCTTCGCCGACGTCGTAGCCGTCGCCCGGCTGCTGCCAGCCGAGCGGCGCGGCCGGCTGCTGCTTCGTGCCCGCGACGCCGTCGAGCCCGACGTCATCGAACGGCTCGGCGTCCTCGTGGCGGAAGTCGCGCTCGGTCCCGAGCGGGTTGTACTGCGCGTCGTAGTCGTCGCCCGAGGGATCGTCGTTCACGTCCTTCTGGTAGCCGGGCTCGTCCTGGTCGGCTTTGCCGTCGACGCCGACGTCCTTGAACGGCTCGTAGCCGCTCTTGATGATGGGCTCGAGCTCGTCGCGCTTGCCGTTGCCGTTGTAGTCCACCGCGAGGGCGACCTCGAGCGGGTACTGGTTCGGTCCCGCGTCCTTCCACGCGTTCGCCCACGGCGACTGCTTCTCGTCCGTCGGCGTTCCATCACACACCGTGATGACCGGGAACGTGCCGTCCGGGTTGAACTCGTCGTCGTAGTAGTTCATCAGCGTGAGCGTGTGCTGGCAGCGCTCGAGCGGGCACTTCTGCGCGAGCTCCTGCTGCTGCGCCTCGGTCGGCGAGCCGCTGATGGGATCCACCCAGACCTTGCACTCGTCGTTCGGGTGATCGCCCGTGACGCTCTTGTCGTCGGGGCGCACGCCGGCCGGGAGGAACTCGGCGCCCTTCGTGAAGTTGTCGCCGTTCGGGTTCCCGAACATCAGGCCGAGGTCGCGGAAGATCTGCGCGTAGTCCTGCCGCGGGAAGGCGCCGCCCGTCCCGGTGCGCGGGTACTCGGCCCACCAGTTGTCGAACGTCTGCGGGTGCTCGTAGGGGTCGACCGGCGTCGGCATGAGCGTGCACCGACCGGGGTCCGTGTCGGTCAAGCCGATGCACGTCTCGTCCGGCTTGCAGTCGGCGCTCGTGGTGCACGTCGTCTTCACGAGCTGGATGTCGGCGAGCGTCGTGCCCTTCGCGATCGGGCGGAAGCCGCCGAGGTGGTTGTGCTCGATGTGGTGGAGCAGCCACGTCCACGACCCGGGGCCACCGAGCGGCGCGACGACGTCGAACTTGTCGTGGTGACGCATGCCGAACATGCTCGAGCCGATGCCGCCCATCGACACGCCGATGACCGCGCGGTGCGTGATGCGGCGCTTGAACGTCTTCGTGCCCGCCGCGTCGTCGACGATCGCTTGGTAGGTGCCGAGCCGGGGCGCCATGAAGGAGAGCGCCCACTGACCGTTCACCTGCTCGAAGCGCAGATCCGAGACGGGGATCGTGCGCGGCGCCTTGAAGGCGGGCCCCGAATAGAGGACCTTCACGTGCCGCAGGTGCGCCTTGTCGGGCAGGAGGGCGGGGTTCGCGGGAATGCTGAGCGGGACCTCGCGCTGGAAGCGGAGCGCCTCCGGCCCGAACTTGATCGCGGGGCCGAGCGCCGTCGTTCCGGCGGGCAGCTCGAGCGATCCGCACGCGATCGTGGCCGGGAAGGGCGCGACGCTCCAGAGGTAGCTGCCGGTGTTCGGCGCGTTCGCGTGCGCTGGGAGGCTGATCGCGGCGCCCGTCAGATCGCCCGTCCCCGGGAGCGATTGGGCTTCGAGCAGCGCCGAGGTCGAGACGCCGGGGCCGGGTTGGCAGCTCGGCGCGGTCTTGTCGAGCACGACGACGCTGAGATCGGCGGTCGCCTCTTCGCCGTCTCCCTTCGGGATGTGGGCCGTCAGCGTGTACGTGCCGGGCGACGCGGAGCCGCGGATCGTGAGGCGCGACTCGGCGGTGTAGAGATCGAAGGCGCCCGCCGTCGGGAGCGGCAGATCGGGCGAGGACGCAGTGAGGGTGAACGCCGTCTTCTGGCAGAGATCGGGCTCGACGATGAGCGACACGTCGCGCGTCGAGCAGGTCGCGTCCGCGCCGGCGCACGGCGCGACGAACACCTGGTTCGTCGAGAAGCGGATGCGGACCTGCGACGGCTGCGGAGTGTCGCACACGTCGCCGGGTCGGAGCTTCGTGCCCGCGTCCGGGGTCGGGGCGGTGGTGTCCGTCCCGCAGCTCGAGACGAAGAGAGGCAGCGCCGCGCCCACGGGGAGCGCCAAGGCGACGAGCACGTACGCACGCTTGCGGCCGAAAAGCATGGCGGGGAGGATAGTCCGGATCCGCCGCGATTTGGGCTTGTTTCGCACGCCCGGGCGCCGATCTCGTCGGCCTGGGGATCAGCTCGGCGGGATGGCGGACTGCGCGGTGGCCAAGCCCTTCATGACGCAGCTCGTCCCGAGCGCGGTGAGGTCGCCGACCCAGCTGCCATCCAAGGAGGTCGGCTGGGCCGCGTCGTCGACCAACGCGCCGCCCGACGCAGCGACGTCGACCACGCCGAGGTCGTCGGCGGCGGAGATGCCGTGTTGCCACATCTGACCGAGCGCCTGCTGGCAGAGCGCCTCGCCGCAGCTCGACATGCAGCCGTCGAAGCCCTCGAGCAGCGGGCCGATCGAGGCGCAGTCGATGCCAGTCGCGAGGGCGCTCGCGGCGTCGGTGGCGTTCGCGTCGGCCTTGAGCGCCTCGGCGGAGAGCAACGCTCCGACGTAACGCGTCGGGGAGTAGGTGAAGTGCCCGCCGATGACGAGCGTGTCGTCCGCGTTCGCGCTCCAGCTCAGCATCGCCTGCGTCGAGACGCCGGCGGTCGCGGCCGAGACGGGGCCGAGCGCGGTGACACCGAAGTCGGCGGCGCCGGGGCGAGACGCGCTGCCCTTCAGCACGCCGGTGATCTGCGGGCTCGTCGAGGGGCTCGAGGCCTTCGCGGCCGCCAGCCAGCCGGAGAGGAGCGAGCGCGGGTCGGCCGCCATCGCGCTCGCGACCGTGACGTCGAGCGAGCCGGCCTGGCGGTGTTGATCGAACGAGGCCTGCGACGCGGCGGGGAGGAGCGCGCGCACGGCGTCGAGGAGATCGGTCGCCGAAGATCCCTGCGGGAACGCCGTGACCGAGAGGAGGTTCGCGCTGTCGTCGAGGAGCGCGTCGTACGTCAGCGCGGAGGGGCTGAACTCGAGGCCGAGCGTGAGCGAGGCCGTGGACAGCACCATCGGTCGATTGAGCACGTCGAGGGTGAGCTCCGTCGTCGTCTCGGGCGACGTGAGCTGCGTCTCGGTGCAGCCCCACATCAAGGCACCCGAGCGCACGGCGACCGCGAGCGACGGCCCGACGGGCACCGACGTGAGGAGCGGCTTTCCGTTGGCGATCGCGTCCGCGTGGAGCGCGCCGATCGGATCCTTCGGGAACCCCGCGAGGACGGCGTCGCAGGACGCGCCGACGGCGACGCTCGCCGTCCAGCCCGCCACCTTGCGACCGCCGGCGTACTTGGGCGTGACGCGGATGCTGCCGAACCCCTGCTCGCTGACCGCGACGGGGAGATCGTCGGTCGCGTTCTTGCCGGTCGTCGCGACGAGATGAAACGTGCTCGGTCGGCTCGGCGCCTTGAGCGTCACGACGACGTGCCCCGCGTCGTCCGCGCGCGCCGCGCCCTGATCGAGCGACGCGTCGTAGCTGTCGCCGATGAGCAGGAAGCTCACGGTCGCACCCGGCGTCGTCGTCGCGCGCACTTGGTAGAGCTCCGAGGGAGAGAGCTCGAGCGTGTCGTGCTGATCGAACGCGACGGAGGTGCCGACCGTCGGGGCGCCGCCGTTGCCCGGCCCGCCGACCGAGCTCACCGTGCAGCCCGTCGCACCGACCGCGACCGCGCTGATCGCGAGCGCGCCGATCGCCGCGGCGCCGATGGATCCGAACACCGAACCGAAACGCCTCGGTCGCCCCCGCGGGGGAGGCCCGGCCGCGACGACATCACAAGACAAGATCATAGGATCCCAAGCATAGCCCAGCGCAGCGGCGTCGTCGAACACGGCGCAGACGAGCACGCCTCGCGCGACGCACCCCCGCGCGCCACGCCTTGGGGCGCCGCCCGTCAGTCGATGGCGAACAGATCCTCGAGGTCGGCCTTCGTGAGCTTCTTCGCCCCGCCGGCGTCCTCGCTGAGCACGCTCGCGACGAGCTCGCGCTTCTTGGCCTTGAGCTGGAGGATCTTCTCCTCGATGGTCCCCGCCGCGACGAGGCGGTAGACGCTCACGACCTTGTTCTGGCCGATGCGGTGAGCGCGATCGGTCGCCTGCGCCTCGACCGCGGGGTTCCACCACGGATCGAAGTGGATGACGGTGTCGGCGGCCGTGAGGTTCAAGCCCGTGCCGCCGGCCTTGAGGCTGATGAGGAACACGCCCACGGTCGGATCCTCTTGGAAGCGCTCGACGCGCGCCTGACGATCCTTCGTCGAGCCGTCCAGGTATTCGTAGGTGACGCCGTCGTCCTTCAGGGCGCGCTCGATGATCTTGAGCATGCTGACGAACTGGCTGAAGACGAGCGCCTTGTGGCCACCTTCGACGGCGTTCGCGATGAGCTCGCGCAGCGCGACGAGCTTGCCCGAGTCGTCGTCGGTGTATTCGCGCGGCAACCCGAGGAGGCGCGGATCACAGGCGGCTTGGCGCAGCTTCGTGAGCCCCGCGAGGATCTGCAGCTGGCTCTTCGCGATGCCGTTCTTCTCGACCTCGCCGAGCACCTGCGCGCGCACCTCGCGGGCGACGTTCGCGTAGACGTTGCGCTGCTCGCCCGTCAGATCGCACACCTGATCCTGCTCGAGCTTCTCGGGCAGATCCTTCGCGACCTCGCTCTTCGTGCGGCGCAGGATGAACGGGTGGATCGTGCCGCGCAGGCGCTGAGCGACCTTGTAGTCGCCGGCCTCGATCGGCTTCGCGAAGCGCTGCTCGAAGCGATCGAGCGGTCCGAGCAGCCCCGGGGAGACGAAGTCGAAGATCGACCAGATCTCCGACAGGCGGTTCTCGATCGGCGTACCGGTGAGCGCGAGGCGCCGCTTCGCGCGGAGGCGCTTCGCGGCGGCGGCGGTGGCGCTGAGCGGGTTCTTGATGTGCTGCGCCTCGTCGAGGATCGCGTACGTGAGGTCGAGCGTGGAGAGGAACTCCTCGTCGCGGCGGAGGAGCGCGTAGCTCGTGATGATGACCTCGGCGTCCTTCACCTCGGCGATCTGCTCCTTGCGATCGGCGCCGTGCCAGAGCGCGACGGAGAGGGTGGGGGCGAAGCGCCCGAGCTCGCGCTCCCAGTTCGTGACGACGCTCGTCGGCGCCACGATGAGCGCGCGGATCTTCTTGTCCTCTTGCTTGACCGAGAGCAAGAGCGCGATCGTCTGCACCGTCTTGCCGAGGCCCATGTCGTCGGCGAGCACGCCGCCCGAGCCGATGTCGTGCACGAAGCGGAGCCACGAGAGGCCGGCCTCTTGGTAGGGACGCAGCGTCGCCTTGAGCGCGCGGGGCTTCTTGGCGCTCTCGATCTCCTCGATGTTGGAGAGCTTCTGGAAGAGCTCGCGCGCGCCGCCCGAGACCGTCGTCCCGGCCGCGTGCTGCAAGAGCTCCTGGACGCGCCCCGCTTGCGCGAGCGGGATCTTCCCGCCCTTGCCGGCGGCGGCGAGGAGCTCGACCTCGCGCTCCATCATCGCTTTCACGGCGTCCGGATCGAACGAGGCGAACGAGCCGTCGTCGAGGCGCACGTACTTCTTTCCTTCCATCAAGCAACGGCGGAGCTCGTCGCGATCGACGCCGATCCCCTCGCTCTCGTAGCTGAGCTTCACGTTGAGCCAGTCCATCCCCGAGCTCACCTTCGCGAACACCGAGATCGGCGCGCTGCGCACCTGCGTGTCGACGAGATCTTCGGGGACGAAGAGATCCCACTCGTCGGGCAGCTGCGCGAGGCCGTCGCTCCAGAACTGGATCGCGCGGTCGCCCTGCGCGACGAACGCCTCGCCCGTCGGGTCGGGCACGAGGCCGAGGGCGGTGAGCCGGTTCGCGGCGTCCTGCTGCGCGGCGATGTCGACGCGGATGCAGCGCGGCTTGCGCATGCCCTCCTCCGGCGCTTGGATGAGCACGGGCAGGGTGATGCCGTCGGCGCGCACCGGGATCTCCAGGTTCCCGTAGGACGCGAACAAAGTGACCTGCGCCTCGACGAGCGAGCCCCCGGCGCGCATGCGGAACGTCGGCGTGAGATCGACGACGTCGGCGATCTGCGCGAGGTCGGGGAGCTCCGCGCCGACCTCGAGCGCGATCTTCGGCAGACCCTGCATGATGACGCGCGCGAGCTCGCTCATCGGCTCGGCGATCGTCGGCGAGCGGAGCAGGCGGCGCATCGTCGCGACCGAGACGCGCTTGTCGACGCGGCGTGCGATGCCTTCCTGCGTGTCGATGTGCCAACCGGGCCAGCCCTCGAACCAGCCGCCCGCCATCAGCGTGAAGCGCCGCTTGTCGCTGGGCCGCTCGAAGCTCGCCTTGACGATGATCGTGTCGCCGCCGACGGTCTCGAGATCGAAGCGAGGACGGAGAGGCTCGTCCGCGAAGCGGAGCTGCATCAGCGCCGGCTCGAGCAGCACGCGCTGTCCCTCGAGCAACGGCAAGAGCTCGGAGACGTCCTCGCCGCGGATGTCGACCGCGGGGTGCCTCGGGTTTCCGCTCTCGAAGCGCGCGAGCAAGCGGAGCGCGGCCCGGTCGTTGGTCGGATAGATCGCCTGCCACGTGTTCGCGGTGGAAGGCAGGATCGGCATGCGCGCCTCCGCGTCGAGCACGGTGACCGTCAGCGCGCCTTGACGCACGTGGATGCGGTACTCGATGCGTCGCGCACCCTGGATGCCCTCGGGCGGGAGCCACGCGCCGATCCCCGTCGGCTTCGCGGTCGCGTCGTGGTTGACCGATCCCATCGGCGGCACGTCGCCGCGTGGCGCCTCGCGGTTCGCGTGCCCGACGTACGGCGTTCCGACGACGCTCGACCCCGGGGGCCCGAGGGCCGCCATGCTGCTCGAAGGGCTCTGCGGCACCGTGCTGCCGCTCCTCCGTCGCTCGCGCCGCCGACCGCGCTTCATCGCGTCCCCGCCGGCGTGGGCGGTCTGCGGGACCATCGCGGGCGGAGGGGGCTCGCGCCGCGGCTCGCGCCCGCGCGCCTGGTCGCGCACGCTGATGAGGAGCGCCGCCACGTGCTTGCAGTGCTGCTGAGCCTTCGCGAACGCGGGGCAGGCGCACTGGCTCTTGATGCCGTCGGGGGTGAGCTCGACGCTGACCGGAAACGGCTCGGCATCGGCCGCGCGCACCGTGCCGGTCGCGATCATCTCGCCGACGTTCACGTCTTCGACGACGCGACGACGGAAGTACTCGAGACCTCGAAGGAAGGTGCGTGCCCCGAGCAGCCTGCGAAGGCCACGGTCGCTCAGGGTGGAGAGGGCGTCGGAGATCGGTGTACCCACGTAGGTCCTCAAAGGAGGAAGGGCAGCAGCACCAGCGCGAGCACAGGGAGCATCTTGATGAACACGAGGGCCACCGGGCGCGCTGCGTCCTTCAGAGGATCGCCCACCGTATCGCC
>CAYYKK010000221.1:8585-12454 GCA_964467935.1 uncultured Polyangiaceae bacterium
GCTCGACATCGACCCCGAGCTCAGCCTGGCGAGCGCCCACCGGATCGCCCACGAAAGCTGCGAAGAACGTTGGATTCTCAGCGCGTGCCCCGGTCTCGTCGACGAGCAGTCGCCCGCCGTGCGCGCCGGTCACGATGTACTTCTTCGCGTTGCCCCAAGCCCCGCCTGCCGTTCCCAGCAAGAGTGACCCGAGGACGCCTGCGACGGTCGCCGCCACGATGAGGGCCGCCACCGAATCGACAGCAGAGAGAGGCTTATCCTCACTCTTGAGCAGGCGCAAGCCCAGCGCGACGAGGGCGGGACCGACGACCGCGACGACGCCGGGGGCCAGCATGAGGCGGAGGGCGAGCCTCGAGGCCGTTTCGACGCACGGACCGTGGTCGACTTGGGGTGCCTCTCGGGGCCTCGCGCCCCCCTCGGCCCGCCCCGAGGGGAGGTCGCGGGCGGCCTGCGCGCGCCCCTCGAGCTGGCGGCGGACTTCCTCGACCACGCGGCGGCCCGCGCGCGCGATGCCGGAGATCGTCCGCGCCACGAGCCAGAGCACGAGCACGACCCCGAGCACGGCCGCCGCGAACCGAGCTGGCTCGGTCCCGTCGAGCGCGCCGCTCGCCGCCTCCGCGACGCCGGATCGTCGGCGCGCCTCGTCGGCGATGGCGGCGAGGAGCAAGAGAGAGCTCACGCCCGCGACCGCCGCGGCGTGGACGCGCGAGAGCGCCTTGGAGGCGGTGCCCACGGTGTCGAGCACGAGGAGTCGACCGCGCACGTCGGGGCGATCGCGGCCGACGGTCGTGACGACGATCCCCGACGCAGCGTCGACGACCGTGGCGG
Organism: uncultured Polyangiaceae bacterium; assembly: GCA_964467935.1. Lineage (GTDB taxonomy): Bacteria > Myxococcota_A > Polyangia > Polyangiales > Polyangiaceae > CAYYKK01. The sequence goes on from CAYYKK010000221.1 coordinate 9,414, forward strand.
CCCCGTCGAGCGCCAGGAGGTAGCCGCTCGGGCCGACCATGCCGAGCGTCGCGAGCGCGACGCCGAAGAGGCCGCCGTCGGCGAGCCCGCTGCGCGCGCCGATCGCGAACGCGCCGAGGAGCGCGCCGAGGACGATCACGACCGGCGCCATCATCGCGTCGAGGCCGAGGTGCAGCCCGCCGAGCAGGCTCAACGTCGGCCCCGCGCGCGACGCCTCCGCGAGCTCGCGCACGGGGCCCTTCGGCAGCGCATAGTGGTGCACGACGGGTACGAGGGCGAGGCCCGCGAGCGACCCCGCGGCGACGCAGCCGAGCACGTGGATGAACGACGCTGGCAGGAGCCACTTCGCCGCGCCGGCGACGCCGACGGCGTGCAGCAGCGCGGCCACGACGAGCCCCCGGACGAGCGCGCTCTTCGGGTCCTCGCTCTCGTCGGTGCGCACGACCATCGCGCCGAACGCGGTGCCGAGCACGCCGAACGCGCGCGCCAAGACCGGCAACAACACGAGAGAGAGCGCGCTCTTCAGCGACGCGTTCGCTTCGAACACCGACGCGCCGACGAGCATCACCCCGAGGTCCTCGGCGACCGCGGACGCGAAGGTCGCGGTCGCCCGTCCGCCCGAGCCGCCGACGCAGTCGCCCGCGAGGTCGGCGACGAAGGCGGGGTTGTCGAGATCGTCGTCGAGGAGGCCCACCTCCCGCCCACCGACGTCGGCGCCGACGTCGCTCGCTTTCGCGAAGATCCCGCCGGACAGCTGCGTGAGCAGCGCAGCGAACGTCGCGCCGAGCGCGTAGCCCGCGACGAGGATCGGGATGTGCGGGACGAGCGCGAGCGCGGCCGCGCGGTCCTCGCCCATGGCGCCGTGATAGACGAGGACGCCCAGCACGAGGGCCGCGTGACCGAGCGCCGCGAGCGTGCTGACCATGAGCCCGACGGCCGCGCCGCTGCGGAGGGCGAGCATGAGCGCCTGATCCACCGACCGCCGCGCGCCGCTCGCGACACGGATCGCGGCGCGCGAAAGCAGGAAGGTCGCGACCTGCCCGATCACGAGCGTCGAGAACGCGCCGAGCGCGCAAGACAGCGTGAGCCACACGCCGCTCTCGAGCCCCGGCACGACGTCCGCGCCGCCGCTCGTCCTGAGCCCGTACGCGAGGAAGACCGAACCGGTGAGGAGCGCGCCGAGGGCCGCGATGGTCCTCGTCTGGCGCTTGGAGAACCCCTCGGCCGCGAGGCGCACGAGGTTCGCGACGCGGTTCATGTCCGGGTCGCCGACGGGCCTCTGGAGGACCCATCGGACGAGGTAGCCCGCGAGGCCCAGGCCGACCATGGCCACGCCCAAGATGAGCACGAGCTCGGTCATGGTGCGGCCGGACCCTCCCATCGGGAGGGTCGCGAAGTCAAACGGTTCCTAGGACGGCCGCCGCCCTCGTGCCCCGCGGATCGCCCCGCGAGGGGCGATCACTCGGACCGGCTACCGCTCTGACGATCGGCCTTCGCCTTGTCGCGTCCGACCGCGTGCTCCAGCCGAATCTGCGCGGCGATGAGGTTCACGTGCGCGGCGAGCTTGCGGAGGCGAGACGACGTCAGGTCGGTCTCCGCGTCGACGAGCTGGGTGCCGGTCGCCTTGCCGAACGCGAAGAGCTTCCTCGTCACGCGGAGCGTCTCCTCCGATGCCGCGACGCCCCGATCGGCCGCCTCGATGCTCGGCACCGACTTCGCCACGTCGGCCTGCGCGCTCGTCACCTCGACCCGCAGCGCGTCCACGAGGGCCTGCTTCTGCGCGTCGACCTGAGCGGTGCGCGCTCTCGCCTGCTTGACGCTGCCGATGGTGCTGAACGTGTCGTTGACGACCCACGTGAGCCTCGCGCCGACGTCCCAGGTGAAGTTGAACTTCTCCTGGTTCGGGACGATGCGCTGGTTCGGATCGGCGAGGGTCGCGTCGGCGAACGCATCGAGGCGCGGCGCGTACGACGCCGCGGTCACGTCCGCCACCTTCTCCAAGTACGCGCGCTGCTCCTCGACCGCCTGGATGTCGAGGCGGTTCCGGAGCGCCTCGGCGAGCAGGGTCTCGGTGCTCTCGTTCGCCGGCGGGACCGGCGGCGTGAGGACGTCGATGCCGATGCCGAGCGGTCGATCCGGCGGCGCGTGCATGACGGTACGCAGCCGCTCCTCGGTGGTCGTCTCGACCGCCCTCGCGTCCGCCTCTTGGAACTGCGCCTGCGCGAGGCGCGCCTCGATGCGCATCACGTCGGCCTGCGAGGCGGTCCCGACCTGCACGCCGGTCTTCGCGTCGGCGAGCTGCTTCTCGACCTGCTCGATGGCGAGGCGCGCGACGACGGTCTGCCCCTTGGCCTGGATCCACTGCAGCAGAGCGACCTTCGCGTCGGCGGCGGTCTGGAGGTCCTGCGCCTCGAGCTGGAGGCGCGCGGCCTGTTCGTTGTGCTTCGAAGCGCTGTAGGCCTGCGTGCTGCGGAGGAAGTAGTCCGACACGGGGATCGTCAGGTTCCCCGTGAACGAGATCTGGTTGAGCAGGATCGGGAAGCTGAACTTGAACGGCTGCGCCTGCGCGGGCGCGCCCTTCGAGTCGAGCACGCACTGGTTGCCCGAGCCGTCGGGGCAGGGGCCCACCGTCACGGCGCCCGGGTTCGCGGAGCCGAGGATGTTGCCTCCGCCCAAGCTCGGCGCGTCGAGCGGCGACAGGCGCGTGTAGCTCGCGGCGAACGTGAGGCGCGGGAAGAACGAGACGAGCGACTGCGACGTCTGCCCTTCGGCGTTCGCCACGTCGGCTTGCTTGCTGCGAACGGCGGGGCTCGTCGCGACCGCCTCCTTGGCGACCGAGTCCGGCGTCAGCCCACCGCGCTGCGGCGCCAGGGCCACCGTCAGCGGGTCGGGCTTGTTCACGTCAGGCTCTCCCGGGCCGAGATCGGAGCCCGGAGCAGGGCCGCCTGCCGGCGCGGGCTGCGCGGGTTGCCCTTGCGCGGGCTGCGCGGGTTGCCCTTGCGCGGGCTGCGCCGGCTGCGGACGAGCCGCCGGCGCGGGTT
>CAYYKK010000222.1:0-12395 GCA_964467935.1 uncultured Polyangiaceae bacterium
GGAGTGAAGTCACCGGGTAACTCTACCCGGCGCGCCCGCGAACGACAGAGACTGAGCGTGCGAGCACGACCTCGACGATCGCCGCTCGACGGCGCGCGACCGCAGCTCGGTGGTCAACGGCGCGCGGCGTCGCGGAGCACGTCGACGTACGCCCGCGCCGTCTGATCGAGGGTGTGGCGCTGCATACTCTCCGCGATCGCGCCCCGATCCCACGCGCGCGCGAGGCCGCGCTCGAGCGCGCTCGCGAGACCTTCGGGATCGCCCGGCGGCGCCATCAGGCCGGCGCCGGTGAGCCCGAGGATCTCGGAGACGCCGCCGACGTCGGACGCGACGACGGGGCAGCCGCACGCGAACCCCTCCATCAGCGCGTCGGGCCAGCCCTCCTCGAGGCTCGGCAAGCAGACGAGATCGGCCGCCGAGTAGAAGCGATGCATGCGCGCCTCGGGCTGGAAGCCCGCGAACGAGACGCGCTGGCCGAGGCCGAGGCGCTTCGCCTGCTCCTCGAGCTTGGGGCGCTCGCCGCCGTCGCCGACGAGGACCGCGCGCACCGAGGCGTCGAGCTTCGCGAGCGCGTCGAGGAAGTACGTGACGCCCTTCTCGGGCGCGAGCCGCCCAGGCACGAGCACGAGCTTCGCGTCGTCGGGCACGCCGAGCTCGCGCCGGACCTCGTCGCGATCCTTCGGGAAGAACTTCGTCGTGTCGACGCCGGTCGGGACCCAGACGACGCGCGCCGGATCGGCGCCGAGCTTCTCGACCTCGCCCTTCAGGTGGTTCGACACGGCGATCACGCGGTCCGCGCGCCGCATCGCCCACGCGATCTGGGGCCGGCGGTAAGGCTTCTGCGCGTAGTCGTTGATGTCGCTCCCCATCACGCGCACCACCGTCGGCACGCCGAGGAGCCTCCCGAGCGCGACGGCCGCGGTCCCGTCCGGGTAGGCCCACGCGGTGAGCATCGCGTCGTACTTGCGCTCTCGGACGAGCTTGCGCAGCGGCGCGAGGACCGACACACCGAAGAGGCCCGCGTAGAGCGCGCGCCCGACCTTGGGGAGGTGGAGCGTGCGCGGGTGCAGGATGACGCTGCCGTCGTCGTCGTACTCGGTCCGCGGCACGCTCACCGTGTCGCGGAGCGACGGGACGCGCCGCGCCAAGCGCTCGGGATAGTAGGGGAGCGGCGCCATCACCTCGATGTCGCAATAGGGACGCATCGCGCGGAGGATGCGCGTGTTGCCGGGGCTCTTGCCGGGCTGGTGGGGTGAGCTGTAGAGCGTGCTCAGAAAGAGGATCTTCATGCCTCGGCTCACGCGGACGGGGAGGACGCCGCGGCGCTCGCGCCGTCGAAGCGCTCGGCGTCGAGTCGATCCGCCGAGCGGGCCCAGTACGAGAACATGAGGAGCTGGACGAGCGGCATCGAGTAGTCGTTCGTGCCGTCACGGTGGTCGCGGAACATGCCGCGGACGAAGTCGAGATCGAAGCGCCCCTCGGCGCTCTTCGACGGGCTCAGCACCGCCTCCTCCGCCTCGCGGCCCCAAGGTCCGCGGAAGAGGGGCCGGAGCGGCGTCGGGAAGCCGACCTTCTTGCGCTTGACCACGTCCTCCGGGAGGCGATCGCCGAGCGCCTTCTTCAAGATCGCCTTTTGATCGCGGGGCTTCACCTTGTAGCGGGCGGGCACGCGGCTCGCGAGCTCGACGAGTCGGTAGTCGAGGAACGGCACCCGCAGCTCGACGGATGCGGCCATGCTCATCAGATCGCTCCTCGCGAGCGTGTTGTCGACGAGCCAGCCGCGGCAGTCGACGGCGGCCATCTGCGAGATCGCCTCGGGCCCGCCGGCGCCGTCGTAGAGCGCGCGCATCGCCTCGCGCGCGTCCTTGTGCGCGAACGCGTCGCGCGAGCGCTGCGAGTACATGCGACGCTTGAGGGACGGATCGAAGTAGTTGAGACCGAGATACCGTCGCTCGAGGGGCTCCGTCGCGTTGCGCAGGTGCTTCGCGAGCTTGGCGGAGACGGGGAGCACCCCTGCGGCGGCGTCGACGAGCGGGCCGGCGATGCGCAAGAGACCGTCCGGGACGAGCTTCTGCGCGAGCTCGATCGCGTACATCGTCCGGTACGCGTAGTAGCCGAACCACGTCTCGTCGGAGCCCTCGCCGGAGAGCACGACGGTCACGTGCTTGCGCGCGAGCCGGCAGACGGCGAGGAGCTGCGCGACCATCGGCTCGGCGAGCGGCTCGTCGAGCAGGCCGGCGCTCTCGATGAGGAGCGCGCCGTTCTCCTCGGCGGAGAGCTTGAGCTCGTGGTGTCGCGTGCCGAGCCGGTCGGCCATCGTCCGCGCCCACTCGAACTCGTTGATCGCGCCGGGCACGTCGACGCCGGTGCAGAAGCTGTCGACCCCGTGCGCGCCGCCCTGGTTCTTCGCGAGCGTGGTCGCGATGGCGCTCGAGTCGACGCCTCCGGAGAGGAGCACGCCGAGCGGCACGTCGCTGCGAAGGCGCAGGCGGACCGCATCGTCGAAGAGGCCGCGCACCTCGTCCGCCCACGCGCGCTCGTCCTTCGACTCGTCGGGCATGAACTGCAGCCGCCAGTAGCGCGTGGACGCGGGCGGCTTGCCCGCCTCGAGGACGAGCGTGGTGCCGGGCTCGAGCTTCTTCACGCCGCGCACGATCGTGCGCGGGTGCACCACGTAGCCGAGCGTCATGAAGTCGTCGAACGCGTCGGGCTCGAGCGACGTGTCGACGCCCTTCGCGCCGCGGAGCGCCTTCAGCTCGGAGGCGAACACGACGCCGTCGTCGGTGAGCGCGTAGTACATGGGCTTGACGCCCATGCGATCGCGGCAGAGCACGAGCCGCTTCTTCTTCGTGTCCCAGATCGCGATCGCGAACATCCCGTTCAGCTTCTTCGGGAAGTCGAGGCCCCACCTCTCGTACGCGAGGAGCACCGCCTCGGTGTCGCTCTTCGTCCGGGGCTCGAGGCCGCTCGCGCGCAGCTCGTCGAAGAGCTCGAGATAGTTGAAGACCTCGCCGTTGTAGCAAATGAGCAGCGAGCCATCGCGGCTCGCCATCGGCTGGTAGCCGCCCTCGAGATCGATGATGGCGAGCCGCTTGTGGGCGAACCCGACGGGGCCGTCGATGAAATAGCCTTCACCATCGGGGCCGCGGTGCGCCATCCGGCGCGCCATCGTGACGAGATCCGCCTTGGCGACGGGGGCTCCGCTCTTGAAGTTGAACCGACCGGCGATGCCGCACATAGAGCGCTCGTGGTATCACGGGGGCGCCCGCGCGGGCAGCCGTCGCCCGTCGCCGCCGATTGGAAACCGACACGAGTCCGACTAGACAGCGACCGACACACGCCATGAATCGCTCCCCGCAGCGCGCCCTCGTCCCGAGCAAGGTCGCGGACGCCGTCTGGCGCATCAAAGGTGCCGCCGTGGTCGGCCGCATGGCGACGGTGCGCGCCGAGACGTACGCGGCGCTCGCGCGTCGCACGGTGCCGACGCTCACCGCGCCGCCTCCGGACGCCCTGAGACCCCACGAGATCCCGAGCGTGAAGGAGATCGGCGCGGGCGACCGCGTGCTCGCGGAGATCGACCAGGACGGCTACGCGTTCGCCGAGCACCCCGCCGACGAGAAGCTCTTCAACCGGCGCGACAAGCGCATCGCGCGGCTGCGCTACGGACTTCGCATCCTGCTCCGACGAGGCGAGGTGGTCGTCGAGAAGCGGTTCAACCGGGGCAAGTGGTGGGGTCTCTCGATCGGCCACTACCTCGCAGGCCAGCTCGAGATCCCCTTCTTCAACGAGGCGGCGTGCCTCGTTCGACTGCGCAACGTCGACGGCGTGCCCCGCCTGCGCCACATCGATCTCGCGAACCGCGTCCTGCTCATCGACTACATCCACGGCCAGACGCTGCAGAAGGCGGTGGCCGAGGAGGGCGCGCAGATCCTGGACGCCGACGGCGCTGGATGGGGCGGGCTCGACGAGCACTCGCGCAAGGCGCGCGAGATCGCCGCGTACCTCCCTCATCGCCAAGAGCACGCCGACGCGATCGGCTCGCTCGCGTCCGAGATCCTCGCGGCCGGCGTCGCGCCGCTCGACGTGAAGCTCGGCAACATCGTGATCGGGGCGAAGACGGGCAAGCACTACTGGCTCGACTTCGAGGTCGCCTACCTCGACTCGTGCCCTCGGTACGACGAGCGCGACCGCGAGTCGCGCGAGCTCGTCCTCGAATGGTTCGGCGTCGACCCGGCGCGCTACGCGTGAGGAAGGGGGCCGAGCCGCGGCGCCGATCACCTCGGCGGATCGGCCTCAGCGCGACGCCTCGAACGCGCGGTATCCACCTGGCCCCGCGGGTCCGCCGCCCGGCGGGCCGTAGCCGCCGCCAGGTCCGCCGTAGCCGCCTTGCGGTCCGCCGTAGCCGCCTTGCGGTCCGCCATACCCGCCGCCGGGTCCGCCATAGCCGCCCTGCGGTCCACCAAACCCGCCTTGGGGTCCGCCATAGCCGCCCCCTTGTGGGCCGCCGTAGCCTCCGCCGATGCCGGGTGGACCGCCGAAGCCACCGCCGGGGGGCAGCGCGCCGGTCGCGATGAGCGCGATGGTCGTCGGCACCTGGGGGTCGACGCGCACGTCGAGCCAGGCGCCGGGCTGGACCTGCGGGATCTGCAGCTCGGACACGAGCGCGGTGATCTGCGCCGGATAGGGGGGTCGCCCGTCGATGTGGATCTCGGCGCCGATGACGAGCTGCAGCTGGCGATCGACGCCGACGGTCACGGTCATGCCTCCCATCTGGACGCCGAGGACGCGCGCGCGCGCGGGGATCCCGACGCGCAGCAGCCGATCCCGCTCCGCCGATCCCTTCGCGAGGCCGCCGAAGACGCGCACCATCATGAAGACCGAGAAGGCGATCGCGACGATCGTGATGCCGATGCCCATGAAAGGCATGAAGTCGAACATGGTCCCTCACCCGCCGCGCCGACCGCGGCGCTCGACGAGGCTATGCTTGCTCACACGGGGGCGCGAGGGATCGGACGCAAAAATGCGCCGAGCCCCGCGAGAGGTTCTCTCGCAGGGCTCCGCGCGACGAAGCGCTTCGGCTCAGCTGCCGGGCGTGAACATGATCGGATAGGTGACGGTGACGATGCCGTCCTCGGGCTGCGGGAAGCTGATGCCGTAGAAGGCGTGCACCACGCAGCCGACGACGCCCGAGTCGGGGAGGTCGGAGCCGCCGTTGGCGGCCGTGCCCACCGAGCCGTCGCGACCGATCACGAAGCGGACCGCGACGCGCCCCTGGAGGTTCGGGTTCGACTTGAGGCCGTTCTCGTAGCACATGCGGAACCGGCCGAAGTTCTGGCGAATCACGCGCTGGATCACCTCGGGCGGGAGACGACCACCGACCTTGGTCTCGCCGTCGGGCCGCATGCCGAGCGCCTTCGCCTTGTGGCTTCCGCCGAGGACGCCGCCGTTGTGTCCGAAGCCCGTGCACGGTCCGCCGTCGCACGTGCCCATGCCGCGACCGACCGTGCCGATGTCGGTCAGGCCGACGCCGAAGCCCTTGCCGCCGCCGCCCTCGCCGACGCCGGAGAGCCCGAGGCCGCCGTTGCCGGACGCCTCACCGAGCGCGTCACCCCACATGTTGCCGTTCGCGCTGAACGGGTCGCTGCCCATGGCGACGTCGCCCCAGTCCGCGTGCGGCGCCTTGGTGTCGCCGTTCATCGTGTTGACGAGGCCGATCATGCCGAAGTCCTGCGCCTCCTTCAGCGCGACGGCCTTGCTGAGCGACTTCTCGGACGCGTTGCCCTTGATGGCGAACGCCTTGTTCTTCGCCTGAGACTCGGTCGAGCCCATCTTGCCTTCGTCGCCGGCGGCGCGCTTGCCGCTCTGGCCCGCCGACTCCTGCCCCGCGTCCTTCGCCTCCTCCTTCGCGGCCTCGGCCTCGCGCTCGGCCATCGCCTTCAACGTCTGCGAGAGCATCGCGCGCTGGTCGTCGGTGATCTGTCCGTCGTCCGACGTGTCGAGGGCGGGCATGAAGGCGAACATCGACGCGAACACCGCCGCGTGGAGCACGCCAGAGAGGGCCGCGATGCCGAGCGCGCGCTTGTTCGGCGCGACGTGGCCGGCGATCTTCTTGCCTGCGTGCGTCGCGACGAGCTCGAACGTGAAGCCGCCCTTCTGCATCGTGACGCGCGCGCCGAGGGGGAGCGACATCTCCCGCGCCCCCGCGAGGTGCGTCGAGGGCTGCGTGAGCCCTTCGACGCCAGCCTCCGCGAGCGAGATCGACTTCTTGCCAGGCAGCTGCACGCGCCCCTCGGCGCCGTCGGCGATCACCACGCGCGAGCCGCCGGACGCGTCCGTGACGAGGAGGGGCAAGCGCGCGGCACCGAGCTTGTCCTGCGGAAGGAGGAAGTCGGCGCCCTCCTCACCGACCGCGAACGATCGCCCCGCCGCGAGGTGCGCGACGTGGAGGGTCGCGTCGGCCCAGCGGATCTGGAGCTCGACGGCGGCGCTCGTGCTCTCGACCTCCGAGGCGTCGACCGCGGGCGCGCTCGGGACGAGCGCGTAGGTGTACGAGCCCTCGGGCGCGGTCGCGGAGACCACGTCGTCGTCGCTCGGCTCGCTCTCGAAGGGCGACTTGGTTGCAAACGCATCCACGCCGAAGAAGGGGTTCTTGCGAGAGTCGAACGAGATGGGCGACGACGACATGGGAGCCTCCAGAGGACGCGCGGGTCCTCGGAACGGGTGGGTGCACGCCGTCGCCGCGAGGCCGAGATCACTCGGCGCCCACGTCCTCTCGAGGGAGTCGAGAGGCGACGGAGAGCGACTGTTCGCGGGCAGCCGCGACGGCCAGGGAGCGATTCGGTGGGTCGGCTCTCGCCTCCCCTCGGCCGGCATCGTTCGTGGCGCACTTCGAGAGACACGCCGCCTCGCGCTTGGTTCCAACTTTTTTTCGAGCCCTTTTTCGGCGAATTTCGATAGCTCTAGGGTGGTGAGCACTCCTCCCACCGGCCGCACCTTCCTCACGTTCGCGCCCGAGGCGTGCCGGAGGCTCGCTGCGATCCACCCCGACGAGCCGCAGCGCGGGATCGACGAGGCGGAGCGGGCGCTCGGAGAGGTCGCCTGGCACAGCGAGGTCGACGTCGCGGCGTGGGCGGTCGCGTCTCCGCTGCACGGCATCGTCGCGCTCGCGTGTCTCGCCGATCTGCCGGCGTCGATCGCGGGCGAGCGCATCGCCGCCGTGCTGCCCGAGCTCGCGGGGCTCTGCGTCCCGCCGCGCGTCGTCACCTACGAGCACCAGAAGCCGCGCGAGGGCGGCCGAAAGACCCCGCTGCTCGATCGCGTCATCCGCGCCCTCACGGTCGCGCTGCCGCTCGCAGCGGAGCTCCCGCCGGCGAGCCGCGCGCTGCTCACGACGGCGCTGCTCTTCTCCGACGTCGCGAAGGGCGGCACCGGGCCGCAGCGCGACGCTTGGCGCATCCGGCTCGGCGTCGACGGCACCGTCCACAACGAAGACTCCGCGGTGATCCTCGACGACGTCATGCGTCGCGTCCTCTCGAAGGCGCCGCTCTCCGAGGATGGCCGCTTCGCCGATCGCGCCCGCATCCTCTGCGCGTCGAGCGGGCTCACCGGCATGCGGCTCCGCGGCGAGGTCTCGCGCGACGCGCTCGGCGCCCTGCTCGACTTCGCCAAAGAAGAGCCGGATGGAGGCGTCGAGCTCGGCAAGGTCTGGTCGATCATGAACCGCGCCGAGACGAGCGCCGTGCGAGACGGGCTGTGGACCGACGCGCTCGCCGCGGAGTTCGCCGAAGAGGAGCGCGCGATCTTGATGACGGCGTCGAGCCGCGAGCTCGTCCGCACTCCCTTCTCGAGGCGCATCGCGCGCATGCGCGGCGGGGCGCTCGTCTCGCGCGAGCCCCCGCACGAGGTCGAGCGCGCGCTCGATCGGCTGCAGGGCGCGCGCAGCGTGCTCGAGGGTCGCCTCGCGCGCGCGCAGATTTGGTACGCCGAAGCCGCGCTCGGGGCGCTCTCGCTCGACGCGTGCGTCCGTCTCCTGCTGTTTCTCTCCGGCAGCGCGGTGAAGGCGAAGATCGACACGAGCCGCACGTGGCACCTCGATCTCCTCGGGCTCGTGAGCGAGCTGCGCGACGACGAGGGCAGGCCGAGGCGCTACCCGGTGCGGCTGCTCGAGGCGCTCCTCGAGTCGACCAAGACCGATCGGCTCCTCGCGGGCGCGCTCGGCCCCGACGGCGAGGGCGCCTCGGGTGACGAGGCCGATGCGCCCCTCGTGTCGTTCCCTTCGGCCAAGGGCGGCGAGCACGCGCTCGCCGTGTCGCTCCGCGCGAACCCGGAGGCGGGCGCGCTGCTCACGCTCCTCTCGGTGTACGAGAAGAAGCACGCCCCGGCGTTCCACCAGACGCTCAAGTCGCTCTGCGATCTCTACGGGCTGCGCAAGGACGACTTCGATCGCGTCTCGAACGAGGCGAGCTACCTCTCGTCGATGAACTCGGCGCGCTCCGACAAGAGCCGCATGCTCGACTTCGTCGTCCCCGGAACGATCGTCGAGGTCGGCCCGGGCGGCGGCGTGGTGCTCGAGCTGCTCGCGGAGCGCTACGCAGGCTCACGCATCGTGGGCCTCGACGCGTCCCGCAGCGTGGTCGAGGCGTTCAAGGAGCGGCACACGGGCGTCTCGCCGCCCTACGAGATGGTGCACGGCGACGCGTTCAAGATCGCGGACATCTTCGGCAAGGGCGAGCTCTGCACGGTCGTCTTCTGCTCGGTGCTCCACGAGATCTTCTCCTACGTCCCGTGGGGCGAGCCTCCGGCCCGGTTCTCGTTCGCGAGCGTCGAGGCGATCGTCGCCGCCGCGTTCCGCGCGCTCCGGCCCCGCGGGCGCATCATCGTCCGCGACGGCGTGATGCCGAAGGACGAGCCCCGCGTCGTCTCCTTCAAGTCGGACGCGTGGTACGACGGGTTCGTCCTCTTCGCGAAGAGCTACGAGGCGCGCCCCGTGCCGTACGACGTGGTCGGCCCGAAGCGCGTCAAGCTGGGCGCGCGCGACCTCTACGAGTTCCTGACGACCTTCACCTGGGGGCCCGACTCGTTCCCGTACGAGATACGAGAGCAGCGCGCCGTCCTACCGCGCGACGAGTACGTCGCGCGCCTCGTGGCCGCGTGCGAGCGGGCGGAGCCGGGCGCCAAGGCCCTCGAGGTCCCGGTCCCAGCCGATCTCGCGTCGTATCTGCAACCTGGTTACCCGAGCCACGTCGAGCCGCACCTCGACCTCTTCGACGCGTCGGGCGAGACGAGGGTGCCCATGCCCGACGTGAACGGCGTCTGGGTCATCGAGCGCGGGAGCTGAGCCCCCGCGCTCCGCGCAGACCACCGAGGTTCGAGGCGCTTCAGTCGACCGAGTCGTTCTCGAGCTGCGAGAGGAGCTCCTCGGCCCGGTAGCCGTCGATGTCGAGCGCCTCGGCGAGCTCGTTGATGAGCTCGTTCTCTTCGTCTTGGATCTCGCTGTCCGCGAACGCGATGGCCGCGGCGAGCGAGAAGGCCGCCTCGGTGAGCGCCGGGTCCTCCTTGAGGATCGGCGCGATCGCCTCAAGTCGCGCGGCCTTGCCCTGCTCGAGGCGCTTCTTGCAGTCGGCCATCATCTTGTCGATGTGGGCGGTGCGCATCGCGTTGTCGGTGAGGCCGCGGACGGCGCCACGGAGCACCTCGAACTCGGCGTCGTCGACGGTGCCGTCGGCGGCGATCATGAGGAACATCGCCTCGAAGAGCGCGTCGAATCGGCGCGCCGCGTCCGCGTCGCCTGCGAACGGATCGTCGAGGGCCTTCGGCGAGGTGAAGCTCACGCTCGCGGGCTGACCGACCTCGCGGAAGTGGTTGCGGATACGCTCGAGGGTCTTCGGCTGAAGGCTGATCATGGGGCGAAGATCAGCGTGCCCCGCCGCGCACGTCAACCCCGCGATGATCGAGGTGGCCGCGACGGGGGTGGACGCGAAGACCGCCGGCGCAGCGGCGGCTCGTCCCGGATCTGCAGGTGGAGCTTGTCGGCGAGGTGGGCGAGGGTCGTCCCGGGGCGGGGCGCCTCGCGACCGCCGGTGGTGCTGCGACAGAGCGCCCACACGAGGTCCTGCGCGCGGGTGAAGTCGGGGCCGTGGGTGACCGCGCGCGTCAGATCGATCGCGGTCGACAGATCGCGGAGCGCGGCGTGGTCGTTCGGATCGGCCTCGACGCGTGCGCAGAGGCGCTCGACGAGGCGCGCGGCGAACACCCCGAGCTCCTCCTCGTCGAGGCGCACGTCGAGCGCCCTCGCCTCGCCGATCAGCCGCTCGAGACGCTCGAAGCTGGGCGCGTCGAGGGAGAGCTCGCGCGCGATGTCGGCGCCGAGCACGAGGCGCGTCGCGGTGCGGAGCGACCTCGGAGGATCGATGTCCGTCGGGGCGATGTACTTGAGGAGCGGCGAGCAGTCCTCGTGGATGCGCCGAAACTGCGTGTCGACGCGCGCCATCGTCTCGGCGATGAGCGCCTCGAAGACCCGCTGGTGTTCGTCGACGAGGAGCACCCCGAGCGAGTCGATCGGCACCGAGAGGCGCTCGCGCGCGAGGTCGAGCGCGCGCTCGACCTCCCCCGATCGGAGAAGGTGCACGAGCTCGGCCGCGAAGACCTCGAAGGACGCACCGTCCTCCCAGTGCGTGAGCGCCCCCCGCACCCGCAGCTCCCCGAGGTGCGCGACGACGAAGGCCTGGTCGGCCTGGTCGCCCGTGAAGCGGTGCCGGACGCGCATGCGCCCCAGCGCGAGCGCCGGCGCGTCGACCGTCCCGCTCCCTTCGAAATGGTGGGACAAGGGCTCGATGGAGTGGGCGCGCGTCTCGAACGGACGAGGCGCCTCGAGCGCGGAGAAGACGGCGTGGTGCATGCCCACGCGCGCCAGATCCACGCGGTGAGAGAGGACGCGCTGCTCGACGACCTCGCGCGCGCCGAGCGTCCCCGAGGCGGTGCTCCGGGCGGGCTCGAGATCGCGGAGGAAGTGCTCGAAGAGCGAGTGACCCGAGACCCGCTCGGCGATCTCGAGCGCGCGCACGGCGTATTGCAGGATCTGCGTCGTCTCGAGACCGAACACGTCGTCGAAGAACCAACCGCAACTCGTATACATCAGCATCGCATGGCGCTGCATCTCGAGGAGGCGGAGCGCGAGCGCCTGCTCGTCCCCTGAGAGCGGCCGCTTCTGCGTGCGCGCGAAGAACGCCGCGATGACGTCGGCGGAGCGGTCGAGGACCACGTCGACGTACGCGTCGCGGGCGGCCCACGGGTCCGCGAAGAGATCTCCACCGCTCGCCTCGAAGATCGCGTCGAGCTTCGCCCGCAGCGCGTCGAGCGCGCCTCGGAGCGGCGCGCGCCACGCCTGGTTCGAGTCCGCGCGCATGCGGCAGCCGCAGTCGGAAGACCATCGACCGACGCCGTGGAAGCAGCTCCACGAGCTCTGCTCGACGATGTGGGCGACGTGGTCGGGCGGGTGGCGCGCCAGGAACTCGCCGTAGTTCGTGAGCCGCACGTCCTCCTCGCGCTCGATCGCCGTCGTCGCCCACGCGAGCGCCATCTCGCCGAAGCGGTGATGGTGCCCGTACGTCTCGCCGTCGGTCGCGATGTGCACGAGCTGAGGTCGCGGATCGTCCTTGAACGTCGAGAGGAGGCGGCGAGCGAAACCGGCGCCATCCGACAGGAGCCGCTCGAACGCGACCGCTTGCGACGTCGCGCCGTCGTAGAAGAAGACGGCGATGCTCCGGCCGCTCGGCAGCTCGACGCGGTAGGCACGACGCGTCTCGAGCGTCGACTCGTCGACCGGCGTCGCCGCCGCGTCGTTCGGCCCGCGGACGGCCTTGGCCTGTCGGGGAGAAAGGATCGTGAAGAGGATGCCCTCCTTCGCGAGGGCCTCGAGCGACGCCGTGTCGACCGCCGTCTCGGCGAGCCACATCCCCTCGGGCTTGCGGCCGAAGCGACGCTCGAAGTCGCGCACGCCCCAGCGGACCTGCGTCGCCTTGTCGCGCTCGCTCGCGAGCGGAAGGATCATGTGGCTGTAGGCCTGCGCGATGGCGGATCCGTGCCCCGAGAAGCGCAGGAGGCTCTCCTTGTCGGCCTCGAGGATCGCGGCGTACGTGCGCGGCGACGCCTCCTCGAGCCAGGAGAGGAGCGTGGGACCGACGTTGAAGCTCGCCCTCGCGTAGTTGTTGACGATCTGCACGATGCGCTCGCCCTCGCCGAGCACCCTCGCGCGCGCGTTGGGCCCGTAGCACTCGGCGGTGATGCGCTCGTTCCAGTCGTGGTACGGCCGCGCGGAAGGCTGGCGCTCCACGACCTCGGTCCACGCGTTCTCGCGGGGCGGTTGGTAGAAATGCCCGTGGATGCAGACGTAGCGC
>CAYYKK010000223.1:0-12385 GCA_964467935.1 uncultured Polyangiaceae bacterium
CCGCCCGCGCCGGGCGGCAAGCCCGCGCCGGCGAAGGGCCCCGCGAAGGCGCCGGCGCCCTCGCCGAAGGCGCCCCCGGCGGTGCCGCCGAAGAAGCCGGCGCCGGCGAAGCCGAAGAAGTGAGCGCGAGGCGAGGCCGAGCGGCCCCGGTGCTGCTCGGCCTCAGCCCGTCGACGGGGGAGGAGCGTGGGGGCGGGCGACCGCCGCCACGGGCTCCGGGAGGCTCGTCGGCGTGTGCTCGTCCTCGCTCGCGGTGTACGCGGGCAGCCGCACGGTGAAGCGCGTCCCCTTGCCGACGGTGCTGTCGACCTTCACCGAGCCACCCATGGCCTCGGCCAGGTGCTTGACGATCGCGAGGCCGAGGCCGGTGCCGCCGAGCTGGCGGGATCGACCGGTGTCGACGCGGTAGAAGCGCTCGAACAGCCGCTCGAGGTGGCGCTTCTCGATCCCGGGTCCGCTGTCCTCGACGACGAGCACCACGTCGTGCTCCTCGGCGGTCGCGCGCACCGTGACGCCGGCGTTGGGGCAGTACTTGATCGAGTTCTCGAGCAGGTTCTCGAGGATCTGCTCGAGCGCGCGGCTGTCGGCCAAGGCCATGGGGTGGTCGGCGGCGATGGTCACGTGGAGGGCCGTCCGATTTCGCGACGCGCGATCGGCCAGGAGCGACACGACGCGATCGGCGGTGATGCGCAGATCCACGGGCTCGCGCGTGAGCTCGAGCTCGCGCGACTCGATCTTCGACAGATCGAGCAGATCCTCGACCAGGCGCTGCAGGCGCTCCGCGTTGCGCTCGATGATGCCGAGGAAGCGCTGCTGCGCCTCCGCGTCGGTGGGCGGCATGCCCGCGAGCGTCTCGGCGGCCGAGCGGATCGACGTGACCGGCGTGCGCAGCTCGTGGGAGGCGTTCGCGACGAAGTCGCGGCGCAGCGTCTCGAGCCGCCGCAGATCCGTGACGTCGTGGAACACGACGACCACGCCGCCGGGCTCCACGGGGAGCGGCTCGGCGCGCACGAGGAGGCGTCGAGGCTTGATGCCCTCGACCTCGATCTCGCCCTGCGCGCCCTCGCTCTTCTCGCGCGCCAGCTCGACCAGCTCGTGCAGCTCCGCGTCGTCGATGGCCTCGCTCGGCGGCTTGCCGACGTCGTCGTCGCCGAGGAACAGCATCTCTCGGAGGGCCGGGTTGATGAGGGCGACCATGCCGTCGCGATCGACGAGGAGCACACCCTCTCGCATGCTCGTGAGGATCCCGCTCAAGACGTCGCGCTCGCCGACCAGCTCCCTCAGGCTCGATCGCAGGCCGTCCGCGAGCTGCTCGAGCGATCGACCGAGGTCGGCGATCTCGTCCTGCCCGTCGGCGCGCGTGCGCACCTCGAGATCGCCGCCGGCCATCCGCCGCGCGGCGAGGGTGAGCTCCCGCACCCCCTGGAGCGCCAAATGGCTCGCGACGGTGCTCATGACGATCGCGGCGAGGACGCCCACGATGCACGCGACCAGGAGGCCGTGCTCGAGCGTTCGCCGCGTGGCCTGCAGCTCGTCCGACGGGAGCGCGACGCGCACCGCGCCGACGATCTTCTCGCCGCGGAGGAGCGGCACGGCGGCGTAGCTCACCTCTTCGTGCAGCACGGCCGAGTAGCGCGTGCTCTCGCCGTGCTCGCCGCGCAGCGCGGCGCGCACCTCGGGTCGATCGTCGGGCGGGTTCGCGCGCACCTCGTCGAGGGTCAGGCGCGAGTCGCCGAGCAGGTGCTGCCCGGTGTCGAAGATGGTCACGCGGGAGCTCGAGCGCTTGCCGAGATCGTCGGCGAGATCGTCCCACGCCGCGGAGGGCGCGAGGGGGGCGTCGCTGCTCGACGCGACCCGCTCGACGAGATCGAGGCGCACGCGCAGCTGTTCACGGACCTCCGAGCGGAGCGTGCGATCGGCGATGACGCGCAGGTAGGCGAAGCCGCACGCGCCCGCCAGGGCGAGGAGCACCACCGAGAGCAGGAACAGCTTGCTGCGCAGACCGAGGGGCTTCACGCGCGCCTCCGCGCCGAAGACCGAGCGAGGCTCACGCCCTCACCGGCCGGCTTCGTCGGGGTTGCCGACGAAGCGATAGCCGACCCCGCGGACGGTCTCGACGTAGTCCCGGACGTTCCCGAGCTTCTCGCGCAGGCGCTTCACGTGGGTGTCGACGGTGCGCGTCGTGAGGTCGGCCTGGACGTCCCAGACGTCGTCGAGGAGCGACGCGCGGGTCTGCACGCGATTGCGGCGCTCGTAGAGCGTGACGAGCAGTCGGAACTCGAGCGGCGTGAAGTCGACCTCCGTGCCGCTGATCCACACACGGTGCGCGGCGCGGTCGATCTTGAGGGCGCCGAACTCGATGGCGATGTCGTCGGTCGGCTGTGCGCTCCGGCGCAGGATGGCGTTCACCCTGAGGAGGAGCTCGCGGACGCTGAACGGCTTGACCACGTAGTCGTCCGCGCCGATCTCGAAGCCGACGACGCGGTCGATCTCCTCGCCCTTGGCGGTGACCATGATGATCGGGATGCCCCGCGTGTCGGGCGCCGACTTCAGCGTGCGGCACACCTCGGTGCCCAGCAGGTCGGGGAGCATGAGGTCGAGCAGGATCGCGTCCGGCCGTTCGGCGCGGGCGATCTTCAGCGCGTCACCGCCGCGCGAGGCGATGAGCACCTCGTGCCCGGCCTGGCGCAGGTTGTAGTCGAGCACTTGCTGGAGATCGGTTTCGTCTTCGACAACCAGGATGCGAGCCATGGACGCCTCCTCACTCGCGCGGGGATCTAGCGCACTCCGGGCCTCGACGCAGTGACACGTTCGTGACGGCGCGGAGCCTTTTCGGGGCGAGAAACAGGGCACCGGACAGATGACGGGTTGCAGGGCGGGCCGCAGTCGGTGATGATGCGCTCGGTTCTCACACCCAGCGTTGCCCCATGAGATCGCGCACCCTCCAGGCTGCCCTCGTCACCTCGCTCCTGTGCCTCGGCGCAGCGGCGTGCGGTGACAAGCCGGCACAGCCTCAGCCGTCGAGCCATCCGGCCCCGACTCAGCCGCCCACCCCGCCGCCGTCCGCGAAGCCCTCGGCGAGCGCGACCGCCAGCGCCGCCCCGAGCGCCTCTTCGGCGCTGAGCGCGATCCCGATCCCGAGCGCCGGCCCCTCCGGACCGGTCAAATGGGCCGATTTCGGGGGTCCCGAGGTGAAGTCGCCGGTGAAGGAGGGCCAGAAGGCGTGGGCCGCCATCCCGGTGAGCGCCGGATGGGACACGCTCAAGCTGTCGCTCCACGAGGTGAGCCGCATCGAAGGCGAGACCGTGGTCGTGTTCTCGATCGACGGCGTCGACTACTTCGTCCCGGCCGCGTTCGTCGTGCCGGCCGAGCCCGCCAAGGATCTCGCGATGGGCGACGCCGTCATGGCGAGCGCCTACGGCACGCGCGTGTTCGGGCGCGTCACCGCCCTCACGCCCAAGCTGAAGGTGAAGTTCCGCTTCGCCGTGGCGGTCGAGGAGAAGGAGTTCGACGCGTCCGAGGTCAGCAAGTTGGACGCGACGCTCCACTTCGGCGCCCCGATCCTCTTCAAGGAGGAGCGCGAGGGCGTGCTGAGCAAGGACGCGAAGCTCCGCACGGGCCAGTTCGTGTCGACCGACGAGGGCCGCACCTGGGTCCTCGGCCTCGCCGGCAAGCCCCAGCGCGTCGCCGCGAACGCCGTCCAGCCGATGGATGTGCGCCAGCACAAGGTCAACGACAAGGTGTGGGTGACGCGCTCGGACGAGGTGACCCCGGGGCTCGTCCAAGAGGTGCTCGACGACGGCGTGCGCTACCGCGTGAAGCTCGAGAACGGCGACGAGGCCACGGCGACGCTCGATCAGGTGACGGTGCCGCTCAGCGGGGTCACGCTGCCTCCTGCGCCCACGGGCTCTTCGACCCCCAACGATCCGCAGCACTGACGCCGGCCACGCTCGTGCGCCGACGCAAGCTCTGGGGCTGGGGATACGAGGATCACGTCGTCCCTCCGGAGAGCGTCGCGTTCGCCGAGGCGAGCCTCGGCGCGATGCTCGGGGGCTCTCTCTCGCGGCGGAACCCACCGACCGAAGACGCCGTGACGCTCCGCGCGCCTCGGGTGAGGCCGCCGAAGGCGCTCGCTGCGCAGGCGAGTCAGACGCCGTTCGATCGCCTCTCGCACGCGATGGGCAAGTCGTACCGAGACGTCGCCCGCGCCGTGGACGGACGCTTCCCCCACCCGCCGGATCTCGTGGCGTTCCCCGCGGAGGAGCGCGACGTCGTCGACTGGCTGGACTTCGCGGCGCGCGAGAACGTCGCCGTCGTGCCGTACGGAGGCGGGTCGAGCGTCGCCGGCGGCGTCGAGCCCGAGGTGAGCGCGTCCTACCGCGGCACGCTCTCGCTCGATCTCGGCCGCATGCGGCGCGTCGTGGAGATCGATCGCACCTGTCGCGCAGCGCGCATCGAGGCGGGCGCGCTCGGCCCGGATCTGGAAGATCAGCTGCGCCCCTCCGGCCTGAGCCTCCGACACTTCCCGCAGTCCTTCGAGCTCTCGACCCTCGGGGGGTGGATCGCGACGCGCGCGGGCGGGCACTTCGCGACGCTCGCGACGCACATCGACGACCTCGTCGAGTCGCTCCGCGTCGTGACGCCGCGAGGCGTGGTCGCGACGAGGCGCCTACCGGGATCGGGGGCGGGGCCGGCGCCCGACCGCCTCTTCATCGGCTCGGAGGGCGCGCTCGGCGTCATCACCGAGGCGTGGGTGCGGCTCGTGGAGCGCCCGACGCATCGCGCGTCGGCGACGGTCAGGTTCGACTCTTTCGACCACGGTGTCGTTGCACTTCGAATGCTGTCGCAGTCGGGTCTCTATCCTACGAACTGCCGCCTGCTCGACCCGGTGGAGGCCGTCATCGGCGGGGTCGGGCGGGGAGACGTCGCGCTCCTGCTCCTCGCGTTCGAGTCGGCGGACCACCCGGTCGGCCCCTGGATCGAGAGGGCCGTCGAGATCGCGCGTGAAGCCGGGGGCACGATCCCCGTCGACCGGATCAAGGTCTCGTCGGAGCGCGGCGGCGCGCGTGACGAGACCGCCGACGGCTACAAGAGCGCGTTCTTGAACGCGCCCTACCTTCGTGACGAGATCATCCTGCGCGGCGTCTTCGTCGAGACGTACGAGACCGCGGTGACGTGGGACCGACTCGCGACGCTCGACGAGGCCGCGCGGCGCGCCGTCGCCGAGGTGGTGGAGGGGCCGCACGTCCTCAGTCGCCGCGTCACGCACGCCTACCCCGACGGCTGCGCGCCGTACTACACGCTGTTGTGCGCGGCCCGCGCCGATCCGGACGCGCAGTGGCGCGCGATCAAGGACGCGATCACCTCGGCGTTCCTCGGGGCAGGAGGCACGTGCACGCACCACCACGCGGTGGGTCGCGACGTGATGCCGCACTACCTCACGGAGCGGCCGGACCTCTTCGGCGACGCGCTCGCGGCGGTGAAGCGCGCGCTCGACCCCGCCTCGATCATGAACCCCGGCGTGCTCGTGCCGAGCCGCGACGGCTGATCCTCGTCAGGGGAGCGCCCGCGGATCGAGGAGGATGGCGCCGGTGAAGAGCGAGCGCAGGTAGAAGCTGCGCGGGACGGTGGCGATGCGCTCACCGTCGGCGCCGAACGCGACCGTGCGCGCGGAGCCGTCGCGCGCCTTCGGACGCACCTGGAGGTAGCGGCCGAGGTGGGCCGTGACGTCCTCGACGCGCCCGATGCCGACGAGGCCCATGACCTCGTCGAAATCGTCGCGGAGGCGACCGTCCTGCTCGGCCGTCGGCGACCACAGCCGCGCTCGACCGAAGCGCCTCGCGCCCCCCTCGCCCGCGCCGACGACGGGAAGGAACAGGACGCGCGCGAGCTTCCGCCTCACCCACGACGACTCCCACTCGGCCGTCTCGGCGTCGTCGAGGCGGATGGCGCAGACGAAGGTCGACTCGCGCGGGCGCCCGTCCGGGCCGACCGGGATGGTCTTCAGCTCGACCCCGAGCGATGGGAAGTCGACGCGCGCGAACGAGCCTCCGGATGCGCCGAGCGCTCGCTCGCAGAGCTCGCCGATCTTTCCCTTCTGGTGCAGTCCGCCCTCGGGGGTCGCCGCGCCGATCGCCTCGGCCACGTCGTCGAGCGATCGCCCCTCCAGCGACGCCGCGCGGAGGACCAGCTCCTCGATCGAGAGCGGCCCGGGGGTCGACGCGGCGCTCATGGCCCGAGCGAGACGACCGAGCCGGCGCCGATCACCTTGGCCTTGTAGCTCTGGCCCACTTTGTAGGCCTTGAACGAGCCTCCGGACGCGACGTCGACCTCGTAGTCGTAGTGCTTGCCGCCCGTCGCGGCGAGGTCGAGCACGATCTCGTTCTTCTGCTGGGCGACGCGGGTGCTCGCGTCGACGTGCACCCCCTTCGAGGGATCGTCGGGCTCGGTGCCGTCGGTCGTCTCCTTGCGGAGCTTCTCGCGCTCCACCCACTTGTCGACGTCGTACGTCACCCAGTCGTCGTCGACCTGCTTGTCGACGTACTTCGGTTTGGTCTCGTAGACGTCCTCGAACATCCCGTTGCCGAGATCCTTCTTGCCGACCTTCACCTTCGTCGTGCCGTCCTGCACGTGCTTCGTGCGGCTCCTCGTCTCGGTCTTGATGCGACGCGCGCCGCTCGGCACGTCGTCGGACCAGCCGGATTCGCGGCTCGTCACGAGCGCCTCGACCACCGCCGACTTGACCCACGAGACCTTCTCCACGGTCATCGAGATCTGCGTCGTGCGGACGAAGAGCGCCCAGACCAGGAGCCCGACGAGGGCGACGACCGCGCCGACGATCCCGAGGATCATCCCGAGCGGTCGCGGCTTCGGCGGGGGTCCGGCAGGGATGAATGTCTCGGCTCGTCGAACGGCGCCGTCCGGCCCAGCGCCGCACTGCGCGCAGTCCATGACGCCCGCGCGGTTGTCGGCGTTGCAGTACTTGCACTTCCAATCCGCGCCGGCGCGGGCGCGCGCGACGAGCTCCGGATCCTCGACGACGGGCGCGGAGTCGTCGGTGTAGAACGCGATGTTGGGGCCGCGCGGTCGGCCGCACATGGCGCACGTGCCGTTCGGTCCGAGGTTCTTCTTCGCGTTGCAGGAGGGGCAGTCCCAGTACCCCATTCGGATCGTCATGACGCCGCCTTCGGAGGGATGAAGGACATCGCCCGCTCGGCGAGCGCCGTGATGGTGAGCGAGGGGTTCACGCCCGGGTTCGCGGAGACGGCGGAGCCGTCGATGACGTAGAGGCCGGGGTATCCGAAGACGCGGTGGCGATGATCGATGACGCCGGCGTCGGGACCGTCGCCCATGCACGCGCCGCCGAGGATGTGCGCCGTCGTGGGGACGTCGAGGACGGTCTCGGTGAGGAGGGTCGCCGCGACGCCGCCCACCTTGTCCGCGAAGCGGCTCGCGAGCTCACGCGCCTCGGGCAGGTTCGCGCGAGGGCGGTTCGCGGGATCGTCGAGGATGCTCACGAGACCTTTGCGGAAGCCCGTGAAGAGGCTCTTGCCGAGGCGCATCGAGAGCGTGCCCTCGAGCGCGCGCATGTAGAGGAGCACCTGACTGCGCCGGGCGAAGTCGTCCACGGCGACGGCGCGCGCCCAGAGACCCGGCTTCGCGGCGACGTTGCGCACGACGCTGGCGAGACGCGCGAGGAGCGACGCGCCGCTCGACTGCGGCATCGTGAGCAGGCGGAAGAACCCCGAACCCTCGGCGTAGCGCACGGGCTCGATGTGGCTGTGCTCGTCCGTGTGCAAGATCGAGGTGATCGCCACGCCCTTCGCGAAGCTCTCGTCCGAGTCCGGGGCGATGACGCCGGTGAGCGCCTCGCTGTTGGTCCGCACGAAATCGCCGAGCCGCGGGGAGAGCTTCGGCAGGCAGCGCGCGTCCTCCTTCATCGCAAGCAGGAGCGGCACGGTGCCCATCACGCCGCCAGCGAAGATCACCTGGTCCGCGGTGAAGTACGGCACGTGACCGGGGGCGTCGTCCGGGCGCGCGGCGAAGCGGCCCGTCACCTCGACGCGGTAGCCGCCCTGAGGTCGCGGGCGCACCGACGTGACCTCGGTCTCCGGGGCGATCCGCGCGCCGTGGCGCTCGGCGAGGTGGAGGTAGTTCTTGTCGAGCGTGTTCTTCGCGCCCACGCGGCAGCCCGTCATGCACGCGCCGCAGAACGTGCAGCCGACGCGATCGGGCCCGGCGCCGTCGAAGTAGGGATCGGGGACCCGCTCGCCCGGCTTGCCGAAGAACACCGCGACCTCGGTCGCGTGGAAGTGCTCCTCTCGACCGATGTCCTTCGCCACCTCCGCGAGCACGCGATCGCCGCGCGTCATGACGGGGTTCGTCGTCGCGCCGAGCATGCGCCTCGCCGTCTCGTAGTGCGGCGCGAGCTCGCGCTTCCAGTCGGCGAGGCGCGACCAGCTCTCGGCCTGGAAGAAGCCGTCCTTGGGGGTCGGGAGGGTGTTGGCGTAGACGAGCGAGCCGCCGCCGACGCCCACGCCGTGGAGGATCGTCACGTGCTCGAGGAACGACATCTGGAAGATGCCGCGCATCCCGAGCTTCGGCATCCAGAGCCACCGCCTCAGATCCCAGTTCGACTCGGGGAAGTCCTCCGGCGCGAACCGGCGTCCCTTCTCGACCACCAGCACCTTGTAGCCGCGCTCGGCGAGCCGGAGCGCGGAGACGCTGCCGCCGAAGCCCGACCCGATGATGATCCAGTCGTAGTGCTCTCGCATCTTGGTCTCCACCGTAGCGCTAAAACGACAGTACCTCGAACCGGATACCTGCCTTCTGGAGGCGGTCGGTCAGCAGATCGCCCATCGCGACCGCGGTCGTGAGGACGCCCGCGCGCGCCGGCAGCGCGTCGCGATCGAGCGCGAGACAGAGCGCCGACTCGGAGATCATCTTCGCCGTCTCGCCGTAGCCCGGATCGCCCCCGGACACGCGCGTCATCAAGGTGTGCCCGGCCGACTTGGCGACGAACGTGACCTTGAAGTAGCTGTGCTCGCGCTCCAGCGCGTCCGGTCCGTCGCCAGGCTGCTTCCAGCGGAGGAGGAGCTCCCGCGTCGGCGCGAGCTGCGCCAGCGCGACGGCCGCGCCGACGCCCGCGCCGAGCGCGACGACGGATCCGAGCGACTTGAGCCGCATGTAGTGGGCGTATCGGAAGCTGGGCCCGTAGACCTCGAGCTCCCGCGCGCTGCGCAAGACGATCTCGGGATCGATGGTGGGCATCGGGACGGCCCAGCCGCCCACCGCCTTCTCGAAGTGCACGCGCTGCTCGAGCTTCCCGACGCGCCCGTCCCGCGGAGGGCGCGCCGCGGCGCGCGCGCGCTTGCTGTCCCCGAGCTTCGAGAAGGCGTTGACGGCCGAGTGCCAGGTCCCGCCGGAGATCGCGCCGTTGCCCTGGACGAAGCCTTCGAGCGAGATCGGCGCCGCGTGACCGCCCGTGAGCGCGGCGATCTTCTGGACGGTGTAGAGCGCGCCCAGGTCGTGCGGGATGCTGTCGAACCCGCAGCAGTTGACGATGCGCACGCCCTTCTCGCGGGCCGCGGCGTCGTGGCGGAGGAGCAGGCCGTCCACGAACTCGGGCTCGCCCGTGATGTCGACGTAGTCGGCCCCGCTCGCGACGCACGCGGCCACGACGGGCTCGCCGTAGCGCGCGTACGGCCCGACCGTCGTCATGACGACGCGCGTGCAGCGGGCCATCTCGGCGAGCGAGCCGGGGTCGTCGACGCTCGCGACGAACGTCTCGACGCGCGGCCCGCCTCTCGCGCGGATCTCCTCCGCGATCTCGGCGAGCTTCTCTCTGCGTCGCCCCGCGATGCCCCAGCGCGCGCCCTTCGGCGCGTGCGTGGCGAGGTAGTCGACGGCGAGTCGACCCGTGAACCCGGTCGCGCCGAACGCGATGACGTCGAGCTTGTCGGTCATGATCGGGCGCGAGCTTACCACTCGCCGGGTCGCGCCGGGCCCCCTCCGCCGCGCCCGAGGAGGCGCTATTGCTTGGTCGCCGTCACGCAGGTGTCGCCGTAGACCCACCCCGGCTCCGGCGTCATCGGTCCCGTGCCGCCGAGCTTCTGCCGCATGTCGCTCGTGAGCTTGCGACCGGCGATGATCGCCGCGAACGTCGTCGCGCCTTCGGTGGGCGTGCGCTGGTACGTCGTGAAATCGACCTGGTAGAGGCCGAACCGCGGCGCGAAGCCCTCGGCCCACTCGAAGTTGTCGTAGCTGCGCCCGTGGTCGTAGCCGCGCACGTCCGCGCCCTCGTCGATCGCGCGTTGGATCTGCTCGAGCGAGCGCACGATGTGCTCCGACCGACGCGCGCCGACCTCGGTCGCGATCCCCGACTCGGTGACGACGAGCGGCAGGCTCGGCCAGCGCGCCGAGAAGTCCTTGAGCACGTCGTAGAGCCCCGCCTCGTAGTACTCGTACTTCATCGCGGGCACGCAGTGCGTGGTGTCGGCGGGCGGCAGACACGAGCCGAGATCGAAGTTCGCGAAGCAGGGCGTCAGACCGAGCACGGGCACGACGCCGTTCGTCCCCGTCACGCCGGTTCGGAAGTAGTACTGCACGCCCAGCCAATCGATGGTGCCCGTGAGCTCGGGGATCGTCTCGTCGGGCGTGCCGTCGATGTTCGCGTCGAACGTGCCGTTCACGAGCGAGTCGACGAAGAGGTGGTGGTAGACGTAGACGAGCTTGTCGCGCGCCGCGACGTCGACGGGATCGTCCGATGGGTGGTTGTTCTTCGACGGCGCCCACGAGCCGACCGAGAGCGTCATCCCGACCGCCGCGGCCACGCCGTCGCCGTCCGCGTCGATCTTGTCGTTGTCCTTGATCGCCTTGTACATCGCGGCGTGCGCCTTGAGATAGTCGCGCACCACCGGGACGAACTTGTTCAAGATGCCGTCGGCGCTGAGGATGCTCTTCTTGCCCGGCGGGAAGTAGCCGATGCCGTAGGAGGCGAGCAGGTAGTTCACGGGCTCGTTCACGGTGCCCCACTCGTCCACGCGGTCGCCGAAGCGGCTCGCCAAGAGCGCCGCGTGCTGTCTCATCTCCTCGATGACGAGCGGACCGCCGACGGGGTGACCGAGGCCGCAAAGGTTGGCGCTCGTCGGTCCGTTCTTGCAGTCGGGGTCGCGCGGATCGTCGATCCACACGGGGTTCGAGAAGTGATGCACCGTCACGAGAGGCTTGATCCCCGCCGCGAGCAGCGCGTCGATGAGGTCCGAGTAGTGCTTGATCGCGGCCTCGTCGATCACGTCGCGCTGCGGCTCGATGCGCGCCCACTCGATGCTGAATCGGTAGGAGTCGATCCCGAGGCTCTTCATGAGCGCGATGTCCTCCATCGCGAGCGAGTAGCCCTTCGACGCGTCGCCGACGAACGTCCCTTTGCCGAGACCGCCTTGATCGACGGGCTCGGTGAACACGTACCAGTCGGTGTTCGTGTTCTGATCCTCGATCTGCGTCGCCGCGCTCGCCGCGCCGAACCGGAACGAGCCCTTGCCGCTCGGCTGCGTCAGCGAGCCGATCTTCGCGAACGAGATCTCCTTCGGCGGAACGGGCTTCGTGCCGTCGTCGTTCCCCGTACCGCTCGAACAAGCCCCCACGAGGGCCGTCGTCACGGCGACGAGGAGCGCGAACGTGGTGACGAGCGAGACTCGAGCGCGGCGCTTCGGGGCGAGGGCCATGCTCCTTTACATATCACGAAGGCTCAGGAGCCCCTCGGCGGAGCGGTCCGATCGCTCTTCGCTCCCGGCTCCAGAGAGAGCGCGGAGACCGAAGCCGCAGCCGCCGCCTCGCGCCTCGGCCACCAGATGATCGCGAAGGTCAGCGTCGTGAACAGGTTCGCGCCGCCCGTGATGAGGAGCGCCGCGTCGGGCCGGAACGCGGCCCCGACGTAGGCGATCGCGAGCACCACGGCGATGGGGGCCGCGCGCCGATCCAGGAGCACGCTGCCCATGGCGGCGACGACGAGCCACAGGAAGAGCTTGAAGACCTGCGCCTGCATCTCGGGGACGTTCATGACGAGCGCGCCGACCTCGAGCACGACGTGGAGCGACAGCGCGAGGACGAAGCTCGCGACGAGCCCCCGGTTGAGCGCGGTCCGACGCAGCGACTGGCGTCCCCAGAACGCGAGCGCGATGACCACGGCGAGCAGGAAGGTCGCGCCCAACATGGTCGCCGAGTGCGTGGGGGGCTGCTCGCGATAGAGGACGAACCAAGCGAAGAGCGGCGAGATGGTCCACAAGGCGCCGAGGAGGATCGCGACCGTGACGCGCGTGCGAGCTCCTATCTCGGTGTCGCGGTCGCGCTCGAGCGCGGCTCTCCGCTGGTCCTGCTCCTTCTTCTC
>CAYYKK010000224.1:0-12384 GCA_964467935.1 uncultured Polyangiaceae bacterium
CGCCCGCCCAGCTTGTCGGCGAGCGGCCCGTTCACGAGGAACGAGACGCCGTAGGCGATCGCGCCCCACTGGTCGGTCGTGCCGTACGCGTCGTTCGACAGGTGGACGGCGTTCTTGTACGCGGTGAGGTTGTACCGTCCGAAGTAGAGCAGCGCGTACGTGAGCCCCGCCGGGAACCAGTTCCAGAAGCGTCGGCGACGGAACTCGGACGAGTGGCCGACGTCGACCTTCGGAAGGCGCGCGACCACGATCGCGATGACCAGGAGCAAGAGCGCGATCGGGATGATCTCGCGGAGCCACGGCGGCAGAGACTCGTACATGCGCACCTCGAAAAGGGCGCGCATCATGGCACGCTGGGCCTGTCGAGCCAACGCGCGCGCGCGCCGGCGTCAGTCGAGATCGAGCGCGTAGGCGGCGAGGCCGTGACCACGCAGGACCGCCTCGACGAGCGCGAGCGGCGCGGAGAACGCCGGATCGCGCAGATCGGTCATCGCCGCGACGACGGCGAGCGCGCGACCGAGGACGAGGCGCGTGGCGCGATCGAGCAAGGTGTCGGCGAGCGGCCGGCGCAAGCTCCTCGTGACGAAGTGGTGTCCATAGAGACCGACGCGGACGTAGAACGCCTCCTCCGCGGCCGTCCGCGGCGACGCGCCCACGAGATCGCCGAGCGCCTCTTCGGCGAGCTCCGCGGCCGCGCCCATCGCGACGAACGCTCGCGCCGCGAGATCCGCGTCACCACGCCACGACTCCTCCGAGCGCACCCGGAGTCGCGCGCGGAGCCGTGCGATCCGCGGCTCGAGCAGCGAGAGCGCGCCTTCGGGGACCGAGGTCGACAGGAGCTCCGCGCGCGCCGACTCCGCGTCGAGGCGCCCCGCGCGCACGTGCGACGAGAGCGCGATCATCGCCGCGACGGCGTTCACCGGTGCGACGTCCTCGATGGCGCGTGACCACGCGACGAGCTCCGAACGCGAGCAGGCGTGCTCGCGAGAGAGGTCGATCGACGCAGGCAAGACGTCGACGTAGAGGCGCGGATCGAGCGACGACGCGTCGACGATCGCGGGGTCGAGGAGCGCGTCGCCCCCCTCGTCGGAGCCCACCGCGCTCGCGACGACGCACGCGCACTCGACGGCGGGCGTGACGCGCACCGCGGCGCCGTCGTCGACGAGGGCCAGGGGAAACGAGCGACAGCCGAAGGGCTTGGCGCCCGCGCCGCTCGCGCGATGGATGCCGCAGAGGCCGTCCCCGCCGAGGTACGCGCATCGACCGTCGACGAGCGTGACGGCGAGCACGTCGCGACGCGCGCCGCTCTCCGGAAGGAAGACGCGCGCCTCGTCTTCCCCTCCCCCATCGACCTCGGGCATGGCGGCGCGAGCGCGGGCCGCGTCGAGCGGAGAGAACACGATGGAGGGATAGAGTCGGCAGCAGCTCCCGCGACCGTCGCAGCGCAGGCGATAGCCGGGGAGCACCTCGATGGGTCGCGCGCCGAAGGGGGCACGACCGGCCGCGGCCGCCGCCGACGAGAGGCGCGCCTCGCCCACGCTGCTCTCGCCCGCGCCGTCCGCGCCGCTCGACGCCTCCACCACGAGCCCCTCGCGCGCGAGCTCGCCGACGAAGGCCCGCGCGTGCTCGAGGCCGATCGCCGCGCCTCGGCGCCCCGCGCGCGAGACGAGCCCTTCGATGTCGCGCGTCCCGTCCATCCCCTCGAGGAGCGCCCACTCGCGCGGCCCGATGCGGTGCGTCCTCGGACCGCGCTCGCCCCGATCGTGGAGCACGACGAAGGTGTCCGCGCCTCCTTCACCCCTCGTCACGACGTGCCGCCGCGCCACCACGTGAGGCGGCAGCAGGTATCTCGCGCTCGCCACGCGCTCGAGGCTACACGAGCCGTCGCGTCCCCGCTTCCGCATCTGATACCCTCCGGAGCATGCGCCGTTCCCACGCCTCCTCCCTCTTCGTATTCGCCTCCGCCTCCTTCGTCGCCGGCTGCGGTGACGACGCGACGACGAGCAGCTCGACGACGGGAGGAGGCATGTGCAGCCTGACGACCGCCAAGTTCGAGGTGGGCGATCCGAACGGCAACCCCGATCCTTTCGGCGCGAAGGCCGCCGGTCAGGCGCGCGCGGGTCGCATCAAGGCCGCCGACGTGAAGCAGCCCGCGCACGGCCGTCAGCAGATCCAAGACGGCGATTTCGTCCTCGCGAACGACAAGATCGCCGTCGTCGTGGAGGACAAGGGCGTCTCCGACGGCTACCTGCGGTTCGGCGGCGGCATCATCGCGCTCGACAAGATTGGCCCCGACGGCAAGATGCTCGGGCAGTCGACCTTCCTCGAGACCATGACCGGTCTCAGCCTCTTCGTGGTCGACCCCGACGACATCAGCGTCATGAACGACGGCTCCGACGGCAAGGCCGCCGTGATCCGCGTCTCCGGCCCGCTGCACGCCGTCCCGTTCATCAAAGAGTCGCTCGGCGGCCTCGCGTCGATGGCCTACGAGAACCTCCAAGGGGCTTACGAATACGTGCTCGAGCCAGGGGCCGAGAAGGTCACCGTCCGCATGGGGCTCATCAACGCGACCGACGCCGACATCGACACGGGCGTGAACCTCCCGGGCTCGGACGAATACCTCGGCTTCTTCCAGACGAGCCACAACGCGCTCCTCACGGCCGAGCGCGGCTACGACGAGCCGATGGGGGTCACCGCGTTCGTGGGCTTCGACGGGGGCCAGGTCGGCTTCGCCTATCAAGGGATCGCGCCGGAGCAGATCGAGTACGGCGGCATCAACATCTCGGGCTTCCAGCTCTTCAATGGGCCTGGGTTCATCGCCAAGGCGTGCTCGAAGACGCTCCTCGATCGCCACCAGATCATCGTCGGAGGCCCGCAATACGACGGCCTGCGCGACGCGATCTGGCGCACCGACGGCGTCACCTCGCGCGCGATCACGGGGACCGTCAAAGACGGGATGGGCAACCCCGTCGCGGGCGCTTGGGTGCACGAGCTCGACGCGAGCGGCGTCTACACGAGCCGCGCGCTCACCGACGCGAACGGCGCGTTCACGATCCACGCGCCCGCCGCCGACGTGAAGCTCGTGCCGCAGAAGCCGGGTTATCCCGCGAGCCAAGGCACCACCGTCGGCGCCGGCGTGGCGTCCGCCGACCTCGCGTTCGGCCCGACCGGCGCGATCCACGTCGTCGCCACGGAGGCGGGCACCAACGGGCCCATGCCGGTGCGGATCCAGATCATCCCGTCGACCCCGCTGCCGGCGACGCCCGCGGCCTTCGGCGTGCCGGACGAGCTCGGGGGCCGCCTCTATCAGGAGTTCTCGGTGACCGGCGACGCGACGCTCACCGTCCCGGTCGGCACGTACCGCGTCGTCGTCAGCCACGGCTACGAGTGGGAGCTCGACGATCGAATGGTGACGGTCGCCGCCGGCGAGACCCAGCTCGACAACGTCTCCTTGCTCCACTCCGTCGACAGCACCGGCGTCATGTGCGCCGACTTCCACATTCATTCGTTCCAATCGAACGACGCGAGCGACCCCGTCGAATACAAGGTCCGCGGCGCCCTCGCCGACGGGCTCGACATCCCCGTCTCGAGCGAGCACGAGTGGGTCGTCGACTTCCAACCCTACATTCAGAAGTTCAATGCGACGAAATGGGCCTTCGGCGTGCCGAGCGAAGAGCTGACCACGTTCACCTGGGGCCATTTCGGCGTCGTGCCGAAGCTCGCGGATCCGAACGCGCTCAACAATGGCGCCGTCGATTGGCTCGGGCACACGCCCGCGGAGGTGTTCGCGGCCGTGAAGGCGCTGCCGGAGAAGCCTACGCTGATCGTCAATCACCCCGACAGCGCGGGCTTCCAGGGCTACTTCAATCAGGCGAAGTTCGACGCGTCGCTGGGCAAGGGCACGGGCGATCTCTGGGACGACAACTTCGACGCGATCGAGGTCTACAACAACTCCGATTTCGAGTCGAACCGAGACAAGTCGGTCGCCGACTGGTTCTC
Organism: uncultured Polyangiaceae bacterium; assembly: GCA_964467935.1. Classification (GTDB taxonomy): domain Bacteria; phylum Myxococcota_A; class Polyangia; order Polyangiales; family Polyangiaceae; genus CAYYKK01. The sequence continues at coordinate 4,000 of CAYYKK010000224.1, forward strand.
GCTCTTGAACCACGGGATGGCGGTGTGGTCCGTCGGCAGCTCGGACTCGCACCACCTCCGCACGACGCCCGTGGGCTATCCGCGCACGTGCCTCCGCGTGAACACGGACGACCCCACGGCGCTCGACGTGAACATCGTCCGCGACGCCGCCGGGAAGGGGCAATCGACGATCTCGGGCGGCCTCTACATGAGCGTGATGGGGCCGAACGCCTCCCGCCCGGGCGACATCGTGGCGAAGCAGGCCTCCGCCGACTTCACCGTCACGATCGAAGCGCCGACGTGGGTGCCGACGACCAACGCGACCCTCGAGACCATCGTCAATGGCAAGACCGTGAGCACGGACGCGCTGCTCCCGTTCGGGACAGGCCCGTCGCAGAAGTTCGTGAACCAGGTGACCGTGCAGCTCGACGGATCGCTGCCGCGCAACTGGGTCGTCTTCCACGTGAAGGCCGACGGCGATCTCGCGCCGCTCCACCCGGGGCTCAAGCCGTTCGCGGCGTCGAACCCCATCCTCTTCGAGTGATCGAAAGGGCGAGGGTCGGCGCGACGGCGCGCCGACCCGGGGGAGCCGACGGTGCGGGCCTCAGTTCGGGGGCGGAGGCACGGCGCAATGGCCGTTGATGCAGAGCTGCGTCGTGTCGCAGCAATCGCCCGCGGTCGTGCACGCCTCGTCGGTGTGCGAGCAGCCGCCGTTCGGCGGCCCGCAGGTGAGGATCGCGTTGCCCATCCCGTCGACCATCCCGTTCGGGCGGCAAAAGCCGCCGCAGCAATCGGCGCCCGACTCGCACGTGTCGCCGTCTTGCTTGCACGGGTCGAGCGCCGCGAACGCCCGCATGTTCCCGGCCTCGAGCTCCTGCTCGCCGAGGTAGAACGCGGGGTGACTCGGATCGGCTTTGCCCGTGTAGTCGATGTCGATGGCCGCGACCCAGAGCTTCTTGCGCACGCTCGGCGTCTCGACGCCGTTGATGATCCCGCCCCACTTGTCGCCGCCGCCGGCGACCGACCCGCCTGGGGCGATCTCGTTGCCGTAGGCGCGGCGGCTCGTGAAGACGACCCAGTAGTAGCCGCCCACCGGGATCGGGAGGACCGTGGGCTCGTAATCGAGGTTCCCCTCCTCGCTCTCCCCATAAGGCAGGTAGGTCGTGCCGTTCGCGTCACGACCATTGAGCGCGTGCAGGGGTGAGACCATCGACGTCGCGAGATCGACGAGGCTGAGCTCGGCGTAGTGCGGCGTGCCGCCATAGCCGGACGTGTCGAAGGCGTCGCCGTCGTGGAAAACGACGCCCTTCGCGTCGGGGAGGAAGCTCGGCCAGGCCGCGACGTTGCGCGTCGCGGTCGCGACCGCCGCGGGTGCGCCGAAGGCGGGGGGGCTCTGCGCGAGGTCGACGGTCATGACGCCGAGGGTCTTCTGGCTCGTGTCGAACTGATTGAAGGCTAGCTTCGTCCCGTCGGGGGCGAACGAGGGCGTCAGGGCGTTCGTGATCGCGCCGGTGAGGCTCGCGTCCGCCACCTCCATGCCCGTCTGGGTGTTCCACAGCTTGGTCGGATACGCGCCCGCGAGGCCGCGAATCGGGCTGCCGCTCGCAGGCACCGCGCTCGAAACGAGCAGATCGCCGTCGGGCGTGAGGGCGCCGAACGCGAACTTGCGCCCGTCCGGATCGGTGTCTCGCGTGCTCGACATGCCGTTCGAGGCGATGTCGATCGTGCCGCTCTGGAGCGGGTTGCCATTGCCCCAATTGAGCCCGGCGGCGACGACGGTGCCCTTCGCGCTGACCGAATGACACACCGTGCAGTTGCCGAGGAACACCGACGCGTCCACGTTCGGTCGAACCCGCATCACCGCCCCGGTGTTGGTGAGGGCCGATTTGTAGGTGTTGTAGTAGACCGAGCCCTTGAACGTGCCTTGCGCGATCTTCCACGTCTCGGTGGCCGGGCCCGTCGCCTGCCCGCCCGACAGCTTCGAGACGCTCACCTGGACCGCATCGCTCGTGCCGGCGCTGAGTGAAATGGCCTTCCAGGCCGATTGCGAGAGCGCGACGCGCGTCGGGCTCGAGGCGCCGAAGAAGCCCTCGTAGAGGAAATTGCCGAACGACACCTTCACGTACGTGGCGTCGGCGGCCGCGCCCGCGAAATGGAGCTCAGGAGCGCGGAGGCCGCGCGGGAACACCGTCGCGTCGTACGGATAGAGCCATCGGAACGCGGCGTCGGCGTTGCCGCCCGCGGTGAGGAGCCCCTGGTCGCTCGCCGAGACGTTGCCGACGTTGTCGACGATGTGCACGTGGACGTGCACCGTGGTCGAGGCCGAGAGCATGCCGAAGCGCGCCGTGACCTTCGCGTCCCCCGCGACGAGCCCTTGCGAGGTGAACACGCCCTGCTGATCGACGAGGCCGACGACGACGTCGTCGACCTCCCACGAGACGTTCGTCGGCTGCGTGCCATCGCTCAACGTGGCCACGAGCGCGAGCGTCTTGGGCGTGCCCGTCACGTCGAGCACGGGATCCTGCGGTGCCACTGCGAGCGTCAGATCACCATTGGTCCCCGTCGAGAACGATCCGGCGCTCGTGCCGCCCGCGCCGCCCGCGCCGCCGGGTCCTCCGGTCGAGCTCGAGCTCGTCCCGGTCGCGCCGTTCCCGCTGCACCCCGACGCGACGATCGCCCCGCCGAGACAGGCCAAAAGGCCCAAGGACCACATGGAGCGACCGACCATTCACGACTCCTCTCGAGAAGGAAAAAGGGGAGCGTCGAGGCTAGCACATCGCGCTCGTCCTTCGACCCGCTCACGCGTCCTTCGACGTGAAGCGCGCGAGGCGGAGGCTGTTCGTGACGACGCTCGTCGAGCTGAGCGCCATGGCGCCGCTCGCGAGGGCGGGAGAGAGCAGAATGCCCCACACCGGATAGAGCACACCGGCGGCGACGGGCACGGCGAGCACGTTGTAGAAGAAGGCGAGAAAGAGGTTTTGGCGCATCACGCGCATCGTCGCGCGCGCGAGCTCGATCGCGTACGCGGCCGACGCGAGGTCGCCGCGCACGAGGGTGATGTCGGCCGCCTCCACGGTCACGTCGGCGCCGGTGCCGATGGCGATCCCGACGTCGGCGCGGGCGAGCGCCGGCGCGTCGTTGATGCCGTCGCCCACCATCGCGACGACGTGTCCGGCCTCCTCGAGCTCGGCGACCTTCTGCACCTTGCCCTCCGGGAGCACGCCGGCGACGACCCGGGAGATGCCGACGCGGCGCCCGACGAGCTCCACGGCCTCGCGCGTGTCGCCGCTCAAGAGGACCACCTCGAGGCCGAGGGCCTTCATTCGACGGACGGCGAGGGCCGCGCCGGGCTTGATGGGATCGGTGATCCCGAGGACGGCCTTCACCGCGCCGTTCACGGCGATGAACACCGTCGTCTTGCCCTCGCCGGCGAGGCTCGTCCCCGGCTCACGCGCGGCCGCGACGTCCGCGCCGACCGCGCGCATCAGCGCCTCGTTGCCGATCGCCACCTCTCGGCCCTCCACCTCCCCGACGACGCCGAGGCCCGTGCGCGACTCGAAGCGAGTGGCCTTCGGCTCCGGGGCGCCCGCGTCGCGCGCCGCTTCGATCAGCGCCTCGGCGAGCGGGTGCTCGCTCGTCGCCTCGAGCGCCCGGACGTCCCCGAGGATCGCCTCGCGGGTCGTCGACGAATCGAGGACCAACACGTCGGTCACGCGCGGTCGTCCCTCGGTCACGGTGCCTGTCTTGTCGAGCACGACGGCGGTCACCTCGGCGAGGCGCTGAAGCGGCTCGCCGCCCTTGACGAGCACGCCGTGCTCCGCGCCTCGACCGGTCGCGACCATCACGGCCGTCGGGATCGCGAGCCCGACGGCGCAAGGACACGCGATGACGAGCACGGCGATGGCGGCCGATGCGCCGCCGAAGATCGCCGATTCGTCGACGAGGACCCACGCCACGAAGGTCGCTATCGCGAGCGAGAGGATGATGGGCACGAAGATGGAGCTCACCCGGTCGGCGAGCTTCTGGATGGGAGCGCGTGAGCCCTGCGCCGCGCGGATCAGGCGCAGGATGTTGGCGAGGGCGCTCCGCTCGCCGACCTCGGTCGCGGAGAGTCGCAATGCCCCGCGACCATTGAGCGTGCCTCCGAAGACCCTGTCGCCGGGGTGTTTCTCCACGGGAATGGGCTCGCCGGTGAGCATGGACTCGTCGATGGCGCTCGCCCCGCTCTCGACCGTGCCGTCCACCGGGACGCGCTCGCCCGGGCGCACGACGACGCGGTCGCCGCGCACCACGTCGGCGAGAGGGACGTCGACCTCCTCGCCGTCGCGCGCGACGCGCGCGGTCTTCGGCTGGAGCGCCGCGAGCTTCCGCAGGGCGAGGCTCGTCCGCGCGCGCGCCCGCGCCTCCAGCGTGTTGCCGCCGAGGACGAGGGCCACGATGAAGATGGCGGCCTCGTAATAGGCATCCGCGTTCACGCCGCGCGCGAGGAGCACCCCGGGGGCGAACGTCGCGAAGAGGGAATACGCGGTCGCCGCGCCGGCGCCGAGCGCGACGAGCGTATTCATGTCCGCGTTACGACTCCTCGCGGCCCGATAAGCCCTCGTGAAGAACAGGCGACCCGCCCACCCGAGCGTCACAGCCGTGGAGAGCAACAAGGCTCCCAAGAGCACGCGACGGTCCAATGCGAAGAGGAATGGCAGCGTCGCCCGGAGCGCGGGCTCGATCGCGCGCATCGTCGCCGTCATGAACGGATCGGCATAGGCGGCGTGATGCCCGTGCGCGGGGGACATGAGCGGCATCGAAATCGTCATCGCGACGATCGCCGTCACCCCGCTGACCCGGGCCCGACGGCGCAGTGATCGGTACTCCGCCTCCTGCGCCTTCTCCTGCGCCTCCTGCTCCTCGACGACCGACGCTCCCTCCTGCGGCAGCTCGGCCGAATACCCCGTGTCGTTCACGCATTCGACGAGCGTCGCCGGGTCGGTCGCGGTCGCGTCGAAACGGACCGTCGCGTGGCGCGTGACGAGGCTCACGGTGGCGTCGAGCACCCCCGGGGCACCCTGCAGAGCCTCCTGCACGTGGGCCTGACACGCCGCGCACGTCATGCCTCCGATCGGGAGGGTGACCGTGCGGACCGACTCAGCTGCGCTCTGCGACGACGGTTCCACGGAGCATCCCCATTCCGCAAGTGAACGAGAACCGCCCCGGCCGGTCGGGCGCGATCTCCACGGTGGTCTTCTCGCCCGGAGGAAGGAACTTCCGTACGCCGAAATCCGGGAAGACGACCTCCTCCGAGCAGGGTGAGTCGTCCCTCCGGTCGAAGACGATCCGGAGCGTCTTGCCGACGGGCGCTCTCACCTCGCTGGGCGCATAGCCGCCGTCGACGACGACGGTGACCGCGCCGCTCGCGACCTCGACCGGGCGCCTCCGGCCGAGAAAGAACCAATTCACGAACGCGATCGACGCGAGCCCTCCGGCGGCCACGGCGATCTGCAGCGGGCTCACGTCGCCTCGCGCGCCTCGTAGCCGGCCTTCGTCAGCACCGCGAGGATCGCCGCGCCCCGCTCGGCGTCGGCGGTCTCGACGACGGCTCCGCCGATGGTCACCTCGTCCACGGTGACGCCGTCGACCTTGCCGAGCAAGGTCTTCACCCGACGCACGCAGCCGTCGCAATGCATTCCTTCGATGACATAACGGGTCTTCATGGTCTCCTCCGTCACTCGCCGACGATTCCGCCGCCCGTACGGACGCCCAAGCCGAAGTCGTGCGCCAAGGGACGCGTGAGCCGGCCCTGAAGCAAGAGGTCGAGCGCGGCGCGGCTCGTCCAGTATTCGCGCTTCACCGCCACGAAGGCCCTCGCGGTGTCGATCGCGGCCCGCTTGGCCGCCAAGAGCTGGAACGCGCTCGCCCCCATCGCGTTGTATTGCCGCTGCGTCTCGTCGACGATCCGGTCTCGGAGCGGCAAGAGCGTCGTCCGATAGTAGGTCACGGTCGCGCGCGCCTTGTCGACGCGCAGCGCGAGCGCACGCGCCTCGGAGCGAATCTGGATCGCCATGGCCTCGTGCAGGTCTCGTTGGCGGCGCATCTCGGACGTCGCCGAGTCGACCGCCCCCTGCCCCTGATAGAAGAGCGGAATGCCGATGCCGATCTTCGGTCCGACGCCCCAGCTCTGCCCCGATCCGAGCTCGGGCGTCCGCTCCGCGTCGACGCCGAGGTTCACCTCGGGCAGGAGCCCCTCGGCGCGCGCGAGGTTCGCCGATTGCGCCGCGCCGGCGTGTCGTCGGCGCGCGATCTCGAGCTCGAGGCTCTGCTCGAGGGCGCGCCGCTCGACCTGGTCGAAGGCCGGGTCGGCGCCGACGGGCTCGGGCAAGCGCGGCATCACCGCGTAACGCGTCCCCCGGTCGCCCCAGAGGCCGAGCGCTGCATTCAATCGTTCGCGCGCGAGATCGCGCTGCGCCTCCGCGTCGGCCAGCGACACGCGAGCCTCTTCGTAGAGCGCCTTCTCGTTCAATGCGTCGAGCGGCTGGACGTTGCCCGCCTGCTCGAGCCGCCCGGAGAGGTCCGCGCCGGCCTCCGTCGCCTGCGCGATGGAGCTGGCGAGGGCGAACGCCTCCTCCGCCGCGACGTCGTCGTAGAGCGCGGTGCGGGCCTCGAACGACACGTCCATCGCCGTCCCCGCGGCCTCGAGCGCTGCCGCCTCGAGCTCCGCCGACGCCGCCCCTTCCCTCACCGGCAGGAGCGCGAGATCCATCACGTTGACGGTCGCGCCGATGCCGACGTCGACGTCGCCACCCCGACGAAACCGGACCGATCCTTCCACGCGCGGGTTCGGCAGCCTCACCGCCGAGACGAGCGCTCCGCGCGCGACGCCGACCCGATCGAGCACGGCCTGCACCTCGGGGTTTTGGAGGAGCGCGACCTTCGCGGCGGCGTCCGCGTCGAGCGGCTTCGCGAGGAGGGCGTCGACGAGCGCGGCGGCGCCCCCGTCCTCCCCGAGAGCCGCGACGCGGACCTCGACGCCGGTCCGCGCGACGATCGCGCTCTTCGCCTCGCGATACCCGGACTGTGCCGACACACAGCCCGCAATCAGCGTCGGCGCGAGCAGAAGGGCGGGCGCCCAGCGCGAGAGATCGGCCACGGAACGAGTCACGGTTTCGATGTCTCCTTCTCGAGGACGAGCGGCATGCCGCAACGAGGGCACGGGCCCGGCTCCCCTGAGACGACGTCAGGGTGCATGGGACAGGTGTAATGGGAGCCGCTCGGGACGGGCGCCGCCGGCGCCTCGCCGCCGCGCGCCTCGGTCTTCGAGGGCGCCCTCTCGGAGAGCGCCTCGATCCGAAAGTCCTTCGAGAGGGCGTGGACCGATCGCGGCGCCGGTGCCGTGCCCGCGCGCGGGCTGGCGGGGCCCTCGCGGGCCACGTCGAGCGCCGGCGAGACACAGGCCCCCACGCTCGGCGCGAGCGCCGAGAGGATCGAGCCGACGACGAAGGTCCGTCGATTCACGGCTTCACCCCGTCGCGCGCGAGCTCCTCCGCGGAGGCCATGCGCGCCGTCGTTCCCGCGGGCGCCTGATACCAACCCGGGTCGGCGTCGCGATCGGAGAGCCCTTCGCGCACCTTCAGGATGGTGAACATCCCGCCCATCGTGATGGTGTCGTAGGGGCCCTTGCCACCGGCCATCGGGATGCTGTTCTTGGGCACGGCCATCTTCATGTCCCCCATGTCGCCCATGCCGTCCTGGCCCATCGTCATGTAGCCGGGGAGCAGCTTCCGCACCTTGTCGTCGACCTTGCCCGGGTCGAGCCCGATCGTATTGGGCACGCCGTGCCCCATTTGGGTCATCACGTGATGCGTCATGTGGCAATGCATCGCCCAATCGCCCGGCGCGTCCGCGACGAATTCGACGTCACGCGTGCTGCCCGTGGGCACGATCACGGTGGTCTCGGGCCACTGCGCGCTCAAGGGGATCTGCCCGCCGTCGGTGGCGACCACCTTGAAGTAATGCCCGTGCAGGTGGATCGAGTGATGGTCCATGGCGCTCAGATTGCCGATGCGAATGCGGACGCGATCGCCGGCGCGGCACACGAGCGGCGCGGTGGCGGGGAAGACCTTGGCGTTCAGCGTGAGGACGTTGAACTCGGTCATCTCGTTCGCGTTCGGGCGCGTCATCCCGGGTTTGATCGACCACTCGCCGAGGAGCAGGGCGAAGTCGCGATCGACCTTGTATTCGGCGCTCGGCCTTCGCGGGTGGACGACGACGAGCCCCATCATGCCCATCGCCATCTGGGTCATCTCGTCGTGATGCGAGTGGTACATGAACGTCCCGTGCTGGCGGAACGTCCACTCGTATTGGAAGGTCTCGCCGGGCCGAATCACCTTTTGCGTGAGACCCCCGACACCATCCATG
>CAYYKK010000225.1:0-1434 GCA_964467935.1 uncultured Polyangiaceae bacterium
TGTTGCGAATGCTCCGTCTTCGACACCTCGTCCCCGCAGTCGTGCGCGGCGAGCTCGTTCGAGGGAGGCAATTGCTGTTTCCACGCGGACACCGGGAGCTGCCGCTGCGACGGCGTGCCGAGCTGCAGCGGCGTGCCCGTCGCATCCTGCACCGAGACCATGGCCCATCTTCAGTGCCACTGAGCGCGGCCCATGAACCTCGCGTGGTGGCTGGGCGCTTGGGTGTTGGCGTCGACGTTGAGCGGATGTGCGCCCCGCGGAGAGCAGGGCTACGAATACCGCTGGTCGACGGAGCACGAATGGAGGGCTTCCCCAGGCGCCCGTCCCGACGGTGACGATGAATTCCTCCTTCGCACGTCGGTGCCGCCCACGGGCCCTCACCCGATGTTGCGCCTCTATCAACCCCCCGCCCTCGAGCGGGCCGAGGTGGGCGAGCACCCTCTCGCGCTCGGCGATCGGTTCCCGCTGAAGCGCCTCGAGGCGGACTGGGCCGGCGAGAAGTTGGTGCTTCACTACCGGACACGCTTCGCGATCGGCGATCCCAACTTGACCTTCGGCGACGAGGAGACCCTCCCCGGTCGAATGCTTCGTAAGGATCTGCCTCCGTTCGGAATCGCGTGCGCGATGCTCGTTCTGGGCCTCGGCGCCCTCGCGTCGATCGTGGTTCGCCGGTCGCGGGCTTGGCTCGCTTTCGGCGTGTTTGCGCTCTCGATGGGCACGATGGTGCTCCTCGAGTGTCAGGACCTCTATTCTCTCGTGAGCGCGATCGCGGCGGTTCGGAACCCGGTCCACGAGGCCTCGCTCTATCTCGGCGCGGCGAGCTTCGCGACCTTCCACGCCGAGGTGTTCGCGGGGGTCGTCGCGCGCTGGCTTCGCGCGTGCGCTCTCGTCTCGGTGGGCGTGATGGGGGTCGCCATGACGCTCCACGCGACGGGCCTCGTCGCTGCGGGGCATCTTCGGTGGCTGGCGCTCTCGTTCGTTGCAGCCAGTCTCGTCGGATCGGTCCTCGGCGCCTGGTCCCAACGCACCTCGAGGAGCGCTCGCATCCTCTTCGCAGGGCTCTTGGCGCTGACGGTCGCCTCCGTTCCGAACTTTCTGAATGGCCTCGAGCTCGGGAACGTCAGCACCGTCGAGTGGGGCATCGTGGCGTTCGTCCTCGCGATGGGGACCGTCCTCTACGACCAATATGGCGAAAAGGAGGCCCTGCTCGAGAAGCGCCTGTCGGAGGTAGAGGCGCTCAATACGGAGCTGAAGCATCAGATCGTCGAGCGCTCGCGGGACATCGCGCGCCTGGGCGTCGAACCGCCGCGCGACCTCGGTGCCCCGACCGTGGGGAAGACCTTCGGTGGCAGGTATCAAGTGCTGCAAGCGATCGGCGCCGGCGCGATGGGTCAAGTCTACGAGGTCATCCGATCGAGCGACGGCGCGCACTTC
>CAYYKK010000225.1:1444-12299 GCA_964467935.1 uncultured Polyangiaceae bacterium
CTTCGCGCTCAAGGTCATGGCGGCTCACGGGCCAGAGGAGTTGGCCAGGTTCTCTCGCGAGGCCGAGATCGCTGCGAGCGTCTCGCACCCGAACCTCGTCGCCGTCGTCGACGTGGGCGCCGGCTCGTGGGGGTCCCCGTTCATCGTCATGGAGCTCGTGCGTGGCAGCACGCTCGCCGACGGCAAGCGCACCGCGGAGGCGAACGGTCGATTGCTCGTGCAGGCGGCGAGGGGGCTCGCGGCCTTGCACCGAGCGGGCGTGGTGCACCGCGACCTCAAGCCCTCCAACGTGCTCGTGGCCGAGCGAGAGGGGCGCGCCGTGGTCAAGCTCGCCGACTTCGGGATCGCTCGGTTGCTGCCCTCGGCGCTCGCCGACACCGAGCTGCCCCATCGCGTCGCCACGCGCGCCGGAGCGTTCATGGGCACGCCCCTCTACATGGCTCCCGAGCAAGCCAGCGGGGCAGACCGAGTCACGCCCGCGGCCGACCTCTTCGCGTTCGGCGTGATGGCGTACGAGCTCTGGAATGGAGAAGTGCCGTTCCCGATGCCGCTGTTTCTGGTCCCCGAGTCGCAGCGGGGGGCCCATCGGCCCGGAGAGCTGAATCCTGCCGTCACCGATCCGATGGTGCGCGCGCTTCTTCGGAGCTGCTTGTCGGGCGACCCCCATTCACGACCGACCGCCGAGGAGCTGGTGACGGCGCTCGAGGCTGCCTACCCGGAGGGCCCTGCTCGGGGGACGAGCGCGGGGTGAGAGCGCGATCCAGGTGGTGGACGGCGGCCCTCGACCTCGAGCGCGCGCGCTTCATCGGTGGGAGCAAGACGGACGTGAAGGCCGCGAAACGCGTTCGAAGCGAAACCTTCACCGACGCCCGCCGCGGCGCGTGCTAAGCGCTCGCTCCGATGCTGCCCTCGCTTCACCCCACGTCGGTTCGCGTGCACAACGTCGCCTCGCTCGTCGTGGCGTCGGCCCTCTCCGTGCTGTCGGTCGGCGCGTGCGCGACCGGCACCACCATCGGCGATGGCGGGAGCGGAGGAGACGGGAGCGGCGGCGTGACGAGCTCGTCGACGAAGGCCGCGTCGACGACGACGAGCGGGGTCACGTCGGGACCGTCGAGCACGTCGAACGGCGGCGCGGGCCCCGGCCCCGGCCCCGGCCCGTCGACGTCGGGGCCTGGGCCCTCGACCAGCGTCGCGACGACGGGCTCCGGCATGTCGCCGCCGGGCACCCTCTTCTTCAGCGAGTACGTCGAGGGCTCCTCGAACAACAAGGCGCTCGAGATCTACAACGCCGGGCCGACGCCGGTCGATCTGACCAACTGCGAGATCGATCGCTACATGAACGGCTCGACCACCGCGTCCTCGCCCATCGCGCTCACGCCGATGATGCTGGGCTCGGGGCAGGTGTTCGTGATCTGCAACACGAGCTTCAGCCAGCCGGCGCTCTGCGATCAGCTGAGCGGCAGCGTGCAGCACACGGGCAACGACGTCGTCGAGATCGTCTGCGGAGGCACGCTGCTCGACGCGATCGGCACGATCGGCGACGGCAACGTGTGGGGCACCGCGCCGACGACGACGATGGACGCGACGCTGCGTCGCAAGTGCACGGTGACGCTGGGCGACACGAACCCGAACGACGCGTTCGACCCCGCCGCCGAGTGGGACGGCTTCCCGATCGACACGTTCTCCGATCTCGGAAAGTACCTCTGCCCCTGAGCGACGCCCGAGCGCGGCCGACGGGCGCGCGGTCTACGCGCTGAACTTGCGGAAGTTGCGGACGCTGAGCGCGACCATGACGGCGCTGATCGCCGCGAGCGCGAGGACGTTGGGCAAGAGCTCGAGCGGGCCCGCGTCGCGGAGGACGACGCCGCGCATGATCTCGACCATGTGCGTCGCGGGCAGCACGCGCCCGATCCACTTCAGCACGAAGGGCAGCCCCGCGACGGGGAAGATGTAGCCCGAGAGGAAGATCGACGGCAGGAGGAAGAACTGCGCCATCTGCTGCGCCTGCGCTTGGGTCTGCGCCCTCGTCGAGATGAAGAGCCCCATCGACAGGAGCGCGAACAGGTAGACGAGCGCCATCACGAACAAGAACACCAAGCTGCCGCGGATGGGCACGCCGAAGCCGAAGCGCATCGCGCTCAGGATGAGCGCCATCTCGCCGATGCCGATGATGAGGTAGGGGGCGAGCTTGCCGAGCATGAGCCCGAGCGGGTGCAGCGGCGTCACGAGCAGCTGCTCGAGCGTGCCCTTCTCGCGCTCGCGCACGATCGAGACGGCCGTGAGGACCATGGCGACGATCTGCAGGAGGATCGCCACGAGGCCCGGGATGATGAAGTTGGCGGTGCGCCCGTCGGGGTTGAAGAGGACGATGGGCTGGACGGAGAGCGCCTGGTTCGGCGCCACGCCCGTGACGGCGACGCGCTCGCCCAGCGCGCGGACGTTCTCGTCGGCGGCGACGCCGTTGACGGCGCCGAGCGCCTGGGCGCTCACGTTGGAGTCGGAGCCGTCGATGAGGACGAGCACCTTGGCGCCGCCCGAGCGCACGCGGCGGTCGTGGTAGTCGGGCGGGATCACGATGCCGACCTTGGCGCGGCCGGCGGTGATCGACGTGCGCGCCTCGCGCGGATCGGTCGTCACCTTCGTGATGGCGAAGGTGTGCGTCGCCCGCAGCCGATCCATCAGCTCGCGGCTCTCGGCGGTGGCGTCTTGGTCGACGACGACGGTCGGCACGTTGGTGACGGTCTGATCGATGAAGCCGAACAAGATCAGCTGGAAGAGCGGGATGGTGAGCGCGATGACGAGCGTGCCGCGGTCGCGCCGGATGTGGACGAACTCCTTCTGGAGGATCGCGCTGAAGGAGGCCCAGATCGCGCCCATCACGTCCTCGTCGCCTTCCCGCCGGCCGAGGGACCGCCGGGCGGCGCCTTCGCGCCCGCTGCTTTGCGCGCGACGCCGCCGCGGACCGCGCCTCCGCGCACCGAGGCCGCGCCGTCGACGGGCTCGCCCCGCGCGAGCGCCTCCTCTTCGGTCAGCGCGACGAAGACGTCCTCGAGCGACGGCGTGATCTCGCGCGCCGCGCTCGTCGCGTAGCCGGCCTCGTTCAAGGCGCGGACGAGATCGGCCTCGACCACGGCGTCGTCGACGATCGCGTGCACGGAGCGGCCGAAGATCGTCGCGCCGAAGCAGAACGGCTGCGCGAGGAACCACCCGAGCGCCTGCGCCGCCGCGTGCGTCTCCACCTCGACGCGCCGCGTGCCGGGCTTGTTCACCGAGGGGAGCGTCTTCAGCGTGTCGGGCGTCCCGGTGACGATCATCTTCGCGAGGTAGAGGTAGCCGACCTCGCCGCATCGCTCGGCCTCGTCCATGTAGTGCGTCGTGACGAGCAGGGTGATGCCCTCGGCCGCGAGCTTGAAGAGCAGATCCCAGAGCTCGCGGCGCGCGACCGGATCGATGCCGGCGGTCGGCTCGTCGAGGAAGACGACGCGCGGCTCGTGCATGAGCGCGCTGCCGAGCGCGAGGCGCTGCTTCCAACCGCCCGACAGGAGCCCGGCGCGCCGCTCGAGGTAGGGCCCGATGTGCGTGAGATCGATCGCCGCCTGCCTGCGCGCCCGGAGGCGCGCGCCCGAGAGGCCGTAGATGCGCGCGTAGAAGTCGAGGTTCTCGCGCACCGTGAGATCGTCGTAGAGCGCGAACTTCTGGCTCATGTAGCCGATGCGCTTGCGGATCTCCTCGCCCTTCTGCACGACGTCGAGGCCGAGCACGGACGCGTGGCCCTCGGTCGGCGCGAGGAGGCCGCAGAGGATGCGGATGAGCGTCGACTTACCCGAGCCGTTGGGCCCGAGGAGCCCGAAGATGCTGCCGGCCTTCACCTCGAGGTTGACGCGATCGAGCGCGACGAAGTCGCCGAACTTGCGCGTCACGTCGCGCACCTCGATCGCCGACGCCGTCATCGCGGCACTCGGATGAACGCCGCCATGCCGGCGCGCAGATCGCCCTTGCCGTCGCGCAGGCCGACGCGGGTCGCGAAGACCTGGTTGGCGCGCTCGTCGGCCGTCTGCAGGTTGCGCGGCGAGTACTGTCCCTGCATGTCGATGTGCTCGACCTCGCCCTGGAAGGCGCGACCGGGGAACGAGTCGACGTAGACCGACACCTCGTCGGAGACGTGGACGTGACCGAGCTGCGTCTCGGGGACGTAGATGCGGACGTAGAGCTGATCGTCCTCGAGCAGCACGGCGGCGGTCGCGTTCGGCGCGAGGATGTCGCCGGGGCGGAGATCGAGCGTCTCGACGCGCGCGGCGCGCGGCGCCTTCACCGTGAGCTCGTCCAAGAGGACCTTCACCTGATCGAGCCGGCCCTGCGCCGCCTCGACCTGCGCCCCGGCGGCGCGGAGATCTTCGATGCGCGCGCCCGCTTCGACGAGCTTCGCGCTCGCGGTCGCCTCCTGCGCGCGGGACTGCGCCTGCTGGATTTGTTCGTGTCGGACGCCGTGCACGAGCTCGTTCAACGCCTGCTGCGCCGCGTCCCGCTGCGCCGTCGCGCCGCTCTCCGCGGACGTGGCGCGGTCGAGCTCGGCGCGGGAGATCGCGCTCGCCGCGAAGAGGCTCTTCGCCCGATCGGCGTCGAGCTTCGCTTGGTCGGCCTCGGCCTGCGCGGCGGCGAGGCGCGCCTTGGCCGCGGCGACCTCCTCCGCGCGCGCGCCGTGCTCGGCCTCCGCGAGCGACGCCTCCGCGGCGCGCGCTCTCGCCTGCGCCTCTTCGATCTCCTCGGGCCGCGCGCCCGCCTTCAGCTTGTCGAGCGCGGACTGGGCTTGGCTGAGCTGCGCCTCCGCCATGAGGCGCTGCGCGTCGAGATCGCCGGGCTCGAGGCGGAGCAGCGCTTGGCCGGCCTCGACGCGATCGCCCTCGTGGACCAGCACCTCCTTGACGCGGCCGCCCGTGCGCGATCCCACGTCGATGGTGCGCGCCTCGACGGTCCCGCTCCACTCGAAGGGCTGCGCCGCGCTCCAACGCCGATAGCCGAGGATCCCGGCGGTCACGACGACGGCGAGCAGGAGGAGCGGCACGAGCCGGCGCGCCGGCGAGCGCGCGCCTGCCGGGTGTTCCGTGGCTTGAGGGGTCGGTGCGGCGGTCGTCACTTCGCTTGACCCTTGGGGTACCGCCGGTGGTCGCGCGCCGGCGTTAATAAGTGCAACTCACTTTCATATTCCGGAGGGACGCCACGATCCCCTCGCGATCGCGGTGCGCGCGAGGGCGTCACTCCATCGGAGCGATGGCGCCCTCGAGCTCCTTGGTGCCCTTCGGCGCGACGTTCGGGAAGAACCATCCGGCGACGGACGCCGCCGCGCCGAGGCCGACCAGGATGGCGAAGAGCGGCTCCATCGCGTGGAGCAGGTGCGCCTCGTACGCTTGGAGCATCGACGGCGCGAGCGTCTTGCCGTGCTCCGGACCGAGCAGATCGTCGAGCACGTGCTCGGGCACCTTGCCTCGCAGCATCGTGGCGACGAGCGCGCCGAGCGCCCCCACCACGACCGCGCCGCCGATCGTGCGGAAGAACATCGTGCTCGCGGTCGCGACGCCGCGCTCGGCGTGCGACGCGTTCTCCTGCACCGCGATGAGGAGCGCCGTGTTCGCGAGCCCCATGCCCGTGCCGAGGAGGAACGTCGAAGGGCGCAGCCAGAACGGGCCGCGATCGAGCGCGAAGTACACCGCGATCGTCCCGAGCGCGCCGAGGGTCATGCCGCCCCGCCCGAGCGGC
This sequence comes from uncultured Polyangiaceae bacterium, assembly GCA_964467935.1. Lineage (GTDB taxonomy): Bacteria > Myxococcota_A > Polyangia > Polyangiales > Polyangiaceae > CAYYKK01. The sequence goes on from CAYYKK010000225.1 coordinate 7,199, forward strand.
CGGTAGCCGACCTTGGGCAGCACGCGGCCGGAGAGCGCGCTCGCGATCGGCCAGCCGATCAGCATCGGCGCGACCGACGTGCCGGCTTCGGTGGGCGAGCCGCCGAGGACGGCCTGCACCCAGAGCGGCGTGTACATGACGACGCCCATCATCACGCTGCCCATCAGACCGCCGCACACGCTGGCGACGCGGATGACCGGGCGCGCGAGGAGCGGCAAGGGGAGGAGGGGGTCGCTCGCGCGGCGCTCGACCATCACGAACGCGCCGAGCGAAACGGCCGCGAGCGGCAGGCTCAACGCGGGCGCGCGCCCGCCGACGCCGAGGAGCAGGGAGAGGATCGCGACGGACAGAAGGAATGCACCTGCAACGTCGATGCGTCGATGGCTCGGGCCCGCGTCCGCGCCGCGCGCCTCGCGGTAGAAGAGGCCGAGCAGGACGCCGGAGACGAGGCCGAACGGCAGGTTGATGAAGAACACCCAGCGCCACGAGAGGCTCGCCACGATGAGCCCGCCCGCGAGCGGCCCGACCATGCCGGCGAAGCCCCACACGGCGCCGAACACGCCCTGGATGCGCGCGCGCTCCTCGATCGTGAAGAGGTCCCCGACGATCGTCAGCGCGACCGGCTGCAGCGCTCCGGCCCCGACGCCTTGCACCGCGCGCAGCGCGATGAGCGAGACCATGGAGCCCGCGAGGCCCGAGCCCATCGACCCGACGAGGAACACCGCGAGGCCCGCGAGCATCACGGGCTTGCGCCCGAGCACGTCGGCGAGCTTGCCCCAGATGGGCATCGTCACCGTCATCGCCAGCATGTAGACGGCGCCGACCCAGCCGTAGAGCTCGAGCCCTCGCAGCTCGGACACGACCGTCGGCATGGCGGTCGACACGACCGTCGCCTCCATGGCCGACATGAACATGGAGAGCAGGATCGCGGCGACGGTGAGCGGTCGGTTCCTCGGCGCGTCGAGCGCGGACCGTCGGGTCGCGGGGGTGTTGCTCGTGAGAACCAGCTCGTTCGGGGCGGGGTGTGGGTCTGCCATGGGTGGCTCGCGGGCCAGCTCTCGACGGTCCAGGTAGGATGGTCCTGACCGAAAAGGAAGGACCACTTCCGCCAGGCGAAGGGACGTGACGGACCGCGCAGGACGGGAGACAATGTCCCCCATCGTCGTCATGGCTCCTCGTCTCGTCGCGCGCCGATCGTGCTCGGAGGTCCCCGGTTGAGAAGGGTCCTCGTCGTCGACGACTCGGAGACGCTCCTCAAAGTGGCGACGGCCCTGCTCGAAGAGGCGGGCTGGGCCGTGGAGTGCGCGAAGGACGCGGAGACGGGGGCCGCGATGGCGTTCGCGTCGCACCCCGACGCGGTCGTGAGCGATCTGTGGATGCCCGGCCTCAACGGGCTGATGCTCTGCCGCATGCTGCACGAGGACGAGGAGACGAAGCACGTCCCCGTGATCCTCTTGTCGGCGTCGGCGGACCGTCGCTCGCGGTTCTGGGCGAAGCAGTCGGGCGCGCGGGACTTCCTGAAGAAGGAGGACATCCGCGCGCTGCCGGCCTTGCTCGACCGGTTCGTCCCCGAGCCGACCACGCCGCGGGCGCCGCTCGAGAAGTCGACGTCGTCGGGGATCATCTCCGCGGTCAAGTCGGGGAGCGTGGCGCGGCGGCTGGGGACGCTGCTCGATCGGGCGCTCTTCGACAGCGTGTTCGCGCGCGAGGTGCAGTCTCTCGCGCTCCGCGCCGACACGTTCCCGAAGCTCTTCGCCGGCCTCGCGGATCTCATCGGAGAGGTGCTGCCGTTCAAGTGGATGGCCCTCGTCGTCTACCGCGGTCGCGGCGTGCCGGAGCTCTCCGACGCGCCCGACGAGGTGCTCGCCGAGCTGCGCCGGATCCTCGGCAGCTCGCTCCACGGCACGATGGTGAGCCTCGGCACCGCCGAGGGACCGCACTCGGTGGTGACCCACCGGCCGATCGTCGACGGGGGCGAGGCGCTCGGGCGCCTGGTCGTCTGCCTGCCGGAGAAGACCGCGACCGCGGCCGAGGTGGCGCTCGTGGATCTGGTCGCGCGCACGCTGTTCTTGCCGCTGCGGCTCGTCGGGCTCCTCGTCGAGACCAACTACATGGCCTGCACCGACGTGATGACGGGCCTCTTCAACCGCCGGCACGGGGCGCTCGTCTTGGACCAGGCCATCGCCGCGGCGAAGCGCTCGGGCGCGCCGCTGTCGATCGCGCTGCTCGACATCGATCATTTCAAGCGCATCAACGACGTGCACGGCCACCCCGTGGGAGACGAGGCGATCCGCCACGTGTCCGAGCTCCTCGCGCTCACCGCGCGCAAGAGCGACATCGTGGCGCGTTGGGGCGGCGAGGAGTTCCTCGCGATCTTCCCGGGCACCGCGGAGCCGGGGCATCGCATCGCAGGAGAGCGCTATCGCATGCGCATCGCCCAGACGCCGCTCGTCGTTCCTTCGCCCGAGGGGGACAAGACCATCCCCATCTCGATCTCGCTCGGCGTCGCGCAGCTCGCCGGGGAGGCGAGCGAGGATCTGCTCGCGCGCGCGGACCGCGCGCTCTACCGCGCCAAGGAGCGTGGTCGCAACCGCGTCGAGGTCGACGAGATGCCCAAGGACAAAAAGGAAGAGCGCGGCACCTAGGCGCCGCGCTCCTTCGATGTGGGCCGCCGATGCGGCGCGCCGAGCGCCCTCAGGTGCTCTTCTTCACCACGTCGACGATGCCCTGCACGCTCGCGGCGCTCTTCTCGAGCATGGCCTTCTCCTCGGCGGAGAGCTTGAGCTCGATGATCTTCTCGACGCCCTTGCCGCCGATGACCACGGGCACGCCCATGTACATGTCCTTGTAGCCGTACTGACCGGTGAGGAACGCGGCCGCCGGCACGAGGCGCTTCTCGTCACGCAGGTAGGCCTCGGCCATCGAGACGGCGCTCGACGCGGGCGCGTAGTAGGCGCTCGTGCCCATGAGCTTCACGATCTCGCCGCCGCCGGTGCGGGTGCGCGCGACGATCGCGTCGAGCTTGTCCTTCGCCACGAACTCGGTGACGGGCACGCCGGAGACCGTGGTCGCCGAGAGGATCGGCACCATGTCGTCGCCGTGGCCGCCGAGGACCATCGCGCGGATGTCGCGGATGTGGAAGCCCGTCTCGCGGGCGAGGAAGAGCGAGAAGCGCGCGCTGTCGAGCACGCCGGCCATGCCGACGACCTTCTCCTTCGGGAAGCCGGTGCGGCGCTGGAACTCGTAGACCATCGCGTCGAGCGGGTTCGAGATGACGATGACGAACGCGTTGGGGCAGTGCTCCTTGGCGCCGTCCGCGACGCTGCGGATGATGGGCAGGTTCGTCGCGACGAGATCGTCGCGGCTCTGGCCCGGCTTGCGGGGGACGCCCGCGGTCACGATGATGACGTCCGCGCCCGCGCAGTCCTTCCACTCGCTCGTGCCGCGGATCGCGACGTCGTAGCCGAGGACCGCGCCGTTCTGCTCGAGGTCGAGGGCCTTGCCCTTCGCGTACTCGCTCTTCGCGGGGATGTCGAAGAGGACGACGTCTCCGAGCTCCTTCGAAGCGCAGAGGTTCGCGAGCTCTCCACCGATGTTGCCAGCGCCGATGATTGCGATCTTTTTCCGGGTGCTCATGGGCGCGGTGTTAGCACCGCGAGGGCGAGGTGTCTCGCGACTCGCGCAACGGAAGGTTTAGGGGCTCGCGAGCCCGTGGCAGTTGAGCTACGAGGGACGCATGGTCGCGACCGAGACCCTGCTCCGAGCCTTGCCGCGCACGCTCGAGGGCGTGCGCGCCGACAAGCTCGGCATTCCGGACTCCTGGGCGTTCTACGAGGGCAAGGTCCGCGACAACTTCATGCCGGGCGACGGGACGCGCGTCCTCGTCACGACCGATCGCATCAGCGCGTTCGATCGCGTGCTGACGACGTTGCCGTTCAAGGGGCAGGTCTTGAACCGCCTCGCCGCGCACTGGTTCGAGGCGACGAAGCACATCGCGAAGAACCACGTCGTGTCGGTGCCGGATCCGAACGTGCTCGTGGCGCGCGACGTGCGGCCGCTGCCGGTGGAGATGGTCGTCCGCGCGTACCTCACGGGCGTGACCTCGACGAGCGTGTGGACCCACTACGCCCGCGGAGAGCGCATCTTCTGCGGTCACCGGCTGCCCGACGGTCTGCGCAAGAACGAGCCGCTCCCCGAGGCGATCGTGACGCCCAGCACGAAGGCGGAGAAGGGGGGCCACGACGTGTCCGCCTCGCGCGCCGAGATCCTCGCGGAGGGGCGCATCTCCGAGGCGCAGTTCGACGCGGCCGCCGAGATCGCGATGAAGCTCTTTCGCTTCGGCGTCGAGCGCGCGAAGGAGCGCGGCCTCATCCTCGTCGACACGAAGTACGAGATCGGCGTCGACGACGCGGGCGACCTCGTCGTCATCGACGAGATCCACACGCCGGACTCGTCGCGCTACTGGTTCGCGGCGAGCTACGAGGCGAGGCTCGCGCGCGGACAAGAGCCCGAGAGCTTCGACAAAGAGTATGTGCGTCGCTACCTCGCCGACGCGGGGTTCGTCGGCGACGGGCCGATCCCGCCGATCCCGGACGAGATCCGCGTCGAGGCGGCGCGCCGCTACATCGAGGCGTTCGAGACGCTCGTGGGCGAGACGTTCGTCCCCGACGAGCGCGATCCCATCCAGCGCGTGCGTGAGAACCTCGCTTCGTTCGTCGCGAGCCGAAAGGGGACCCATTCGTGAAAGCCACCGTCTTCGTCCGTCTCAAGGCTGAGGTGCTCGATCCGCAGGGGGACGCGGTCCGTCGCGCGCTCGGCACGCTCGGGTTCGAGGGCGTGAAGGGCGTGCGCATCGGCAAGCTCGTCGAGATCGAGCTCGACGACGCCACGGCCGACCGCGCGGCGATCAAGGCGCGGCTCGAGAAGATGGCGGACGAGCTGCTCTCGAACCCGGTCATCGAAGACTTCGAGGTCGTCGTCTAGTCGTGCGACGAGCGCGCGGCCGCGAGCGCGTCGCCCTCGGCGCCGCGTGGGCGCTGGCGGTCGCGACCGTCGGGTGCGCCGCGTCGAGCCCTCGCGACCCCGAGCGGGGCGCGCCCTC
>CAYYKK010000226.1:0-12297 GCA_964467935.1 uncultured Polyangiaceae bacterium
CCATCGGCGCCTCCATCACGTCCTCGGCGTTCTCCGCCTTCGGGAGCTTCACGTTCTTGTCGACCGTGATCTCGCCCGATGCGCTGAACGTCATCAGGAGGAAGATGACCGTCACGAGGAGGAAGTCGATGTAGCTCGTGAGGTTGAGGTTCGCGTTGACGTTGCGCCCGCCCGCGCCGACGACCTTCTTGAACACGAAGTTCAGAGGCACGGCGTGCATGAGCCGTCGTCCCGGCTGGTGGATGACGTGGGCGTGGGGATCGTGGCCGCCGCTCTTGCGAGTAGGATTCTGGCTCATGGGATTCCTTCGAAGCTCCGCGGTCCGTCAGCGGACGGAGAAGGTCATGTTGAAGGCCGGGACCTTGACCGTCTTGCCCTTCGCGTCGACGCGCTCGCGCTTCGTCGCGTAGAGGGCATCGAGCACCGCGATGAGCTCCTTGAAGGGCACGCGGTTGTCCGAGTGCAGGATCGCCTGATCGACCTTCGGGTCGGCGGCGTCCTTGTGTCCGCCCTGAGCGGCCCACTCGGTCTGAATCTTCGCGGCGAGGTCGGGGTAGCGGATGGGCTCGCCCGGGTTCTCGGGCTTCGGCACCTTCACCTCGCTGACCACCGTGTTGCCTTGCTTCCAGACGAGGGTGAACTCGTCGGACCCGATCATCAGGTTCAACACCTTCTCGGGGGTCTGCGGCGTCACCTCGGTCGTCGGATCGGGGGGGCCCGGGACCTGCGCGTTCGCGTTGATCCGCGAGTTGGTGACCCACACCGCCGTGATAAGGAGGAACGCGACCGTGACCATCAGGAGGTCGATGAACGGGATCATGTTGATCTCCGAGTTCGTCGGACGCTTCCCTTTGCCGTCTCCTCCGCCTACGTCTACGCCACCCATGGCAACTCCCTCTGGGGTTCCGCGTCCGACGCACAGCCGATGAAGGGCGATGCGCGCACGCTCGAGTCGGAATCAGGTCGCCTGCAGATCGAAGCCTCCGGAACTGCTCACGGAGGGGTCGGCCGGAAGATCCGGCTCACCGACGACGGAGGAGCGACACCCTCTGTCCGTCGGAAGTTCCCGCGCATCTCGAAGACGCTCGCAGCGTCGCTGGCATGGGAACCGGAGTCGCGCGTCGCCTTCCCGCTGGGGAGCCCCCTCGTGGAGAGCGACGCGCGACCGAGAGAAGGCATCAGGCCGGCTGAGCGGCGTTGACGTTCACCTTCTGGCGGTTGGCCACGACGAGGTTGAGCACGCGGACCGACGCCTCGTTGATGTCGTCCTCGATGCCCTGCGTCTGGCCGTTCAGGATCGCGAACCCGACGAGGCCGAAGACGGCCACGGCGAGACCGAACGCCGTGCAGTGCATGGCCTCCGAGATGCCGTTCGCGAGGATGCGGGCCTTCTGGCTCGGATCGACGGACTCACCACCGACCGAGTGGAAGGACTTGATGAGACCCATGACCGTCCCGAAGAGCGCCGCGAGCATCGCGATGTTCGCGAGGAGCGCGAGGTACGGGGTGCGAGCCGCGATGCGCGGGATCTCGCGGAGAGCCGCCTCGTCCATCGCCGCCTGGACCTCCTCGTCGGGGCGGTTCACCTTGACGAGACCGGCCTGGACGATGCGCGCCAGCGGGACGTTCGCAGCGGAGCACATCTTGACGGCCTTCGGGATGTCGCCGGCCAAGATGCACTTCTGCATCGTGGCGAGGAACACGTCGCGGTTGATCGACGACCCGTACAGGTAGATCGCGCGCTCGATGATGATGCCCAGGATGAACACCGAGCAGATCGCAATGGGGACCATGCCCCAGCCGCCCTCTTTAAAGAACTCCCACATGTTTTTCCTCCGGTTCCGCTGGCCCGAACGTCTGCTCGGCTCGCGCCCCGTTCGGTGTGTGTTCCGACGGGGGGTGATGCTTGGCTCTCTCGTATCGGGAAGCCACTTCGTGTTCGTGCCGACCTCGGTCGGCGCGCACCGTCGGGGCTGATCCCGTCACATCCTCGAGGGCTGTCGTTCGACGGCAGCCCAGGTCTCCGAGAAGGTCTGCGTGAATCTCCGCGAAGGAGTGACACGCGTTAAGGCGCCGAGACGCTAACCGACCCTCTTAAGCTTTCGCAAGTGTGTTTGTCGTGCTCGCGGCATCCGAGCGTCGTCGCGGGGGCTCGGTTCGAGCGCATCGACGAGCTTCAGAATGAAGAGGCGCGTATCTTCGCGGGTCTGACCCGGAAGCGTCAACAAAGATTTGGTACGAAAACGCACGACGACGTCGGAGCCCCTCCGCCGTGTGCGCGACGACCTACAACGTGCGCCGCGTCGTGGTGTGTTCTTCCGGAACGCGGACGCAACATCCAGTAGCACGGCGAGCTTGCACTTCAATTCTGGCGGCCGGTATAGTCCGGCCGCTAGCTCACCGTTTACTTGGATCGCTGGCGGCCGGTCGGTTCAGATGGTCGTCCCGCGCTTCGGGTGTGGTCGCAGTCGGGCCATCGCAGTCCCAGGACGGAAGCCGCAAACCGAGAGCAAAGCGCGAACATCTTCCTGCGGTGGCACCCACCGCGATGCTGCACCGGAAACGCGCGTCCCCGCGAAACGGGCTCGCGTAGGCGAAAGAAAGGGTCATAGGGATGCGTCATCTCGTGATGTTGGCGGCCGAGGGCGGTGAGGGTGCGGGGTTGATGGATGCCATCAAGCACAACCCGACCTTCCTCATTGTGAACCTCTTCGTGTCCGCGGTCGTCGTCACCATCATCGTCGAGCGCGCCGCCTTCCAGATTCGCCGCTACAGCGTCAACGCGCGCGAGTTCTTCGGCCAGGTGAAGAAGCTCGTCGTGGCGGGCAACATCGACCGCGCGATCAAGCTCTGCGAAGCGAGCGACTACCCGGTGCTGCAGCTCGTCAAGAGCGGCCTCACCCACGCGAACAAGGGCGCCGACGAGATCGACGCCGCGCTGAGCGAGAAGCTCTCGGAGATCAAGCCGCAGGTCGAGAAGCGCATCGCTGCGCTCTGGTCGCTCGCGAACATCGCGACGCTCGTCGGCCTCGTCGGAACGGTCTTCGGTCTCATCCGAACGTTCGCCGCGATCGCGGCGCCGGGCCTCTCGCAGGCGCAGAAGCAGGCGATGCTCTCGAACGGTATCGCCGAAGCCATGTACAACACGGCGTTCGGTCTCATCATCGCCGTCATCTGCATGATCGCGCACGTCATCCTGCACACGCGCTCGAAGGCGATCCAGCACGAGCTCGAGGCGATCACCGAGCGCGTCTTCAACCTCCTCACGATCAGCACCAAGGGCTCGTACTGACGGCCGCCGCCGTCGACGCGCTCGCGATGCGTACCGCCGTGACGCACCCGACCTCACGGATCAAGATGGTGAAGGAGCCTGATGAGTAGCCCCAACGACACGCCGCTCAGCCCGAGCCAGCGATCGAAGATCCGGCGGCTCTCCCAGCCCCAGGAGCCTTCGCCTGGCGAAGAGGCGGGCGAGCTCAACATCGTCCCCTACCTCGACATCATCACGAACATCCTCGTGTTCGTGCTCTCGACGATCAGCGTCATCTTCCTCTCCAACATCGACACCACGCCGCCGTCGCAGAACAGCGGCAAGGTGAAGGCCGTGGAGTCGAAGGCGATGAACCTCGTGGTGCTCGTCACCGGCCAGGGCATCGGCTTCAAGACGTCGGGCGGGAGCATCGCGACGGGGTGTCGCGACGCGGGCGGCGGCATCACGGTGCCGATGGTCGCGGACGGCGGCAAGCAGGTCTACGACTGGCAGGGCGTCACGAGCTGCGCGCGACACCTGAAGAGTGAAGGTCCGACCGAGTGGCAGGACGAGACGCAGGTCACGATCACCGCGAGCCCCGGCATCGAGTACCAGTACATCGTCGACACCGTCGATGCGCTGCGTAGCGACGAAAAGGGCGAGCTCTTCCCCGAGATCCACTTCGGAGTCGCGCGATGAGCACGAGCGGTCCCAGCCAGCCTCCGTCGCAGGGAAAGCCCGCCTCCGCGCGCCCCGTCGCGCCCAAGGCGAGCATCGTGCGGTTCAAGGCGGCGCTCCGAAAGGCGAAGCGCCGCAACTTCCGCGAGCCCGAGATCGACTTCCTCAACATCACCGCGATGCTCGATCTGATGACGATCATCCTGGTGTTCGTGTTGAAGAGCCTCGCGAGCTCGACCGCGTCGATCCCGCAGAGCGACGACCTCACGCTGCCGAAGTCGACGTTCACCCTCGCACCCAGCGAGGAGGGCGTCGTCATCCGCATCTCGAAGACGCAGATCGTGGTCGGCGACAACGCCGAGCCGGTGGCCGAGTACTCGAACCGCGACCAGCTCGCGCAGTCGGGTCTCGATGCGCGCTACAAGCAGAGCGGCCCGCAGGATCTCTACATCGTGCCGCTCGCGAAGGTGCTCGCCGAGTACCGAGACCGCGACAAGCTCATCAAGCAGGCGACGGGCAAGGACGCGTCGACCTCGGAGGCGATCATCGTCGCCGACGAGACGACGCCTTACCGTCTCCTCTTCGAGGTGCTCTACACCTGTGGGCAGAGCGAGTTCGGCCGCTACCACTTGATGGTCCTCACGGGGAAGAAGAAGGGCTGACCCCTTCCCTGCCGATGTGACGAACCGCCGGCCGCCCTTCCACCGAGGGGCGGCCGCTTTCGTGGTGGACTGGGCGACGCGCCCGAATCACGCCGTCCGCGGTCGCCCAATCGACGTCGCTCGCGTCGACGGCGATGCTCTGGGGAGCGGAGCTTTTGTGCCGAGCGGCGGGAATGAGCTCGTCCCGCGAACGAAGAGAGGCGAGAGGACCGGGTCCCCTCGCCTCTCGCGGGCTGGTGCGCCTGGCGCTTCGCGAACTACTTCGAGAAGATCTGGCCCAGGGCGATGCCGGAGCCGCCGGTCGCCGTCATGACGACCTTGGCGGGGCCGCCGATGGGGAGCGGGTTCTTGAAGCAGTTGCCGCCGCCACCGAGCGTGGCGTTGGGGCCGCTGCCGTTGCTCTGCGCGAGCGTGACGGGCGGCATGCCCGGGATCGTCGCTTGCGCCTGGATCTGGATGCTGAGCTGCGTGATGCCGATGCCCACACCCACGACCGAGTAGCACTTGCCGGGCTGGATGTTGAAGGGCTGCTCGAGCGACTGCCCCTGCTGGAACTGCCCCGCGAAGGCGCCGCCATCCGGCTGCATGCCCTTCACCTCGTTCGCGGCCATGGCCTGGAGGACCGGCGTCGCCGCGGCGGCGGCGGCCGGCGCGATCGGCGTCGCGGACCCACCCGAGCTCGTGCCGGTGTTGGTGCCGGGCATCGTCGTGGTGCCGGTGTTGGTGCCGGGCATCGTCGTGCCGGGGTTCGTGCCAGGGTTGTACTGGCCCGGGGTGCCGGGGTTCGTGCCCGGCGCGTACTGCCCCGGCGGGTATTGGCCGTTGTAGCCGCCCGTGGGCTGCATCTGCGAGGGATCGTTGGGATCAGGCGTCTTGCTGCCGCAGGCGAGAGCGCCGACGCACAAGAGGCCGAAGGGAACGAAGGCGGTCAATCGCATGAGAGGCTCCTTCAAAAAGGCCGCAGGCTTGGGAGAGTCGACCGGAATTGCCTTGATGCCACGGCCTCGGTCAGTTTCGACGTGTCGTCGTGGCGGCGTGTTCTACCAGAGGGGCTTGCCGGAGGTCGAGCGTCCCGGCGGTCGCCCCGAGCACGACGACTCAACGGACTAGAATCCCGAAGCTTTCAGGTCGGCTCACGTCGCACCGCTCGAGGGGCCGGATTCGTGCTCGGTGACCGTCACCTCACCTCGGTGCGCGCCAGGGCGTGCGCGCGAGTGAGGACGGCGTCGAACATCGCCTCCGTGAGCCGCCCGGTCTGGGTGTTCTGCTGGCTGACGTGGTAGCTCGCCAGCACTGCGATCTGCTTCCCGCGGCGCGCGACCTCGGACTCGGCGCCGTGCGAGAAGGGGGGCGGACGCGGTACGTCGAGCGCTCGGTGGACCGCGCTCCACGCGATCGCGCCGAGCGCGAGGAAGACGCGGGCGCGTGAGAGGAGCGCGATCTCGGCCTCGAACCAGCGGGCGCACGTGGCGATTTCGTCGCGGCTCGGGAGGTTGTCCGGGGGCACGCACCGAACCGGCGCGGTGATGAAGGCGCCGGAGAGCGCGAGGCCGTCGTCGCGCGATCGGCTCGCCGGTTGGCTCGCGAGCCCCGCGCGGTGGAGCGCGGGGTAGAGAAAATCCCCGGAGCGATCGCCCGTGAACATCCTGCCGGTCCTGTTCGCGCCGTGCGCCCCAGGGGCCAGGCCTACGAGGACGATCGGGGCGTCGACGTCGCCGAAGCCGGGGACGGGCTTCGACCAGTAGGTCTCGGCGCGGTACGCGCGCCGCTTCTCGACGCCGATCTGCTCGCGGTGCGCGACGAGCCGCGAGCAGGCGTGACAGGCCTCGATCTCCGCTCGCAGCGCCACGAGGGCGGCCGCGCGCTTCATGACGGCTCGTAGGTCTCCTCGCCGAGGAGCATCCCCGCGACGATGCGGTCCATGACGCTGTCGAACCGGACGCGATCGAACTTCGCGCCGCTGCGCAGCCAGTCGGTGTGGGCCGCCTTCTTTCGCGCGTCCCCGCGCTTCTGCGCCTCGTCGGGGAAATGGCCGACGATGTCGAGATGATCGGCGCGGCCGATCCACACGAGGTCGCCCCAGACCTGCGAATAGACCGGCACCACGCCGTCGCTCGCGGACTCTTGCGGCAGCTCGCCGAGCATGCCGAGCACCTTGTTGCGGACCTCGCTGTCGCCCGCGTGGCAGGGATACCGCGGGTCCTGTCGCGCGGTGATGCTCTGGAGCATCGTGAAGATCCCGGCGGACACGATGCTGTACGGCGACAGCATCGACTTGACCCAGTCGGCGCCGCCGTTGCCGGGCGCGAAGCTCGCGACCGATTGGTAGCGCAGCCCTGGTCGATCCTCGACCGCGGCCTGGAACAGATCCATCGCCTCGGGCATGAGCTGCACCACGGCGCCCTGGTCGTCGCGGACGAGGCGGAGAAACTCGCGCAGATCGCGGCTCGCCGCGTCGTCGAGGACGCGGATGATGCTCTCGGTGGTCCGCTCGATCACCTCGAGCTCGATCGCGCCCGACACGCGACCGAACGCGGCGAGGAGCGCGCTCGCGGCGGCGATGGGGGGGGAGCCGAGCTTCAGCGCCGTCACGGTGAGCGCCGAGACCGCGTAGAGCACGCGCTGGCCGCTCACCGTCGCGAAGAAGGCCGCGAGCGGCGTCCCGTAGTGCGGCGTGTTCATCGTCGTGACGGAGCGCAGCCGCGCCAGCCACGCCAAGTCGCGCGGTGCCGTGCCCGGCAGGTGCACCGTCGGCGACGCGCAGAGGCGCGCGTCGAGGCCCCCGGTCGAGTGCCCCACGAGGTGGATGGGATCTTCCTCCGAGCCGCACGTCTCGGCGACGGTCCGCGCGAGGCGCATCGAACGCCGGCGGATCGACGCGGTGGGATGAACGTCGACGACGTGCACCGAGACGGCCCTCCCCCGCGCGGCGAAGCGCTCCGAGATCGCCCGCTCGACGTGGTCGAAGTAGCTGATGCTCGCGAGGTGTCCGAACCCGAACATCCCGGGCGACAGGTAGACGTGCGTGGTCATGGCGCGTCGACCATCGCCGATTTGCGCCGGCGGAATCAACGTTCCGACGATCAGCGGCGGTGCGAAATCTCGAGCGCGCGCGCGAAGAGCTCCGCGAGGGGCGAGAGCGCGCCCGGCGTGCCGGCGAGCAGCTGGCTCTGGGGGTGCGAATCGGTGCCGAGGACCGCGTCGAACACGCCGCTCGCGCGGATCCGTTCGAGCGATCCGGTCGGGAGCACCAAGTGAGAGGCGATCGCGTGGACCTTCACCGCGCCCGCGGCGAGGTACGCTTGACCGGCCTGCACGAGGGACGAGCCCGTGCGGATCATGTCGTCGTAGATGACGACCTCTTTGCCGCGCACGTCGGCGTTCACGCCGGTGAGCTCGATCTTGCCCGTCGTCGCGTCGCGCCGCTTGTAGACGAACGCCGGATCGACGCCGAGGGAGCGCGCGAGGCTCTCGACCCACTTGGCGCGCCCCGCGTCGGTCGCGCCGAGGACGTAGGGACGCTCGCCCATGTGTGCCTGGATGGCCCGCGTGATCACGGGCGCGCCGTAGATGTGGTGGGTCGTGTGGCCGTCGCCGAAGTAGAACTCGATCCCGTCGGTGTGCAGGTCGAAGAGGAAGATGCGCGTGCCGGCTTCGCACGGCGGAATGGCCGAGATGAGCCGCGCGCGCGTCTTGGCGGTGACGACCTCGCCCCGCTTCACCGCGCGCTCCATCGTCGCGTAGCCGAAGTACGGCATCACGATCGACAGCGAGCGCGCACCGGCCCGCGAGATGGCGCAGCCGAGATCGTAGACCTCGAGCCAGTCGAGATCGCTCGGTGTGCCGCCGAGCAGCACGACGTCTCGCCCCCAGCTGTCGGCGTCGAGGCGCAGGTATCGTTCGCCGTCCGGGAAGGCCTTGCGCTCGATGGCGCCGCGCTCGAAAGGGCCCGCCGCGAGGAGCCCGGGCTCGAAATACGCGTACGCGCTCGTCGTGAAGAGGAGGCTCGTGCCCATCGCGCGCTACTCTCGCATCTCGGCACGCGGCGAGGAAGCGAGGAACGCCGCGCGTCAGCGGGGGCGCTGAGCGAGCGTGCGTGCGAGGTCGAGCGCGCGCGGCGCGAAGAGGTCGAGCGCGAGCGGCGTGATGCTCGCTTTGCCTTGGTCGTAGGCCTCGGTGTCCGAGCCCGGGGCGTCGTGATGGACCGCCTCGGAGCCTCCGATCCACAGGTACTCGCCGCCGCGCGGATCGCGTCGAAAGACGACCTCCGCGTCGTAGACGCGCTTGCCCGCGCTCGTCGCGCACACCTCCCAGTCGTCGCCGGGCGGGAAGTTCACGTTGAGGAGCGGCGCGGGGTCACCGGTCGGGGCCAGGTCGAGCAGGCCGAGCGCGAGCCGCGCGCCCACGGCGGCGGCCCGATCGCGCTTCGCCCCACGATCCGCCGAGAGCGCGATCGACGGGATGCCGCGGAGCGCGGCCTCGCGCGCGGCCGCGACGGTGCCCGAGTAGAACGCGTCCACTCCGAGGTTCAGGCCGTGGTTGAGGCCCGAGACGCACAGGTCGGGGCGGCGCGGCAGGACGCGGGTCCCTGCGTGGAGCGCGACGTACACCGAGTCCGCGGGGGTGCCGTCGACGGAGAAGACGCCCGGCTCGATCTCGCGCAACCGCAGCACGCGCGAGAGGCTGAGCGAGTGGCTCGTCGCGCTCTGGTTCGAGTCGGGCGCGCAGACGACCACGTCCGCGTGCGGAGCGAGCGCGTCGCGCACGGCGCGCAGCCCCGCGGCGGACACGCCGTCGTCGTTGGAGAGCAGAACGAGCGGTCGGGTCATGGGGATCACTTGCCGAGCAGGCGCTTCGGGAGGACGACGAGGAGCAAGAGGAGCGCCGCGATCCGGCCGAAGATCCCGGCGCCGCCACGGACGCGCGCCATCGCCAGCCCGACGGCGCGCAGCGAGCCGCCGTACGGGTACCACCAGAGCTCTTGCTTCGCACGGCGCGAGTCCTCGAGCACGAAGCGCGGCCGCGTGAGCTCGGCGAGCGCGTGCGGGCTGCTCGTCACGCCGTAGCCCGAGTCGCCCGCGCCCGTCCACGGGGCCTCGGGGATCGCGGCGGTGAAGCCGTGGTTGTTGATCGTGACGACCCCGCTCCTCAGCGCCGACGCGAGGGAACGCGCGCGCTCGAGATCGCGCGTCCAGAGGCTCGTCGTGAGCGCGAAGCGCGAGCGGTTCGTGCGCTCGACGGCGTCGGCGGCGCTCTCGACGGTGACGATGGGCAGCACGGGACCGAAGGTCTCGTCTTGCAAGAGCGGCGTCGCCTCGTCCTCGACACGCACGACGGTCGGCGGGAAGACGCGCAGGTCACCATCGCTCGGCGGTCCGCCCACGAGGATTTCGGCGCCCGCGGCGACGGCGGCATCGACGTGCTCCTTCACGCGCTCGGCTTGGCGCTGGGTCGTGACCATGCCCGTGTCCCGCTTCGGATCGAGCTCCTTCGTGAGCGCGACCACGCGCTCGGTGAAGGCCTTCGCGATCGACTTCTCGACGTAGACGCGCTCGACGGCCGCGCAGTTCTGGCCGGCGTTCGTGAAGGCGGCCCACACGACGCCGCGCGCGGCGCGCTCGAGGGACGCGTCGGCGAGGACGATCGCCGCGTCCTTGCCTCCCAGCTCGAGCGACGTCGGCGTGAGCGTCTCGGCGGCGAGCGCCGCGATGCGCTTTCCGGTCGCGACGCTGCCGGTGAACACCAAGAGGTCCGCGCCAGCGGCGACGAGCGCTTCTCCGACCGCCGCGCCGCCTTGCGCGATCTGAAAGAGATCCTTCGGCACGACGCCGTCGAGGACGGACGCCACGAGCGCGCCCACCCGAGGCGTGATCTCGCTCGGCTTCAGGATGACCGCGTTGCCGGCCATGAGCGCGGGCACGATGGTGCGGAGCGGGATCGCGAAGGGATAGTTCCAAGGGGTGATGAGGCCGACCACGCCGCGAGGAGCGCGGAGCGTCTTGCCGACCTTGCCTGGGAAGCTGAGACCATCGAGCTCCACGGGCGTCGGCGCCATGAGCTCGGCGATGCTCGCGGACCAGAAGTCGACGAGATCCGCCGTCGGCAGGACCTCCGCGAGCAGAGCCTCTTCGAAGGGTTTGCCGCACTCGCGGCGGACGAGGTCGGCGATCTCCTCGGCGCGTGACAGGACGCGCGCCTTCAGCCGCGCGACGCGTCGGGCGCGGTCGGCCACGTCGAGGGCCTCCCACGCTCGCTGGGCCGCGCGTGCGCTCGCGACCATGGCGCGCACCTCGTCCGGGTCGGTCGCCGTGACGGACGGCAACGCCCCGCCGAGCGGGCTCTCGCTCGGGAACGGACTCTCGGCTTCACTCATCGGACCCGTTCTTAGGCCGGGTCGACCGAGAGATCGAGTGTCATCAGGGAATCGTCACCTTGATCGCGCCCTGGCACGGGATGTCCACGGTCTTGCCGGCGGCGACCCACTCGGGTCCGGTCGGGTTCGGCTTGCCGGGGCGGAGGAACTGTCCCTTGCAGGGGGCCTCGAGCCACTTGTTGACCGCGCCGAGGTTGTTCGTCATCGCGAAGACGACCGCGTCGCTCTTCGGGCTCTCGACGTAGAGGTAGCCCTTCGTCGGCGGCAACGCCTTCGGATCCCCCGGAGGAGCGTCGCCCGAGCCAGCGGCTGCCGACTCCGACGCGGAGGGCGCGGCCGATCCGCTCGCTGCCGCGGAATCGCCCGGCGTCGCGGCGCTCGCCGCCTGCGCGGGCTTGTCTTCGGGGCTCGCCGTGGCCTTCGCCGCGCCCGTGGGCTTCGCCGTCGGCGCCGTGGTCGCGGCGGGCGTCGGCTTCGGTTGCTCCTGCATCTGGCTCTGCTTGCGCATGTAGAAGTACGCGAAGAAGCCGACGACGATCACGATGACGACGAAGACGAACATCGCGAAACCGCCGCCACCCTTCTTCTTCGGGGTTGGCGCGGGCGCCGCGAACTTGCTGGGCGCTTCTTCGGTGGAGCCCGCCGAGAACGCCGGCAGCGCACCCGCGGAGGGAGGCGCGGCGGCCGGGGGCTCGACGGGCGCGGGCAAGACCTCCGTCTTCGCCGCGATCGGCGGAGGCGGCTCGTAGGCAGCGGGCGCCGGCTCCTCGATCGAAGTGGCCGGCGGGGCCGGTTGCGCGAGGACCTCGATGAGCTGCTTCGGTTCCTCGAGGGGCGGAGGCGGCGGGAGATGGAGCTCGCCCGCGGGCGGCGCGTCGGCCTCGGGACCGAGTCCGGCCGGGGGCGCGTCGATCTCCGTCGGAGGCGCTTCGAAGGACGCGCTCTGGGCGGCGTCGTGGGCCGTCGCAGGTGCCGGCTCGTGCGTGGCCAGCTCGTGCGGCGGCGAGGGCTCGTGGACCGGCTCCTCGCGGGCGAGCGGCGCGGGGGCCGGCTCGGCGGCGGCCGGCTCCGGCGTCGGCGCGGGCTTCGGCTCGGGCTCTGCCCGAGGCAAGGACTCGAGCTTCCCGAGCCCGAACACCGTTCGATGCGCGGGCGCCTTGGCCTGGCCGGTCAGCGGCGCGCGCGCGCCGAAGCCGCGGATCGGCTGGCCCACGGGCGCCTTCGCGGGCGGGGGTGCGCCGGGGGACGACGCGCGTGCAGGCGGCGGCGCGCCGGGAGACGACGTGCGCGCGGGCGGCGGCGCGCCGGGAGACGAGGCACGGGCCGGAGGCGCC
>CAYYKK010000227.1:0-12282 GCA_964467935.1 uncultured Polyangiaceae bacterium
TCGACGCCGTTTTTCGGGCGCGGCCGCGCGCGGACGCCACCCCTCGTTCGCGCTCGCGCTCGACGACGCCGGCGCGCCGCGCGTCGACGGCGCAGCTGAAGAAGGTTTCATCGCGGATTCGATCCTCGGTCGAGCCGTCTCGCGAGCCTCGATTCACCCACGAAATCGTGGGCGCGGGCGCATGGCTCGCCTCCTCGGAAGCGGGTCCTGTCGACGGCTCGAGGCCCCGCGGCGCTGTGGTGCGACCGTCGCGGCACGCGTACGCTCGATTGGAATGGAGGCTCGCCGATGAACGACTTTTCTCGCGCAGTGGGGCTCGCCGCGGCGTGGATCGTGGGACTCTCGATGGCGGCGTCGACGGGCTGCTCCGGCGGCGGGAGCGGCGGAGCGGGCGGCAACGGCGGCGCGAGCGCGGGCGCGGGCGCCGGGAGCCCCACCGGATCGACGGCGGCGTTCATGAGCGACGGCAGCAATGGCAGCGGCGCGTCGTGCACGGGCCTCCAATGCCAAATCCACGCGTGCGCAGGCGGCGGCTCGACGACGATCAGCGGCACGATCTACGACCCCGCGGGCAAGAATCCGCTCTACGGCGTGGTCGCCTACGTGCCCAATGCCCCGGTCGCGCCGCTCACCGGCGGAGCATCGTGTTATTCGTGCGGCGACCTCTACACGGGCAATCCGATCGCCGCCGCCGTCACCGACGCAGCCGGGCATTTCACCATCAAGGACGCTCCGGACGGCGCGAACATCCCGCTCGTCATTCAAGTCGGGAAGTGGCGCCGCCAATTCACCCTTCCCAACGTGGGAATGTGCGCCGACACGCCGACGCCCGATCACACGCTCCTCTTGCCGAAGAATGGCAACGAGGGCGACATGCCCAACATCGCCATTTCGACGGGCGGCGCCGACAGCCTCGAGTGCCTGCTCTCTCGCATCGGCGTCGACAAATCCGAATACAGCGGCGGCGCGGGTGGCCCGGGCCACATCCACATCTTCCGTGGGACCGGCGGCAAAGACACGTCGCCGGCGGCGCCGGCCCCCGAGGCGGGGCTCTGGGACAAGGCGACCGACATCATGCAGTTCGACATCGTGGTGCTCTCCTGCGAGGGCCACGAGACCGACGCGATGAACCAGCAGGTCCTCTACGACTACGCGGCCGCGGGCGGTCGCGTCTTCGCGTCGCACTTCCACTATGCCTGGTTCGACACGGGCCCCTTCGCCAACGCGAACCTCGCCACGTGGAAGACGGGCAGCAACAACATCGGCACCCTGAACGCCGACGTCGTCACGACCACGTGGGGCGGCATGCCGTTTCAACGAGGCCAGGACATGTTCGATTGGCTGACGAACGTGAACGCGCTGACGGGCGGCAAGCTCCCCATCCAGGCGGCGCGGCACAACGCGGACGTCAGCATGACGAACACGCCGTCGCAGCCGTGGATCGTCGCGGACAAGACGAGCCCCGCGACGGTGACGCAGGACTTCACCTTCGACACGCCGCTCGGAGCGCCGGCGGACAAGCAGTGCGGGCGCGTCGCCTTCAGCGACATGCACGTCGGCGCGGCGTCGGGCGACTACTCCGGGAACAAGGTGACGCCGACCGGCTGCACCGACGCCGATCTGTCGCCGCAGGAGAAGGCGCTCGAGTTCATCTTCTTCGATCTGTCGTCGTGCGTGACGCCGGGCAACATCCCGATGCAGCCCCCCGGGCAGCCGCCCGCCTGATCCGCTCTCGAGATCGGCGACGGCCCCGAGGTCCGATCGCTATTTCGCCGGCTTCGAGCCCTTCGCCCCGACCGGGCGCTGAGCGGCTTGCTTCACGATCGCTCGGCCCTTGCTCGTGACGCGCGCGACGCGACGCACCGGCTTTCGCTCCTTCGTCGCATAGTCGACGCAGTCCTTCTCGTTCTTCGGGCACGCGACGCGCACGTGAAAGTGGTTGTCGTGCGGGAGCGCGTGGTGCGGCTGCAACATGAGCTCCGCGGCGCGATCCCGCACGCGGGCCGAGACGCCTGCCTTCTCCGCGAACGCCAACAAGCGCATCCGCAAGTGGTTGGCGACGAAGACCTGCAAGACGCGCCCGCGCGGATCGGTCACCAGCGCCTCCACGAGCGCCCAGTTGCGCGCCTCGTCGAAGCGGACCTTGTTCATCCCGCGCGCGCGACCCTCTTCGTCGATGGCGGCGAAGCGCGGCGGCAACACCTGCTTGCCCTTGCCGTCGGCCAAGTAGAATCCGAGGTCCACGTCGCGGCCGCTCTCGTGCGAGTGGTGCCCACCGACGTCCCCACCGCCCTTCTTGGAGAGATCGCCGACGGTGAGGATCGAGCCGGGGTGATCCTCGGCGACCTTCTTCGAAGCGCGCTCGACGAGCCCGACGAGCTCCGGCAGGCCCCAGCGGTTCGCGCCGACGACGCGCAGCACCTTCGAGCCCTCGATGCGGACGCCGCCCATGAGGTGCCCCTCGTTGGGCGAGCCGATGCTCTTCGAGGGCGCGACGCGCGCGCGGGCGCCGCCCGAGGCCGCGAGCGCCGGGAGCGACATCAAGAGCCCCGCCGAGAGGGCCCCGAGGACGACGATGCGCCGCATGCGGACACTCTGGTCCGGCCCGCCGCGCGAGGCCAACTTCCGGGGCCTCCGTCACCGCGGTCACATGTCGATCTGGTAGTCCTTGATCTTGTAGAGCAGGGCGCGGTGGCTGATCTCGAGCACCTCGGCGGCGCGCGTGCGGTTGCCCTTCGTCTTCGCGAGCGCGCGGCGGATCAAGATCTCCTCGATGATGCGCGAGGTCTTCTTGATCGACAGCTCGCCGCTCGTGAGGTGCATCTGGATCGGATCGCGCACCTCGCGGATCCGCTCGGGCAGATCGTCCGCCGCGATGACCTCGCGCTCGGCGAGCACCATCGCGCGCTCGATGGTGTTCTCGAGCTCGCGCACGTTGCCGGGCCACGAGTACTCGACGAGGAGCTTGCGCGCCTCGGCGTCGACGCCGCGGATGTTCGTCGAGAAGCGGAGGTTGTTGCGCGCGATGAAGTGGTCCAAAAAGAGGGGGATGTCCTCGCGCCGCTCGCGCAGCGGCGGGATGTGGATCGGCAGCACGTTGATTCGGTAGAAGAGGTCCTCGCGGAAGCGCCCGGCCTTGGTCTCGGCCGCGAGATCGCGGTGCGTCGCGGCGAGGATGCGCACGTCGACCTTCACGTCCTTGTTGTCGCCGAGCCTCCGGATCGTCTCCTCCTGCAGGACGCGAAGGAGCTTCACCTGGAGCGCGAGCGGCAGCTCGCCGATCTCGTCGAGGAGCAGCGTGCCGCCGTTCGCCTGCTCGAAGAGGCCCGCGCGATCGGAGTGCGCGTCCGTGAACGCGCCGCGGCGGTAGCCGAAGAGCTCGCTCTCGAGGAGCGCCTCCGGGATCGCGCCGCAGTTCACCGCGACGAAGGGCTCGCCCTTGCGGTGGGACCTCTGGTGGATGGCGCGCGCGACGAGCTCCTTGCCGACGCCGCTCTCGCCAGTGATGAGCGCCGTCGTCTTGAAGTCGGCCATCTTCGCGACGGTCTTGAAGACCTGCTGCATCGCGGGGCTCTTCGACAGGAGCTCACCGAACTGCGCGCCCTTCTCGATCTCCTGACGGAGCGCGCGGTTCTCGCGTCGGAGCGACTCGCGCTCCTCGGCTTTGCGCAGCGTGAGCAGGAGCTCCTCGTTCTTGAACGGCTTCTGGATGTAGTCGTACGCGCCCGCCTTGATCGCCTCGATGGCGAGATCGACGCTGCCGTACGCGCTCATCACGATGACGGTGATGTCGCTGCCCTTCGCCTTGAGCGTCGAGAGCAGATCGAGCCCGCCCATCTTCGGCATGCGCACGTCGGTGAGGATGACGTCGGGGCCGAAGCTCTCGATGAGCACGAGGGCCTCCTCGCCGCTCGCGGCGACCTCGACCTCGAAACCGTCGCGCTTGAGGAACGAGCGGACGACCAGCCGCAGGTTCTCTTCATCGTCGACGACCAGGACTCGCTTCATGGGCCCGCAAACATTTCAAAGCACACTCCCAAGGCTTTCGCAATTAGTAGCGACGGCGACGGGCCACGGAAACCGATGGAAAACCCCCGCCGTCGAAATTTCGTCGTGCGGTTGACGCGCCCGACGATCGGGGACAAACAGCGGCCGTCCGAGGCAAACGACCACTTTGCGCATCGGATGTTCCGTGGCGGCCCTCGAGGACGGCACGGAGTTGGCTAAGGCGGGACCGGCTCGAGCCGCGCTGGCTCGTGACCCCCGTCGACCGAGCCCCGTGAGGGGCGGAACGCGCCTCGACCTCCGCCCGCGATGAAGATCGGACGGAGGGCGCGGCGCACCGCGAGTGAGCGTCCATGACCCTGCGCGATCGATTCAGTGAGCAGACCAAGAAGGTAGCGTCGTCGTCGTTCGTCCTGCGCTTCCTGAGCGACGATCGCGTGATGCGCGTGACGAACGGCGTGCTCGACGCGAGAAACCGCATCGACGCGGCGAAGCAGCTCGCGACGCAGGCGCTCGTCGTCCTGCGCGACGGTCACGCGCTGCCGTCGATCGATCCTGCCCTCGAGGGCAGCGACGACGACGTCGTCATGTCGAACGGTCACGCTGCGAAGTCGAACGGCCACGCCGCGAAGGCGAACGGCGCGAGCGCGGTGAACGGCGCGAACGGAGCCTCGCACTCGGAGAGCGCGCACGCCCCCGCGACGTCGAGCGAGCCCCCGCGCTCGTCGGCCAAGCCCGTCGGTCCGCGCAACGAGTCCGAGGCCGAGCTGGCGCAGTCGATGGCCGATCGCGCGAGCCTCTCGAAGGTCGGCGGCCGCGACGTCTTCGACAAGTGCTTCAAGTTCATGACCGCCGACAACGCGCGGTCGATGGGCGTCTACCCCTTCTTCCGTCCGCTCGACTTCAACAACGGACCGGAGGCGCAGCTCGAGGGCCGCAAGGTCATCATGCTCGGGTCGAACAACTACCTCGGCCTGACGACGCACCCCAAGGTGCGCGAGGCGGCGAAGCAAGCGATCGACAAGTACGGCACGAGCATGACGGGCTCGCGGCTCGTGAACGGCTCGATGCGCCTCCACAACGAGCTCGAAGAGAAGCTCGCCGCCTACCACGGCAAGGAGGCAGGCCTCGTCTTCACCACGGGCTACCAGGTCAACATCGCGACGATCTCGGCGCTCCTCTCGAACAAGAGCTCGGTCGCCGTCATCGACAAGGACGTGCACGCGTCGATCTACGACGGCGTCCGCCTCGGCATGGCGAACAAGGCGCGCATGGTGCGCTACAAGCACAACGACCCCGCGTCGCTCGATCAGGCGCTCAGCGAGCTCGACGACGCCGAGGGCGCGTTCGTCATCACCGACGGGGTCTTCAGCGCGCAGGGCGAGATCGCGAACCTGCCCGGCATCGTCGAGGTGGTGAAGAAGCACAAGGCGCGCATCTTCGTCGACGACGCCCACGGCCTCGGCGTGCTCGGCCTCGGCGGCCGCGGCACCGCGGCGCACTTCGGCGTCGCGAAGGACGTCGATCTCATCGGCGGCACGTTCTCGAAGTCGCTCGCGTCGATCGGCGGCTGGCTCGTCGGCGACCGCAAGGTGCTCGATTACATCCAGCACTTCGCCTACAGCTTCCTCTTCGCGGCGAGCGCGGCGCCTCCGTGCGTCGCCGCGGCGATGGCGTCGCTCGAGGTCATGCAGGAGGAGCCCTGGCGCCAGGAGAAGCTGCGCGAGAACTTCACGTACATGCGCACGGAGCTCCGCCGCCTCGGCTTCGAGCTCGGCAACACCGACACGGCCGTCATCCCGATCTACATCCGCCAGGATCTGCGCACGGTGATGATGTGGAAGAGCCTGCTCGACGACTACAGCATCTACGTGAACCCGTTCATCACGCCGGGCGTGCCGCCGAAGCAGCAGGTGCTGCGCACGAGCTACATGGCGACGCACGAGAAGCACCACCTCGACCGCGCGCTCGAGGCGTTCGAGAAGGTCGGCAAGAAGTTCGGCGTCATCTCCTGAGGCCCGTCTCCTGAGGGCTTCGTCTCCCGAGGCTTTCGTCTCTTTTTGCCCTCGCCCATCGACTGAGGAGGACACGCCATGGCAGCTCCGTTCGAGATCGAAACGGTCGACCACGTCGCGACGCTCTGGCTCTCGAACCCAGAGCGACGCAACGCGATGGGTCCCGAGTTCTGGGCGGAGCTGCCGAGCACGATCGCGAGGCTCGACGCCGATTCGGCCGTGCGCGCCGTCGTGCTCGCCGCGAAGGGTCCGCACTTCTCGACGGGGCTCGACCTCGTGCGCATGGCGTCCGAGCTCGGACCGGCGCTCCTCGACGGCGGCCTCGCGGCCGAGCGCGTCGCGCTCTTCAAGAAGATCCACGCGATGCGGAGCGGCTTCGACGCGATCACGAAGAGCAACAAGCCCTTCGTCGCGGCGATCCACGGCTACTGCATCGGCGGCGGCCTCGACATGATCGCGAGCTGCGACGTGCGCGTCGCGAGCGCCACGGCGCGCTTCAGCCTGCGCGAGACCAAGATCGCGATCGTCGCGGACATGGGCTCGCTCCAGCGACTCGAGGGGATCGTGCCGCGCGGGCACTTGCGCGAGCTCGCGTTCACCGGCAAGGACATCGACGCCGAGCGCGCCCTCCGCATCGGCCTCGTCAACGACGTGCTGGCGACCGACGAGGCGGCCCTCGACGCCGCGCGCGCGATCGCGCGTGAGATCGCCGACAACCCCCCGCTCGTCGTGCAAGGCACGAAGGAGGTCCTGCGCGTCACCGCGAAGCACGGCGAGGAGGCGGGCCTCTCGTTCGTCGCTGCGTGGAACGCCGCCCACCTCGCGAGCGAGGACCTCCGCGAGGCGATGAGCTCGTTCATGGAGAAGCGGAAGCCCACCTACAAGGGCCGCTGACCCGTGAACCCGACGCCCGTCGGCGCGTGAACCAGCGTTCACGACGCGCGCGCTTTTCCCGTGCTCCCCCGACGAGCCAGGCGCGCACGGCGGTGGTATGACCCATGCTTCGAGGCGAGGAGCTTCGGGGGCCCGCGCCCCCCTCTACCCGCGCTCCGCCGGAGGTCCTTCCCCATGCTGCTTCAACTGGTTCGTGCTCTCGCCGGCACGACGTCCTCGCGTCGCGGTCCGCTCGCCTACTTGTTCCTCGCGATGCCGGTCGTCGCCGCAGGCTGCAACGGCTGCGAATCGGGCAACCTGCAGTGCGACGCGAACGGCGTCTGCCAGATCTGCGACTCGTATGGCTGTCACGACGTGAGCTCGCAGTCGACGACCGGCGCGGGCAACAGCGGCGGCAGCGGCGCAGGCGGGGGCAGCGCGGCGACGGGCACCGGCGGGAGCGGCAGCACCGCCACGGGCACCGGCGGCGGCGGGCCCGCGTGCGATCCGGCGGTGGTGACGTGCTCCTGCACCGACAAGAGCCAGTGCGCGAACGGCGACTTCTGCCTCGACGGCCTGTGCCTCCCCGGCTGCAACCACGACTACGAGTGCGGCACCGGCAAGGTCTGCGCGGACGGCCTCTGCACGGCGGCCTGCAGCAGCGAGGTCGCGTGCGCGAGCGGCTACAAGTGCCTCGCCGGCGCGTGCGTCATCGACACGGCCAACCCGGCCTGCACGCTGCCCCAAGACTGTCCGGGCATGGTCTGCGTGGGCGGCCTCTGCACGACGGCGTGCAAGGCGAACAAGGACTGCCCCACGGGCCAGCTCTGCGACGCCGCGAGCGGCTCGTGCTTCCCCGACCCGACGCCGAAGCCCGTCTGCACGACGACCTGCGCGGGCGCGGGTCAGGTCTGCGGGGCCGACGGCTATTGCCACTACGCGTGCTCGACGGTGAACCAGTGCAAGCTCATCGACAGCCGCTTCGTCGCCTGCGACATGGGCTTCTGCAAGACACAGGAAGAGGTGAGCCCCGCTTGCGACCTCACCCACCCGTGCCCGAACAACCAGGCGTGCATCTCGAACCAGTGCGTCCCTTGAGGCGCTGATCCGCGATTGTCCGCCGTGCACGATTCTCCTCTTGTGCACGGCCGGATTGCCTCGCATGCTCTCGCGCGATGCGTAGGTCGAGCAGCGCGCGCGCGCGAACAGAGAGGAGCGCCGGCAGGGTCCTCACGTCACCCTTCGCCTCGCCCTTCACCTCGCCCTCCGCCTCGCCCTCCGCCTCGCCCTCCGCCTCGCCCTCCGCCTCGCCCTTCACCTCGCCCTTCACCTCGGCCTCCGCCTCGCCCCTTGCAAGGCCCCTCGCCTGGCCGTTCCGATGGCTGCTCGTCGCGCTTTCGCTCTTCTTCACCTCGTTCGCCGGTGGGCCATCGACCGCGCGCGCCGACGGCTCGTCGATCGCGGTCATCGACCTGCAGGGCGCGGTCATGCAGACCGAGGACGGCATCCGAGCGCAGGCCACGCTGAAGAAGCTCTTCGACAAGCGCCAGCAGGACCTCGACGGCAAGCAGAGCCAGCTCGCGAAGATGCGTCAGGACATCGAGCGGCAGGCGCGCATCCTCTCGCGCGAGGCGATCTCGCGGCGCATGGACGCCTGGCAGCGCGACATGACGCAGCTGCAGAGCGTCTTCGTCGACTACGACAAGGAGCTGCAGAAGAAGCAGAGCGAGCTCACCGCGCCCATCATCCAGCGCATGATCGGCATCATCGCCCACCTCGCGAAACAGAACGGCTACGACGTGGTGATCGACAAACGCGCCGCGCCCTACTCGCGCTCCGATCTCGATCTCACCGAACGCGTCATCCAGCTGTACAACTCCGGAGACACTGGCTCGCCGTGAGCCGGGCCCCGCGCCGTCTCCCTCCAACAGCACCACGAGGCCTTGCGTGACCGTGCGACCGAGCGACGCCGCGATGCGGCTCGACATCCACCAGATCCTCTCGATCCTCCCGCACCGCTTTCCGTTCGTGATGGTCGACCGCGTGACCGAGGTCGTGCCGAAGCGATCGATCCGCGGGCACAAGGGCGTCAGCTACAACGAGCCCTGGTTCCAGGGGCATTTCCCGCAGCGACCGATCATGCCGGGCGTCCTCATCCTCGAGTCGCTCGCGCAGATCGGCGGCATCCTCGCGTACGCGTCGGATCCGTTCGACGCGACCACGAGCCTCATGTTCTTCCTCGGCGTCGACAAGGCGAAGTTCCGCCGCACGGTCGAGCCCGGCGACCGACTCGATCTCTACGTCGAAGTGCTCCACCACCGCTCGAACGTGTGGAAGCTGCGCGGAGAAGCGAGCGTCGAGGGCGCGTTGTGCGCGGAGGCGGAGCTGCTCGCGTCGGTCGTCGATCGCCAGCCCTGAACGCGCCAACCCCGAGCGCGCCACCCCTGGAGCGCGCCCCGCGATGAGGCCTCGCGCGGGCTACTGACTCTGCGACAGCTCGATCTTGCACTCGCTGTCGTCGTACTCGCCCGGCTGATACTGGTTCTGCAGCCAGTCGGTGAGGCAGCGATCCCCGGGCTTGCCCTGATCCCACACGCGGCCGCCCTTGTGCTTCTCGCTGAGGCGCGGCTTGCGCACGAGGGTGAGCTGCTCGACCTTCTTCGTGCCCGAGACGACCTCCGCCATGATCTCGGGCTCGAGGGCGCACACGGCGCGGTAGTTGAGCGAGATCTCGTTGTCGGTGGTCGGCTCGCTGCCGCCCGGATAGTAGTTCGGGTTCTTCGCCTCGTTCTTGTCGGGCGCGCGCAGGCCGATGCTCCCGTAGATGCGCAGCGGTCGACCGGGGTTGCCGTGGCAATCGAGCGTCCCGCAGCGCTGCTCGAGGACGGGAGAGACCTTCTTGAAGTCCTCCTCGGGCGGACACTTCACCGTGATGACGGCGGCCGCGTCGACGCAGCTGGCGAAGACGAGCCCCGAGCCGATCGTGAGCGCGAGCGCCGCGAAGAGGCGCGCGTTCGAAGTGCCTCGCTCGGGCCTCATCCTCCACCTCCAGCCGCGCCCGTGCTCGAGCTCGTGGCGGAGTCGTCGTGCGGCTCCTTGCCCGGACAGGTCTGCGCGAGCGGCGGGAAGATCGCCGTGTCGTCGGGACCGTTGCAGTAGATCCAACCCGTCGAGTCGTACCAAATCGGGTTCTGCGATTGATCGACCGCGGGCACGCGGCCGTAGAGCGTGTGGCACGACGCGCACGAGCCGTCGCGGTTGATCCAGCTGCCCATCGCCTTGACCTTGCGGACGATCTGCCCCTTGTCGTCCTTTTGGACGTTGCCCGAGGCGTCGTAGACGGGGTAGCGAATCTCGGCCGCGAGCGGGAACTGCGCGTCCCACGAGTCCTTCGTGATGAAGAAGTTGCCGATGCAGTTCGTGGTCGCCGTGCGCGTCTCGCCGACCGAGTCGGTGAGCACCACGTCGACGTTCTCGACGCTCAAGAACTGCTTCAGGTCGGCGAACACGGTGCCCGCGACCACCATCTCCGGCTTGGCGCCGTAGTACTTCGAGTGGCAAAGCAGGCACGGCTGCCCGGGGCGGTGGAACGGCCCCTGCGGGACACCCTGCTGCTCGCCGCCGAGCGCGGAGATCTTGTCGTCGACCGCGGGGTTCCCGCAGCCGCCGGACAGCGCGAGGCCCGCCACCACCGCGAGCGCCGTGGCGCCCGCGAGGATCGTTCTCGTTCGTCGGAGGAGCGTGCGCCTCATTCGAAGTCCACCTCCGCACCGAGGGCGCTGAAGAACCCGATGCGCTGGAGGATGAAGAGCGTGTCGAGGAAGCGAGTGTAGACGACGTCCGCAGCGAGCGTCAGCGCGACGTTCTTCTGCTCGCCGAGCGCGAGGCGCATGCCGCCGCCGCCGGTGAGTCCGATGAGCGGACCGAGCTCGCGATCGCCGGTGCGCAGCGCCGGCAGCTGGATGCCTTGCGGCGTCGGCGTCGCGGCGTACGCGAGCTTCCAGAAGTCGGCGCCGGTCTGGAAGTGCCCGCGGAGGTGCGGCCAGATGCGGAACCGATCGCCCGCGTCGATGGGGAGCGTCATGTCGGTCGTCGTCGCCTTCGTCCCCCACGAGTCGATGTAGAGGCGCTCCTCGGCGCGGAACGTCACGTCGGTGAAGCGATGAGCGATGCGCGCCGCGAGCGCGTAGCGCTGCCGATTGAGCGGCAGCTGCTCGAGCATCTTCTCGGGCGAGCGGACCTCGTTCACCGCGAGGATCGTGAGGCCCGGCTGGATGAGCGGCACGTCCTGCGGGCGGAACGTCGGGATGTAGCGATAGGGCTTCGAGCTGTCGCCGTTCTCCTGGACGAAGGTCCCGCCGAGCGAGAGCACGGTCGACTTGTCCATGACGATGCTGAGCCCCGCGTTGAAGCCGTTGCGGAGGATCTTGCGCGAGTACGTCGAGAACGCCGTGCCGGCGCGCCCGGAGATGTCGTAGCCGAAGTCGTACGAGAAGCTCGGCGTGAGGCGCTTCTGCATCACGTCCGCCGAAATCGACGCGCCGACCCCCGTCGCGATGTAGTCCGACTCGACCGACGTGCTCGCGTTGAGGCCGAGCGTCGTCTCGCCGAACTTCTTCGTGGCGCCGAGCGCTGGGACGTAGCGGTGGTCGATCCAGCGCGGCGACGCGGTCGCCACGATGTCGGTGGACGCCGCGGTGACGACGTCGACGAGGAACGAGCCGTTCACCGACCAGCCCTGCGTCGGGCTCTCGACGCTCAGGGTGAACGCGGGCGACAGCACGTCGACGTGATCGGTGTCGTGGTAGCCGGAGACCTCCGTGCCCATCGTCACGTTGAGGGGCGTCTTGTCGCCCGAGTCGCCGATGCACTTCGCGAGCTCGTCCTTCGTCTTCGCCTTGCGAAGACACTGCATGATCGCCGTGTCGTCGACGCGCGCCTCGGCGGGCACGAGCTTGAGATCGATGGTCTCGGTCTTCCCCTCCGAGAGATCGATGTCCTGCTCGAGGCTCACGGCCTCCCCGCCGCTCTTGCCGCTGGCCTTCACGCGGTGCTGACCGGGATCCATCCACAGCTCGCCGCCGAGCTTGTCGTTCGCGATCTCGACGTCGTCGACCTCGACCTTGAGATCGTCGATCTTCGGAGGCGGCCGCATCACGAGCTTCGGCATCTTGCCCGTGAGCTCGTCGACCTTGCCCTGCGAGCTCTTGCCGATGTCGCGGAGGCCCGCCTTGGGGCCCTGATCCGCGCACGCTTGGTAGTCGTTGAGCGCGTCGACCCATTTCCCGCCGCGCTCGTTGCAGCTCGCGCGAAGGTATTGGGTGCTGATGCGGGGCTCGGCGGCGATCGAGTCGCTCGCGTAGCCGGCGCAGTCGACCCACTCCCGCGC
>CAYYKK010000228.1:0-11893 GCA_964467935.1 uncultured Polyangiaceae bacterium
AAGTGCGCATCGACGACCTCGCGTTCTACGCGGGGCGCACGGTGCTCGTTCCCATCGTCGCCGAGAAGGCGTGCCTTCGCTGCCACGCGACGAGCGAGGCCGATCCCTTCTCTCGCTGCCGCGTCGCGAGCCTGGCGAAGGAGGGCGATCACGCGCCGTCGGTGTGCTTCGACGAGCACCAGGAGTCGCTCCCCTCCGAGACGACCGACACGGGCGGGCGCCCGCTCGCTCCTCGCCCGCGCGGCCCGAGCGATCGCGGGCGGAGCGGACGCGGCGCCCCCGCCCCTGCGCTGCCGAAGAGCGGCGTCTGCGCCGAGCAGCACTTCCCCGATCGCCCCGAGGCATGGGAGGCCGCGCGCGAGGCTGCCATTCGCGTCCCGTGGGTCGGGCCCGGCGCCGGCAAGAGCAGCGCGCTCGGCTGGCTCGGCGTGGGGGCGGCGGCGGCTCTCCTCGGCTACGCGGCGTCTCGCGGCGCCTCCGCGCTCCGCGGGCGGCGGCGCGCGGCGAAGCAGGTACCGGCGGTCCGCGCGGCCGAGCGCAAGCGCCTGCCGATCATCGACACCTCGACGTGCCTCGGCTGCTACGCGTGCGTCGACGTCTGCCCGTACGGCGTGCTCGAGGTCGAGAAGTACGTCGCCGTCGTCGCGCGCCCCGAGGCGTGCTGTGGCCTGCTCCTCTGCGAGCAGAAGTGCCCCAACGGCTCGCTCAAGGTCACCGAGGGCGAGGTGGTCGCCGATCGACCGCGGATCTCCGCCTCGCTCGAGAGCCTCGACGTCCCAGGCCTGTACCTCGGCGGCGACGTCACCGGCTTGCCCCTCATCAAGAACGCGATCCTGCAGGGCGCGCAGGCCGCCTCCGAGGCGTTCGCGAGCCTCGGCGCGCGGCCCGCCGCGAGCAGCGCGGCGGTCGATCTCTGCATCGTCGGCGCCGGGCCGAGCGGCATCAGCGCCGCGCTGCGCGCGCAAGAGCTCGGCGCGAGCTACGTCGTGCTCGAGCAGGGCAACGTCGCCGAGAGCATCCGGAGCTTCCCTCGCGGCAAGCTGGTGTTCGATCAGCCCCTCGAGCTGCCCCTGACGGGCAAGCTCTGGCTGGAGGAGTCGACCAAGGAGGAGCTGCTCTTGCATTGGATGCGCATCGTCCGGCGCGAGAAGCTCGAGATCCGCGAGGGCGAGCGCGTGACCGACGTGGAGCGCGAGCCGAGCGGCGCCTTCACCGTCCGCTCGACCACGGTCGACGGCCGCTCCTCCCTCGTGCGCGCGCGCACCGTCCTGCTCTGCATCGGCAAGCGCGGCACGCCTCGCAAGCTCGCCGCGTCGGTCCCCGAGGATCTCGAGGCGTTCGTGCACTACCATCTCGCCGACGCGCGGACGTTCGCGGGCGCCCGCGTCGTCGTCGCCGGCCTCGGCGACTCGGCGATGGAGGCCGCCATCGCGCTCGCGGCCGCGGGCCGGGGGGATCAGCCGACCTCGGTCACAATCGTCCACCGTGGCGCTACTTACTCTCGTGGCCAGCCCCGCAACATCGAGGAGATCGAGCGACTTCGCCGCGCCGGGCGCCTCACCGTCCTGTTCGACAGCGAAATCGTCGCGCTCGCTCACGCGGGGCGGACCGCGGAGACGCGCGGGGACGGCGCCACGCCGGCTCACTTCGCCACGATCCGCGGTCCCGGGGGGCGCGCGAGAGACGTCCCCTTCGACGCGCTCTTCGTGCTCGTGGGCAACATCGCCCCGTGGGACACGCTCGCCAAGTTCGGAGTACGCCCCGTCGGGCAGGCTCCTCACGTCGCGGGGGATTCGGCCCCGTTCGCGGCCGTCGATGCCGAGAGGATGACGAAATGAAAGCCAGCAACATGGGTCTCTTGGCCGTGGTCGGGATGATGTCGGTCGGCGCGACCGTCTACGGGGTCACGCCGCCCGGCGGCTTCCACACGGCGATCCAGGCCGAGCCGAGCGACGCGGTCGCCGCCGCCTCGTCCACCGCGGCGCCGCTCGGTGGCGCAACGACCCAAGACTCCCCGAGCCAGTTCACCGCCGGCACCGGCGTGCTCCTCGACGCCCGCCTCGGGAACGCGAAGCTCCTGAAGAACGCGCAGGGCGAGACGTTCGTCGCCGTCGAGGTGCGCGCGGGCGACACGAAGTCGTCCGCGCCCCCTCCCGTGAGCATGGCGATCGTCATCGACAAGTCGGGCTCGATGCGCGGGACACGAATTCAAAACGCGCTTTCTGGCGCGGTGGCCGCCGTCGAGCAGCTGCACGACGGCGACAGCGTCGCGGTCGTCGCGTTCGACACGCGCCCGGACGTGGTCGTCCCCCTCACGCAGATCGCGCCGGGCACCCGAGAGCGGATCCTCAGCGACATCCGCGGCATCCAGCTCGGCGGAGACACGTGCATCTCGTGCGGCATCGAAGAGGGTCTCGGCGAGCTCAAGAAGAACCGCGGCGACGTCGAGCGCATGCTCGTGCTCTCCGACGGCGACGCGAACAACGGCGTCCGAGACGTGCCGGGCTTTCGGAGCATCGGCGAGCGCGCCCAGGCGCAGGGCGTGAGCGTGACCACCATCGGCGTCGACGTCGACTTCAACGAGAAGCTGATGACCGCGATCGCGACCTCGTCGAACGGCCGGCACTACTTCGTGGAGAACGACAGCGGGCTCGCCGCGGTCTTCGCCGAAGAGGCGTCGTCGCTCGGACAGTCGGTCGCCGCCGGCGCGTCGGTGGACTTCGATCTCTCGCCCGGCATCGAGCTCGTCCAGGTGTTCGACCGCAACTTCACTCGCTCGGGCGGGCGCGTCAGCGTGCCGCTCGGCAGCTTCGCGCGCGGCGAGGTGAAGACCGTGCTGCTCAAGGTGCGCGTGCCCAGCTCGAGCGACGCGACGGTGCCGATCACGGAGGTCAAGTTGACCTACCGCGATCTCGCGACGAGCGAGGACGCGACCGCCTCGGGCGATCTCGCGGCGGAGCTCGTGGCCGACGCCAAGGACGTCGGAGAGCTCGACCCGGTCGTGGCCGATCGGGTCCAGCGCAGCCAAACGGCCGCGGCCCTGCGCGAGGCGAACAACCTCTTCTCGCTCGGCAAGGTCGAGGAGGCGCGCAAGCGACTGCAAGACCAGCGGGCAGAGCTCCAGACGATCGCGCCCTCCGCCACGAAGGCCGCGCCGGCGGCGAAGGCGAAGGCCGTGGGCGACGACTTCGCCAAGCAGGACGCCGCGCTCGATCAGGCCGAGCAGGGCTTCGCCAGCCCGCCGCCTTCGAACCCGGCGAGCCCCGCGCCCGCCGCGCCCGACCGCCAGCAGCGCGTGAACCAGAAGCGCAACGAGGAGAACTCGTTCCGAATGGGCTTCTGATCGCCGACCGAGCGATGAGGAAGCCTTGATCCATGGGGCACCGATGCCCCTGTGAGAGGGCCTCGTCCAAGGTGGTTTCGAGCGATTTCGCGGCGTCCATCAGGCGGCATGCGCGTTGCTCCACCCCGTCGCGTGCACCTCCTCGCCGCCGCTCGCCGCCACTTGCTCGCGCCGTTCGCCCTCCTCTCGCTCGGCGCAGTCACCCTGCCGGCCTGCATGACCGGTCCCGGCGCGCAGAGCTCCGACGTGAAGGCGAAGAAGCTCTGGTGCGCGCCCATCCAAGCGTGCGACGCGGACCTGCCGGATCTCGGCCCTGCGCGGGGCTTCCGACACTTCGGATCGAAGCTCGCCGCGGCCCAGTTCGCGAATCACCGCGGAAGAGACATGTTCTACAACCCCGGCGACGACGTCTGGGTCATGGCGAAGTTCGCCTACGGCGTGACGGACAAGGATCTCGAGGACGAGGACGTCGACGTCTACCTCGATCGCGGCTGCGGCGGCTCGTGGGAGTACCTCGACACCGTCCGGACGAGCGACGGGCACCAGAACCCCACCATCGAAGGGGTCGCGGACTCGGGCGGTCGCGTCTTCTTCCGCGTCCCGAGCGAGGTGAAGCTCGAGCCAGGCCGCCATCGGTTCGAGCTCGTCGTCGCCGGCGACCACACGCACACGCCCGTCTTCGTCGACATCGTCCCGCGCGGCGAGCCGATCGTG
This sequence comes from uncultured Polyangiaceae bacterium, assembly GCA_964467935.1. GTDB lineage: Bacteria > Myxococcota_A > Polyangia > Polyangiales > Polyangiaceae > CAYYKK01. The sequence goes on from CAYYKK010000228.1 coordinate 4,058, forward strand.
GTGAGCGACGTCGACGGCACGCTGACGAGCTCGGAGAACGCGGAGTTCGGCGCGCTCCTCACCGGCTCCCTCCCCGACACGCACGACGGCGCCCCCGAGGTGCTCCAGACGCTGGCCGACAAGGGCTACCGCGTCCTCTACCTCACCGCCCGCCCGGAGTACCTGCTCGGCCGCACGCGCGAGTTCCTCGATCAGCACGGCTTCCCGCAGGGCATCGTCCACACGACGCTGACGATGACCGGCACGACGGGCGACGGCGCGCGCGCCTACAAGACCGCCGAGCTCCAGGCCGTCGGGCAGCGCGGGCTCGTCCCTGCGTGGGGCTTCGGCAACCGCGACTCGGACGCCCAGACCTACACCACGATCGGCATCCGGCCTGCGAGCCACTGCGTCCTCTACCAGTGGGACGATCCGGGGCTCGGCTGCCAGCGCATCGAGTCGTACCAGGATCTCCTCGGCGAGATCGAGGCGCTCGCTCCGGTGTGCCAGTAGTCGGCGCGCCTCGGCGCGTTCGCCTCGACGGGGGCGCGCGACTCGCGTCTACTCGACGCATGACGATGCGCGCGATGTGGGGGGCAGGCGCCGCGCTCGCGATCCTCGCATGCGCCCCGGGATGCGGAGGCGGCGCGGGCGGCGCGGGCGGATCCGGCGCGAGCGGGTCGAGCGGCACGAGCCCCTCCGGTGCGTCGACCGGCACGTCGAACGGCACGAGCGGCAGCGCCGGCGTGGGCGGCGGGATGCCCGCGCCCACGTGCGCGCCTCCCAAGGATCCCTTCGACACCTCGTCCCCCACGACCGTCGTCGGCGATGGCACCGCCGCGAGCTGCACCGAGCCCGCCCTCGACGCGGCGATCGCGAAGGGCGGCGTCATCACGTTCTCGTGCGGCGCGGCCCCGGTGACCCTCACCGTCACGAGCGAGAAGGCGATCAAGACGGACACGATCCTCGATGGCGGCGGAAAGATCACGCTGAGCGGCGGCGGCGCGACGCGCATCTTGCACGTCGCGAGCGCGTGGGATCAGACCTCTCCGCACGTCACCGTCCAGCACCTCTCCTTCGAGAAGGGCTTCACCACCGACGCGCCGAACACGAAGGCCACCGATCAGGGAGGCGCCGCGATCTTCCGCGAAGGCGGCTCGCTCGACGTGATCGACTGCCACTTCACCGACAACCACTGCGCGTCGACCGGGCAGGACGTGTCCGGAGGCGCGATCACGTCGCAAGGCATCGGCGAGACGGTGATCGTCGGCAGCACGTTCACGGGCAACTCCGGCTCGAACGGCGGCGCCGTCGGCAACCTGGGCGACATCCTCACGGTGACGAACTGCGCGTTCGACGGCAACGCCGCGACAGGCACCGACGGCAACCCCGGCAACGGCGGCAACGGCGGGGCGATCGTCTTCGACGGCGCGATGACCACGATGACGATCTGCGGCTCGACCTTCACCCACAACACCGCGGGCGCGCAGGGCGGCGCGATCTTCCGCGTCGCCTACACCGACGAGCCCACCACGATCGATCGATCCACGTTCGACTCGAACGCGGCAGACGCCAAGGTCGGCCTCGCCGGCGCGCTCTACTTGGAGAACACGACGATCGCGATGACGGCGTCGACCGTGTCGTCGAACTCGGCGCACTACGGCGGCGGGCTGTGGATCGGTCACGCCGCGGTCGCGCAGATCGAGAACGTCACGTTCGCCGACAACGTCGCCGATCAGGGCGGCGGGCTCTGGGTCGCCGATGCCGTGCAAGGCTCGCTCCTCAACTGCACGCTGTCCGGCAACCACACGACGCAGGGCGGGTATGCGCCGGGCGTCTTCTCGATCAACGCCGCGCTCGCGCTCACGAACTGCATCGTGTCGGGCGGCGGCTGCAAGGACACGCCCCTCTCGGCGGGCGGCGCGAACCTGCAGTTCCCCGACGGCGGCGCGCCCTGCGCGGCCGGGGCGATCGCGCAAGATCCGATGCTCGGGCCCCTCCAAGACAACGGCGGCCCGACCAAGACGATGGCGCCCGCGACCGGGAGCCCCGCGATCGGCAAGGGCGCCGGCTGCCCGGCGACCGATCAACGCGGCAAACCCCGCCCTTCGGCGTGCACGCTCGGCGCCTACGAGCCGGGCTGATTCGTCAGCCTCGACGAACGGCGCTCGGCCTTCCCGTCGACCTCCTCTCGCGTGACGCCGCTCGACGCGGTGATCAGCGCTTCTTCTTCGGCGTGAAGCGCACCGAGTAGCTCACCGTCGTCGTGCCGCCCTTCGGCTTCTCGAAGTCGATCGCCTCGAACGCCGCGATCATGCACTCCTTGAACCCCTCGCCCTTCAGCGCGGTGCGTGCGTGGCTCGTCGTCGCCTTGCCGCCCGCGCGATCGATGTGGAGGTCGAGGCCGAAGTCGCCGCCCTTCTTCGGGTCGTCGACCTTCGCGAAGCACTTCTTGAAGTCATCCATGTGCGGCTCGACGCTGCGGTGGATGGGCGCCTTCTCGGAGGCGTCGTTCTTGCCGCCGCCGACGTGCATCCCGATGTTCTTCACGTCCACGTCCGGGAGCGGCTCGTCGCTGGTCGGCGCGGCTGCGGCCGATCCGGAGGCCGCTGGCGCGGCGCTCGGCGCTGCGGAGGCGGAGGTGTCGGGCGCCGGCGCGCTCGACGCGCTCGCGGCCGGGGCGCTGGTCGGAGGGGGCGCGTCGAGCGCCGAGGTCACGGCGGGCGCGCTCGACGCGGCGCTCGGTTTCGCGGGGCTCGACGAGCAAGCCGAGAGGAGGATCAGAAGGACGCCCGGGGCCGCCGTACGGATCAGCATCGGGCGCGGCATAGCAGGCGCGGCGCCGCGCAACCAAGTCTAACGCGCGACCTCGTTGACAGGACCGCTCGCGGCGAGACACACTCGCGCTTCCAGTCAGGATGGCGGTGGAGTCCGCCGACAACCGCGACGCTGCCGTCGCCAATGACTCCTACGCAGTCGTCGACCCCACCCATCGAGAGGAGGAGCGACGCCGTAGGATCTCTCGTGAGCCCTCCGGCGCCGCTGAGGAGAATGGCCCACGTGCACCCGATCGAATCGGCCCCGAGCTCCGCGGTCTCGCTCGCCCCGTCGAGGGCGTCGTGACCGCGATCGCGCGTGTGAAGGCGCTCGTCGAGTGGCTGTCGCTCGGCGCCGTCGTCGGTGTGCTCTCGGGCGCCGCGTCGGCGCTGTTCTTGTGGGCGCTCGAGCGCGCGACCCACTTCCGCGAGGCGCACGAGATCCTCGTCTACGCCCTCCCGGTCGCCGGGCTCTTCATCGGCGCGCTCTACGAGCGCTTCGGGCAGCCCATCAAGAGCGGCAACAACCTCGTCATCGACACCATCCACGACGACGGGCCGGAGATCCCGCTGCGCATGGCGCCGATGGTGCTCGTGGGCACCGTGCTGACGCACCTCTTCGGCGGCAGCGCCGGTCGTGAAGGGACCGCCGTCCAGATGGGCGCGAGCCTCGCCGACGCGCTCGCCCATCGTCTGAGGCTGCGTCGAGGCCTGCGGCGCCAGCTCCTCGCGGCGGGCGTGGCGGGCGGCTTCGGCTCCGTCTTCGGGACGCCGATCGCGGGCGCGGTGTTCGGCCTCGAGTTCGTCGTGCTCGGCCGCATCGAGTACGAAGCGCTCGCGCCCGCGGTCGTCGCGTCGGTGGTGGGCGATCTGACGACGCGGGGTCTCGGCATCGAGCACACGCACTATCCCGCGGCGCCCCACGTCGCGCTGACGCCGCTCGTCGGCCTCGCGTGGCTCGGGTTCGCGGCCGCGGTCGCGGCGACGTCGGCGGCTTTCATCGAGCTCACCCACTTCTTGAAGCGCCTCGGCGAGCGTCACCTCGGGAGGCTGCCGCTGCGCATGGCGGTCGGCGGGCTCGTCGTCGTCGCGCTGTGGAAGGTCGTCGGGACGAGCGACTACCTCGGCCTCGGCGTCCCCACGATCGTGCGCGCGTTCCGCGATCCGACGCTGCCGTTCTACGCGTTCGCGGCGAAGCTCGTCCTCACCGCGGTGACCCTCGCGGCAGGCTTCCTCGGCGGAGAGGTCACGCCGCTCTTCTTCGTCGGCGCGACGCTCGGGAGCGTGTTCGCGCGGCTCGTCGGTCTGCCGCTCGAGCTCGGCGCGGGGGTCGGCCTCGCCGCGGTGTTCGCGTCTTCGTCGAACACGCCGCTCGCGCTCTCGATCATGGCGGTCGAGCTCCTCGGCTCGGCCATCCTGCCGCACGTGGTGATCGTCTGCGTGCTCGCCTACCTCTTGTCGGGGCACCGGAGCATCTACCCCGCGCAGCGGCTCCTCCGTGGCAAGAGCGGACAGGCCCTCTCGCGATCGACGCCGCTGCGCGACCTACCCCACCGACCAACGCCGAGGGACACGCCGTCCGGCGACGACGGTTGAAGGGGCGCGCGGAGCCCGACACACGACGAGCTCCGCGCCGCGACCCACGCTCACTTCAGATCGTACGCCTCGACGACGTTGTCGAGGAAGCGAGGCACGAGCACCCGCGACCGCTTCTTGTCCCACGCGATGTCCGCCGGCGCCTTGAGGCTCTGGAGGACGGGCTCGAACGTGCCGCCGAGCTTGCCGCGGTAGATGGCGCTGCCGCCCCAGCTCGAGACGAGGAGCGCGTCGCCGGCCATCACGAGCCCGTCGAGGCCGCCGTTCGGCGTCTTGGTCACGTCCTCTTTCGCGCCCTTGTCGTCCAAGCGATAGACCTCGGCGCCGCCGAAGGTGTTCACGAGCACGCCCTTGTCGGTGAAGAGGACGCCGTTCGGTCGCCCGAGATCCGTCGACTTCGCGAGCGGCTTCGCCTTGCCCTTCTCGATGACGTAGACCGCGTCGGTGCCGGTCGGCTCGAAGTCCTTGCCGCCGGCCTTCATCCCGGAGTCGCTGACGAAGATCCGCCCGTCCGGCGCGGCCGCGACGTCGTTGAGGAAGGTCGCGCCCTCGATCTTGATGTCGCCCTTCGCGGCCCCCGACTTCGCGTCGAACATGCGGACGTGATCGATGTCCGCGACGTAGAGCACGCCCTTCGCGATGGCCATGCCCTTCGGCGCGTCGAGCTTCACCTTCTTCGAGCCCTCGATCCACTTGAGCTTCGTCACTTTGCCGTCGGGCGACAGCTCGCTGATGAAGCCGTTTCCGTCCACGTCGAGCGGCTTTCCGTTGATGTTGCTGACGAGGTAGCGGTCGTTCGCCTCGTCGTAGAGCACGCTCTCGGGCGTCGCCATGTCCTTCCACACGAGGACGGGCGTGGGCGCGGGCGGCGGCTCCGCGGGCTTGGCGCTCGCCGTGGGCTCGGCGGTGGCGGAGGCGATCGGCTCGGGCATCGTCGCGGCGCTCGCGACGGGGGCCGAGGCCATCGAGTCGGGCGCAGCGGGCGGGGGCGCGTCGCTGCCGCAGCCGGCCGACAGAGAAGCCGTGAGGATCGAGACCAAAGACACCGTTCGGATCGTGCTCATGCCGCGCTCCTTAGGGCGCTCGGGCCCTCGCGGCAACGGGGAGCCGATCAGCCGAGCCGCGTCCGCAGGAGGAGCCCCGCGACCACCGCGACGGCGAGGATCATGGCCGCCACCGCGGTCGCGCGGTCCTTCGGCGCGAGCCTCCGAAAGCGCGGGACGAACGCGACGGTCACGAGCCCGATCGGCACGAGCGCCGGCACGACGGCTCCGATCCACGAGGCGACGCCGATCGCGAGCGCCGCGCCGGCGAGCACGAGCCCGGCCACGCGCCACGTGCCGATCCCGTGCCGCGCAGCGACCCCGAGCAAGAGCGCCGCGAAGACCAGGTCGCCCGCTCCGAGCACGAACGAGAGACCTTGGGTGCCGGGGACCGGCACGGCGAGCGCCAGCGCGCCGAGCGCACGCTCACTCCCGGCGATCGCGTGCGTCGGCCCCGCGGGGTGGAGCACCGAGGCGGCGTCGGCGGCCGCGGCGACCACCATCGCGGGCAGCACGTGCCCCGGGTGTTGGATCCGCGTGCCGATCGCGTCCCCAGCCGCGTGCCCGAGCACCACGAGCGCCACGTTCTGCAGCGGCAGCAGCCACGGCGCGGTGAGACCGTGGGCGAAGATCGCCGAGAGCGACACGAGCGAGACGACCGCGAGCACCGCCGACCACCTCACGTTCGGCGCGGCGCGCGAGGCGAGCGCGAGCGACGCGACGGCCGGCACGACGGCGATCGCCGCCGCGCACACGAGCCCTCCGGTCTCGCCGACGTGCACGCGCGGCGCGACGACGATCGCCGCGCCCGTCGTCACGAGCGGCAGCGCGAGCGAGATCCGTGGCGTCGACGGCCCGAGGATCAATGTTCCCCGCGCACGGCCTTCTGGTGATCGTCGAACGTCTCGCTGAAGGTGTGCCGGCCGCCGCCCTTCGCGACGAAGAAGAGGTACTTGGTGATCGCCGGCGCCATCGCGGCCTCGAGCGACTTGTCGCCTGGGTTCGCGATCGGCCCTGGCGGGAGACCTTCGTTCGTGTACGTGCTGTAGCGGTTGGCCTTGTCGCGGTTCATCGCGCCCGTGACCTTGCCGTCGAACCGCGCGCAGCTCGGGATGCTGGCTTTGGCGACGAGGCATCCGTACGCGCTCGTCGGATCGCTCTCGAGCCGCTTCGGCGAGAAGGAGGGATCGGTCAGTCGGTTCAGGAACACGCCGGCGACGAGCGCGCGCTCCTCGTCCACCGCGGCCTCCTTCTCGACCATCGACGCGAGGATCACCACCTCGCGTCGATCCCACCCGAGCTCGCCGTGCAGCGCCGCGAGATCCGCCGCGTGCTTCTCCGCGAGCCGATCCCAGCGCGCGCGCGCCTCGGCGACGAGCTTGCGGACGACCTCGTCGCCGGGCGAGTCGAGCGAGAGATCGTACGTCGCAGGGAACAAGTAGCCCTCCGCGCTCTCGGCCGGTCCGCCCTCGACGCCCGGGACCCCGACGCTCGCGAGCAGCGCCGGGTCGACGGTCGCGAGGAGGAAGGTGCCCTTGCCGACGATGCCGTGATCTTCGAGGCGCGACGCGATTTGGAAGCGGTTCCACCCCTCCGGGATCGTCACTTTGCGCTTCGGCCGAGAGCTCGTCCGCGTGAGCAGCTCACGCAGCGCCGCAGGCGTGAGGCCACCCGACAGCAGATGGGGGCCCGGGACGAAGTCGCCCTCGGCGCTCGAGATCCGGAGGTAGACCGCCATGAGCGACCGGTTCTCGACCAGGCCCGCGTCACCGAGGACCGCGGCGACCTCGGCGAACGAAGCGTGCGGCGGCACCTCGATCTCGAGCGGCGGCCCCGCGGGTCCCTTGCGGAGCGAGAACGCCGAGAGCGCCACGACGAACGCGAGCGCCGGCAAGATCACGACGACGCTGCCGATCGCGAGCCACAACCTCCTGCCGCGGAGCCGACGGACGCGGCTCAGCGCGTCGCTGAAGCGCGCTCCGACACCCGCGTGCGAGCGCCGCCGGCGGCGCGGATCGCTCGGGATCGACGCGCGCGCTTTCCTCGCCCCGTCCCGCGGTCCCGCCGACCTCCGCTCCTTCGGAGCCGTCACCGCTCACCTCGTCGCGCAGCGCCGAACGTCACCCGAGCCTCATACGTCAACTCGGCCCTTCGCAGAACACGGTTCGCGCCGAGCGAACGACCGCGTCGGCGCGCGGCTTCTTTTTCCGCCGATCGCATTGGCGGGTATGGTCGGCGCATGACGGTCCCGCCGTTGCCACGCATCCTCGTCCCGCACCCCCACGTCCGCTGCGACGCGCACATCCTCTCCGGGAGCCCGCACGTCGTCGGATCGCGCGTCCCCGTCCGGCGACTCTGGGCGTGGCACCGCGGCGGCACGGCCGTCGAGAAGCTCATGCGCG
>CAYYKK010000228.1:11903-12247 GCA_964467935.1 uncultured Polyangiaceae bacterium
GAAGGTCCTCGACGCGCTCGCGTTCGCGTACGACAACCAGGACGTCATCCAAGCCGATCTCGACCGTGAGCAGGCGCTCTTCGAAGAGCGCGGAGGTCCGACGCCGTTCGCGCGCCCGCTCGCCCAGCTCGCGCTCCCCTTTGCCGCCCCTCCGCCTCCCGCCGGCGCGCCCCGCTTGGCTCCCCCTTCCCCGCCGCCTCCAGGTCCCCGTCCCGCGCGCCCCGCGGCGGCCGCGGCGCGACGCGCGAAGACCTCGCGACGTGGCTGAGCGGTCACTTTTTTTTGCGCGCATGTGTCCCCTCGTCACGCGCTGAACCCCTGAGCCGAAAAGGGGATTCGGTGCG
>CAYYKK010000229.1:0-12226 GCA_964467935.1 uncultured Polyangiaceae bacterium
CACGGGCCTCGCGGCGGAGACCGGCGGCGCGCTCCCTCCGGGCTTCGTCGTCACGCTGCCGAAGGTGACGATCGCGGAGGAGGTCGCCGCCGCGGTCGACCTGTTCGAGATCCTCGAGCGATCGCTCGGTCTGCGCGAGGGCGCTCTCCGGCTCGAGATCATGGTCGAGACGCCGCAGGCGATCTTCGACGCGGAGGGTCGAGTCCCGCTCGAGAGCTTCGTGCGCGCCGCGCGAGGCAGGTGCGAGGCGGCCCACTTCGGGACGTACGACTACACCGCGGCCTGCGACGTCACGGCGACGCACCAATCCATGACGCACCCCGCGGCGTCCTTCGCGCGGCACGTGATGCAGGTGGCGCTCGCGGGCACCGGCGTCCGCATCAGCGACGGCGCGACCAACGTCATGCCCGTGCCGATCCACCGCGCGAAGGACGGGCCCCTGTCCCCCGAAGAGGTCGAAGAGAACCGCGCGCTCGTCCACGCGGCGTGGCGGCTCCACGTCGCGAACGTCACCGACTCGCTCGTCCGCGGCCTCCACCAGGGCTGGGATCTGCACCCTGCGCAGCTGCCGGCGCGCTACGCCGCCGTCCACGCGTTCTATCTCCAGGGCCTCGACGCGGCGGCCGAGCGGCTCGCGCAGTTCGTCGCGCGTGCCGCGCGTGCCTCGCTCGTCGGCAACGTCTTCGACGACGCCGCGACCGGCCAAGGGCTGCTCAACTTCTTCCTGCGCGCGATGCACGCCGGCGCGCTCGCCGAGGACGAGGTCGTGGCGCGCACCGGGCTCACCCTCGAAGAGCTTCGCCTCCGTTCGTTCGCGAAGATCCTCGAGCGTCGCGCGACGGCTCGCCCCTGAGCCTCACGCTCGGCCCCCCGCCGAGAGCGCGCGAGGCGCGCTTTCAGCTGCCGCGATACGTCGCGTAGCCGTACGGCTGAAGCAGGAGGGGCACGTGGTAGTGCTCGCTCGCGCTCTTCACCTCGAACACGATCGACGCCTCCGGGTAGAAGCCCTCGACGCCGAGCGCGGCGAAGTAGCCGCCGGTGTCGAACGAGATCCGATAGACGCCGATGGCGAGGGGCGTGCCTTCGGCGACGAGCGTCCTCAACCTCCCGTCGTCGTCGGTCTTGCCGCTGCCGATCTCCACCCACGTGGTGGAGCTCTTCTTGAACGCGAGGGAGATGGAGACGCCCGCCGCGGGGCGACCCCGCGCGGTGTCGAGGACGTGGGTCGTGATCGGGCTCATGGCTCGCACAGCTTCTCCAGCCGGAGGTCACAGATCGCGAAGAGCTCCGCCCCGGCGGTGGCGAGCTCCGTCGTCTCGTCGTTCTGGAGGCGGCGCTCGAGGATCGCGTGGAGCTCGTCGCCGCTCTTGCCCGACGCGCACACGATGTAGACGAACCCGAAGCGCTCCTCGTATTTGCGGTTCGCCTCGATCATCTTCGCGCGCGTCTCGTCGCTGGTCGCGCGCATCCCCGCTTGCTCCGAGCTCGACCACGCCCGCTCGGTCGCCGCGCGCTCGACGCGGGCCTCCCGCTCGCCGATGCGCGGATGCGCCGCCATCGCCTCGCGCCAGTCGTCGGGGCCGGTCGTCTTCCAGACGCGCGCCGCCTCGGTCCGCAGCCGCTCGAACGACCCGAACGGTCGCGCGGCGAGGAGCGCGTCCGCGAAGCGCGACGAGGCCGCGCACGCGAGGATCTCCTTCCTCGCGGCGAGCGGCGGCAGGGCGTCGAGGCGCTTCACGCCGAGCGCTCTCCGCGCCTCGAGATCGAGCGATCCGTAGACCCGCAGACGGCTCACGCCGCCGTCCGGGTACACGTTGAGCCGCACGTGCGTGACCGGCCCGAGCGCGGCGAGCTCCGCCTCGTAGAAGTGCCGCGTGTGCGCCTGGAGCTTCACCGTCGGCAAGAGCTCCCTCCACGGCGCCTCCGGCTTCGAGAGCTCCTCCGCGCCGGCGCCCGGCGCGAAGCACGCCGCAAGCTGGCACGTGTCCGGGAAATTCCCCTTGAAGTGGTTCGTGTCGATCTCGACGCGCGAGATCGTGCCCGTCGCGCCGAGCCGCACGATCGCCCAGTCGCTCCCCGGGCCGCGCCGCCTCCGCGTCTCCCAGCCGTCGCTCATGTTCTTGGCGCGCCCCGGCATCACCAGGTTGCGGCGCTCGCCGAAGAACATGTCGCTGGCGAGCAGGACGTCGCCGCCGTGCTCGACGGCGGCGAGATCGATCTCGCCCCTCGCGTGCCCGATGCGCCGCCAGTCGGGCACCACGTCGCCGTGGACGCGCAGGCGCGCGACCCCACCGTCCGGGAAGATGCGGAGGCGGACGTGCGTGAACGCGTACGGAGAATCGATCGCGAAGCGATTGTGCGCGTTGCCCTCGAGCGGCTTGCGCGCCAAGACCTCCACCCACTCCGTCGCCGCGTCCGTGAGCACGTCGAGAGGGGCGTCGATCGGCGCGGCGCACGCTTCGATCGAGCACGACTCCGGGTAGTTGCCTCGAAAGAAGCTCGTGTCGACGTCGACGCCGCGGAGGATCCCCGGCACGCCGAGGCGCACGATCGCCCAGTCGTTCCAGCTCGTCCCGGGGCCGGAGGTGTAGCCCGGCGTGCGCTTGCGCCGGCTCTCCCAGCCGTCCATCCACTTGCCGCGATCGGTGTACTCGTGCTCCTTCCACACCGCGGCGTGCGGCAGGAGGAGGTTCTCCTTCTCGGCGAAGAAGTCGTCGCTCGTCGCGATGACCGAGCCGCCGAGGCGCAGCGATGCGAGATCGAAATGGTCCGAAAAGTCGCTCATCATTTCTCCCACTTGAGCCAGCGGCCCGACGGCTTCGCTCGGTGCCCCGTCGCCTCGTCGTAGACGCGCTCGCCGCGGAGGTACGTCGCGCGCACCACGCCCGAGAGCGTCTCGCCGTCGTAGGGCGTGAGCTTGTTCTTGTGCCAGATGCGATCTTGATGCACCTGAAACGTAGATTCCGGATCGAGGACGCAGAAGTCCGCGTCGGCCCCGGCGCGGATCGCGCCTTTCTGGCCCGTGAGCCCCGCGTGCTCGGCCGGCTTCTCGCTCATCCAGCGCGCGAGATCGCACAGGCCGAAGCCCCGCGCCCGCGCCTCGGTCCACACCGCGCTCATCCCGAACTGGAGCCCCGCGATGCCGCCCCACGCGCCCATGAAGTCGCCCGTGTCGGTGCGCTTGAGATCCGGGATGCACGGCGAGTGATCGGAGACGACCATCTCGATGAGCCCCTGTCGGACGGCCTCCCAGAGCCGCTCGCGGTTCGCCCGCTCACGGATCGGCGGCGCGCACTTGTACCAGGTCGCGCCGTCCGGCACGTCCTCGGAGGCCCAGTGCAGGTAGTGGGGCGCCGTCTCCGCCGAGAGCGGGACGCCCTCGTCGCGCGCGCGCGCCAGCGTCTCGAGCGCGCCGGCCGACGAGAGGTGCACGATGTGGATCGCGGTCCGCGTCTCCTTGGCGAGGCGATAGAGCAGCTCCGCGGCGAGATCCTCCGCGGTCTTCGGCCGGGAGCGCAGGTACGTCGCGTAGGCGCGCGGATCGAGCCTCGGCGACGACGCCTCGATCTCGCGCGTCGCCTCGTCGATCGGTCCCGGGAGCTCCGCGTGGACCATCAGCCGCACGCCGGTGCCCGAGAGCTGCGCGAGCGCCGCGCGCACGTCGTCCTCGGCGACGACCGGAAACTCGTCGACGCCCGAGGGGACGAGGAAGCATTTGAACCCCCGGGCGCCCTCTCGCAGGATGTGACCGAGCCCCCGCGGATCCTGCGTCGTGTTCTCGGGCACCGCGCCGCCCCAGAGACCCACGTCGACGAGCACGCGCCCTTCGGTGAGCGCCGCCTTCTGATCGAGGCCGCGCGCGCTCGTCGCCGGCGGGATCGAGTTGAGGGGCATGTCCACGATCGTCGTGATCCCGCCCGCGCTCGCGGCGCGCGTCGCCGTCTCGAAGCCCTCCCACTCGGTGCGTCCGGGCTCGTTCACGTGGACGTGCGTGTCGACGATCCCCGGCAGGAGCGCGGCGTCCAGGAGGTCGACGAGGGGCGCGCCGCTCGGCACGTCGTCGTAGTCGCCGACCTTCGTGATGCGGCCGTGCTCGACGTGCACGCTCCTCGCCGCGACCTCGTTCGCGAGGACCACGCGTCGCGAGCGGAAGATCTCGGCGCTCACTTCCCGCCCTCGGCCGCCGGGCCCTTCGCGCCCTGGTCGATCCAGGCGCCGAGCGTCGCGCGCTCCTGGTCGGTGATCTGCGTCACGTTCGCGAGCGGCATGTTCTTGAGCGTCACCGCGCGCTGCTTGATGTCGCTCGCCCGGCGCACGATCTGATCGGGGTTGTCGAACATGACCCCGTTGGGCGCCGACTTGTAGACGGGATCGCTCGGGTTCGCCGAGTGGCACCGCGTGCAACGCTTGTGGATGATGTCCGCCACCTCGCCGAAGGCCACCGGGTCGGTGCGCTTCGGCGCGCCGCCGCTCAGGATGTCGCGGTCCGAGATCATGACGAGGACGAGGCCCGCGGTGATCAAGAACAACGACACCGCGGGGAAGAGCCACATCGGCGTCGTGAAGCGGATGTTCATCAAGTGACGGATCCCGGCGCTGCCGAGCGCGAGGATCGCCAAGATGAGCCAGCCCTTCGGGTGGCTGTACGTCGACGGGAAGTGCCCGCTCAACATGATGAAGAGGAGCGGGAACGTGAAGTAGTTGTTGTGGACCGAGCGCTGCTTGGCCTGATAGCCGATCGCCGGATCCTGCTCGCGGCCCTCGAGGGTCGCCGCGATGAGCTCGCGCTGGGACGGGAGGATGACGAGCCACACGTTGCCGGTCATCAACGTGCCGACGAGGACGCCGACGTGGATGTACGCCGCGCGGCCGCTGAAATACGAGAAGTAGACGGCGGACGCGCCGACCACCACGGCCATCGTGAGGATCGTCGCGAGCCACGGCGTCTTGCCGATCGCCGTGCGCCACGTGAGATCGTAGGCGAGGTAGGCGATGGGGAGCGAGGCGACGCTGATGAGGATCGCGGTCCGCGGCGTGATGTTCGCGATCTCGGGATCGATCATCTGCGACGAGGCGCCGAGATAGAAGACGAGGACGAGGAGCGAGATCCCCGAGATCCACGTGATGCCGTTCTGCCACTTGAACCAGTGGAGCGTCTTCGGCATCTGCGACGGCTCGAGGTACTTCTTCTCGACCTCGTAGAAGCCGCCCGAGTGCACCATCCAGATGGTCCCGACGACGTTCTTCTTCGACGCGGGCGGCTTCTCCAGGTTCCGGTCGAGCCAGTTGAACAGCATCGAGTTGCCGACCCACATGATCCCGGCGATGAGGTGGACCCATCGCGTGATGAGGTGCGTCAGCTCGTTCAGATGGTCGAACATGAGCCGCGGGATGATACAGAAGAGGGCTCGGGACGACGATGACGCAATACACCGATTGGTTCCTGGCCGACGAGGGTGAGGCCGCCGATCTCGGCGTCGCCATCCCCGACGAGCTCGCCGAAGGGTGGGAGCACGTCTCGCTCGCGAACGTCCTCGAGCTCGAGATCGAGGCGCTCTCGAAGGTGCTGCTGGGCGCGGACGCGGCCTATCGGCCAGCCCTGCTTTACCCCGAGGACGCCGGCCTCGACGCTGGGCCGAGCGTCACCTCCGAGGTGATGGAGGGCGGCGTCTTCGTCATGCGCGTGCCGCCCCCGCTCGTCGAGGCGCTCGCGCGCCTCTCGAAGGCCGATCTCTCCCGCGTCGCCGGCGCGTGGCAGCGCAGCGCCGAGCACCTGCGCGCGTGGCCCGACGCCGACGTGGTCTCGGTGCTCGGCGACATGCGCCGCTTCGCGCGCCGCGCGATCGAGCGCGGCAAGGCGGTGCTCAACGTGTTCGAGGCGTAGGGGCCGTCCCGCCCCGGGCGTCGATCGCGCGCCCCGCTCACTCGGCGAGGCACGCGGCGTACTTGCCGCGATCGTCGACGAAGCGCGCGACGTAGCTCTGCCCCTTCGCCGGGCGGAGCTCCTTGCCGTTCACGGTGAAGTAGAGCTCGAGGGTGGTCTCGACGTATTGCCCGTCGGGCGTCGGCGTGAGCGCCGCGGCGGGGCAGCTCGACGCGTCGACGGCGCTCGAGGCGCCCAGCGGATCGATCGATCGCAGCGGCAGCTCGTAGCGCGCGTCGTTCCCGTGTCGCGCGAAGAAGTCGACGTACCGCGTCTCGAACGCGGCCTGACCTGCGGCGCGCAGGTGCACCTCGACGTCCAGCTCCTTCCACAGATCGGGGTTGTCGAGCTCGGTCGTGTTCGGCCGGTAGACGTCGAAGAAGAGGCCCGCGATCGCCGCGCGCTGTCGCCCCCACGTGTCGAAGGTGACCCCGCCGTCGAGCGACGTGCGATCGGCGTCGCACGGTCCACCGTCGCACGTGGCGCGCGACACGACGCTCGCCGCGTTGCCGATCCACTTCGGCTTCGCGGGATCGTCGACGACGACGAAATGGTAGTTCGCGCCGAAGTCGGAGTCGTACGCGACGCAGCCCCAGCGGTTCACCGCCTGGAACCACACCTCGAGGTCGCCCGCGTCGTCGATCTGGAGGCGCGGATCGGCGTCGGCGTTGAGCCCGGCGACCGTGATCGCCTCCTCCGGTCCGCCGTTCAGTCGGTAGTGCGCCGAGATCGACCACTGCTCGATGCCGCCTTGCTCGCCGCGACACGTCGGCAGCCGGGAGGCGTCGAAGCGCACGTGCGGCTTCGTCCCCGCGGCGATCGGACCCGACGTGCTCTCGCTCCAGTCGGCCGCGAACGTGAGCGTCGCGTCCTTCGCCGCGCCGAGGTCGGCCTCCGCGGTGTTCGTCCCGGGCGAGCACGCGGCGAGGAGCGAGAGCAGAGGAGCGACTGCGAAGAGCGACTGGTTCACGGGACCTCCGAGCGTGTCTCTGATCAGAGTGACGTCGACGCGCAGAGCCCGTCTAAGCCCCACTCTTGCGCATGTCAACCCACATGAGGTGTCGTTCACCTGGCGACGCACGTCGCGCCGGCTTCGCTTCGCTCGGTCCAGCGTCGGGATCCCATCGAAGCCCCCGTGACGAGGAGCCTCGGGCTCGATTCGGCGGAAAAACGAGGTCAGGGATGGATCCTCGAAGACCCGATCGATGGATCGTCGATCCACCACACACGGTCTCACATGGGTTCTCTTGTCCCACATTTCCATGAAGTTCGATTCATCTCGGTGTTGGCCCACATCGTGCTCTAGGGCCGGCAACCTTCGCAAGGAGCCCACCGTGACCGACCTCATGAAGCGCTTCGCCATCACCTCCGTCCTCGCCACCACCCTCGCTGCGGGCCTCGGAGCCGGCGTCACCGGGTGCAACATCGAGGATCCGGGGACGACCGACGACGACCTCACGAGCAACACGGCGCGCGAGCGCGCGATGACCTTCGAGGGCTACGTCTACGTCGACGCGAACGCGAGCGACTACACGATCCTCGCCGCGGTCAAGGCGCAGACGAAGAGCGCGTTCGGCGCGCTCCGCAACGCGGAGATCGGCGCGAACAACCGCGAGCTCGGCGACGTCGACGCGAAGTCGTTCGTGAAGGAGAACGTCACGGTCGTCGATCCGAAGAACCCGGCCGCCGGCGGCAAGGCGATGATGCGCGTGCGCTACCGCTACACCGATCGCGCCCTCGTCCCCATCTCGATGTCGACCCGCGGCGCCGTGAGCCTCGCGCTCATGAACGGCAACTACCAGCAGCAGTCGAAGCGCGTCCTCCAAGAGTGCACGGAGAACACGAGCCACGACCAGGAGTTCGAGAGCGCGATCTGGTACGTGTTCAACCCGACCCTCTCCGAGTGCGAGGACGCGATCGCGAGCGAGCAGAAGGGGATCGACGCCGCGAAGGCCGGCCTCAAGGACGGTCAGGTGACGAAGGAGGAGGTGAGCCGCCTCTACATCCCGATCACGGTCAAGCTCGAGTCGACCAAGACCTCCACCGCCAAGACCTACCCCGAGTACGCGAAGCTCTTCTCCGGCAACGGCGTCGAGAAGGGCAAGCTCGTCATCTCGATCGTGAGCGGCGTCATGGCCGACTGGGCCGCGGGCGAGAAGCCCGAGCTCTACCAGGACGTCGGCTACGAGATGTTCTACGACCAGATGGCGGAGATCGAGAAGGTCTACCCGAACCTCAAGCTCGTCTCGACCGAGGGCACGGACCTCACGACGTTCAACGTCAACGGCAAGACGATCTCGAACGTCACGTGGAAGGATCTCGAGAACTGGGAGCACGGCAACACGGGCTGGCCGTCGAGCATCTCCTACTCGGAGCACAACGCCCTGCGGAAGGCCGTCGCCGACAAGCTCGCCCACCACTGGCTCGGCTTCGAGCAGCCGGTGAGCGTCAAGATCGGATCGACCGGCAAGGCGAGCGATCTCACGATCCGAATCAACACCTACTACGGCGCGGAGACCGACGACACGCCGCACCGCCGCGCGCTCTCCTCGAGCGACGTCGCGATCTACAACGGTCACTCGTACATCGGCTACGGCCCGCTCGACCCGAGCCGCTACTCGGCCTCGGACTTCCCGTCGACCTATCAGCTCTTCATGGTGAACAGCTGCGTGTCCTTCAACTACTACGAGAAGGACTTCTTCAAGATGAAGGGCGGCACGAAGAACCTCGACATGGTCACCAACGGCCTCGAGAGCCCGGTCTACGGCTCGGGTGGATCGATCGGTCGCTTCGTCGCGGCCCTCATCGACGGCAAGAGCAACCCCTACAAGACCATCCTCACCGCCGCGTCGAACGGATCGCCGGCGACCGAGGTCGGCGCGGACGCGCTCCGCGTCGTCGACGGCGAGCTCGACAACACGTTCAAGTCGAACTCGAAGAAGGTCTACGTCACCGCCAAGTAAGTCACGCGCGCGTCACCCTGGCTTCGCTTCCTCCTCACTCCCATTTGGCTTGATTCGAGCCTCGAGGGCCACGGCTCTCGAGGCTCCGTCGTACCCGCTTTCCCCGAGAGGTCCTCACCATGAACCGTGCACACGCCTCCTTCGCCCTTCTGTCCTCGTCGATGCTCGCGCTCGCCGTCGGCTGCTCGTCTTCGAACACCGACCTCGGCACGGGCGGTGGCGGCGGCTCGGGCGGCACGCAGAGCTCGACCTCGAGCAAGGCCTCGACGGGCACCGGGACGACGTCGTCGACGAGCACCGCGACGGGCACGAGCACCAGCACGGCGAGCGGATCGAGCTCGAGCACGGGCGGCGGGACGACGGGAGATCACCTCCTCATCAGCGAGGTGGCGGTCGCCCCCGAGGCGAACGAGTTCTTCGAGATCTGGAACCCGACGAACGCGGCCGTCGCGCTCGACGACTACTACGTCTCCGACAACTCGACGTACTACGCGCTCGCGAGCGGCGGCGCGTGGAACCCGGTGACGTCGAACCCCGGGACCGACTTCCTCGCGCGCTTCCCCGCGGGCACGACGATCGCGCCGAACGGCGTGCTCGTGGTCGGCTTCGACACCGGGTATTTCGCCGCCTATGGGAGCTGCCCGGACTTCTACATGGGAACGGCGCCGCTCCCCTGCAATGGTCAGACGGTGCCGACGATGGTGCCGACGGAGACGGGCAGCATCGTCGATACGTCGAACCTCAGCAACGCGCGCGAGATGATCGTGCTCTTCACGTGGGACGGCAACACGGCCCACACGCTGAAGGACGTGGACTACGTCACCTGGGGCGACATGTTCGAGGCGGGGAGCCGCGCCGACAAGACGGCCGTGTCCGGCTACCAGCCCGACACGGCGCCGGCGAACCAGAAGGGCGCGCCCGCGCCCGCGAATTTCCACTCGAGCGAGCGCTGCTCGGCGGAGCCGGGCGAGAAGGCGACGGGAGGCAACGGCCTCACCGGGCACGACGAGACGAGCGAGGACTTGGGGACCGCGTTCGTGGATCAGGCCGCGCCGACGCCGGGCACGAAGAACGCCTGCCTCTGAGCGCGGCGTCGCTTCAAGCGCGGGGCTTCGTCTTCAGCAGGAAGAAGAGCGGCAAGGCGATCGAGCCGACGAGGAGGCACGCGAGCGCCCACGCGACCTTCTCGCCTCCCTCGAGGTCTCGGCGGCTCGCGACGTGGATCGCGACGACGGCGGCGAGCGCGATCTGCAGGAGCGCGATCGCGACGACGCCCGCGAGCGACCCCAGCACGAGCGGGTCGTGCAGGAGCTGCTCCGGCGACGCCGCGCGCGCGTCCCATCGCGCCGAGGAGAGCGCGGTCGCGATCGCCGTCACCCCGAGGAGCGGGAGGAAGGCGAAGACGCCGAAGACCGCGCGCGCGACGGGGTGCATGCCGGGCATTGTCGGGAGGGGCGCGCGGGCCCGCAAGCGACGGCCCCGCGCGGGGACGCTCTGTCATGTTGCGTTGCAACAATCTTCTTGACCTGGGCAGGGCCGGACGGTAGGGATCGGGCTCGCGGAGGCCCTTTTTCGCAGCACCGACGGGGTGCGCGCGGAAGGCGCCGCGCTCCGCTCGCGTCATGTTGCAGTGCACCACTCAAGCGCATCGCGCGATCGATCTCGTGGTCGCCTCGGGGCGGCTGCGAGCGCTCCAGTCGGGTCACGACGGCGGACGGCTCACGCTGGCGGTCCACGGCCTCTCCGCCAACGCCCGCAGCTTCGACGCCCTCGCCCCCGAGATGGCCCGCGGTCGCCGAGCGGTGGTCGCGATCGATCTCCGCGGTCGCGGACACAGCGCGATCACGGGACCTGGAACGTACGGCTGGACGGCGCACGCGCGTGACGTGCTCGCCGTCGCCGACGCGTTCAGAGCAGAGAGCTTCGACTACGTCGGTCACTCGATGGGCGCGTTCATCGGCATGGAGGTCGCGCGCCTCGCGCCGCGACGCGTGGGGTGTCTCGTGCTCATCGACGCCGCGGGGCGCCCCGAGCCCGAGGCGCTCGTCCCCATCGCGAAGGGCCTCGAGCGGCTGGGGTCGGTGCACGCCGACGCCGACGCCTACGTCGCGGCGGTGCGCGGCCTCGGGACGGTCACGCCGTGGCATCCGACCTGGGAGGCGCACTACCGCTACGATCTCGTCGCAGCGCCTTCGGGGGTCACGCCGCGCACCGATCGCGCCGCGGTGATGGAGGATCTCGCCTTCGGCGCGGCCGAGGATCCGCGCCTGCGATGGGCGGAGCTCGTCATGCCCACGCTGCTCGTGCGCGCCTCGCAGCCGCTCGGGGGCGGCTTCGTCCTCACCGAGGCCGATCGCGACGGGGTCCTCAGGACGGCGCCTCGCGCGGTCGCCGTCGACGTCGCGGCCAACCACTACGGCGTGATGACGCACGCCGACACCGCTCAATCGATCCGGAGGTTCTTGTCATGACACAGGTGGGTTCACTCGAGGGCCGGCGCGCCCTCGTGACGGGTGCGGCGTCGGGGATCGGGCTCGCGGTGGCGCGAGAGCTCGCGAGGGAAGGCGCGCTCGTCTTGATGAGCGATCTGTCGGCCGAGCAGCTCGCCGCCGCGGCCGAGGAGGTCCCGCGCGCGCGGACGGTGGTCGCGAACCTCGCGTCGCGCGACGAGGTGAAGAGGCTCGCCGCCGAGGCAGGCGAGATCGACCTGCTCGTCAACAGCGCGGGGCTCCAGAACGTGAGCCCCGTCGACGAGTTCGACGAGGCGAAGTGGGATCTCCTGCTCGAGGTGATGCTCACCGCGCCGTTCTTGCTCATCCGCTCGCTCATCCCGGGCATGTACCGGCGCAACTGGGGGCGCGTGTTCAACATCGGCTCGGTGCACAGCCTCGTGGCTTCGCCGTACAAGTCGGCCTACGTCTCGGCGAAGCACGGGCTCGTGGGGCTCACGAAGACCGTCGCGCTCGAGGCGGCCGAGCGATCGAAGAACGTGACCGTGAACGCGATCTGCCCGTCGTACGTCCGCACGCCGCTCGTCGAGCGGCAGATCGCGGATCAGGCCCGCGTGCACGGCGTGCTCGAGAGCGAGGTGGTGAGCCGCATCCTCCTCACGCAGAACGCGGTGAAGCGGCTCATCGAGCCCGAAGAGGTGGGCAAGTACGTCGCGTTCCTCTGTCGCGACGAGGCGTGGTCCATCACCGGCGCGGCGATCACGATGGACTCGGGCTGGCTCGCGCACTGAGGTCCCCGAACGGCACGCGCGCGGCGCTTCCGCGGGGGCGAGCGAGATCGTAGGCTCGCCCGGATGATCGACGTGCACGTGCTGGAGGAGCGGGAGCGA
>CAYYKK010000230.1:0-12221 GCA_964467935.1 uncultured Polyangiaceae bacterium
CGCCGCGCTCCGCGCGGCTCCCTCTGGCGCTTGCAGCTCAACGTCAGTACGTTAGGCAGAGCAGAGAGAGCCGGTTTAGACGGCTTGGCTGCAATGGTGTTAGCCAGCGTCGAGGCGAGGGAGAGGGTTGGACGGCTGGGAGCTCCGGATGGCGAGAGGGGTCCGGATGGCCGGCGAAGCGCTCTCGCCCGCGCCGCCCATGGCCGCATTCGCGCTCGGGTGCCAAGACGGCCCAGATCCTTTCCCATGCCGGCCGCGCCGAAACTGTCGCGCTCCGCTCGCTGGCGCGTCCCGCCCGCTGTGTCCGCACCTCCGCTCGATCGCGAGGAGGCCGCAGATCGAGCCCCAGCGTCGTCTCGAGCGAGCCGCAGATCGAGCCCCAACGTCCGCATCGCCGAAGGCATTGGCGCGTTCCGCTGGCCCACACGTTCGCTGGGCGTTCCAAGGAGGCCCAGAACCTCCCCCAACGTGCGTCGCGCTGAAGGAGCTGGCACGGTCCGCCGGCCCGCGCGTGGACGTGCGACACCATCCGCAAGGGGCTCACGCTTTCCCCTTCATTTCAAGCGTGCCGGCCTAACAGGCCGTTGGAGCTGACAATCGCCCTCGGTCGCCGCGCTCCGCGCGGCTCCCTCTGGCGCTTGCAGCTCAACGTCAGTACGTTAGCCGTTCGATGCAGGTCTGATGCTCGTAACACTCGTACCAGCGCGCTTGAGGAGCTTTCGTGCTCGATGCCAGCGCTGCGGCACCGCCCGCGCGTTTCCTGACTCCTATTGGTTCGAGCCGGCCGAGCCGGCGCCAGTAGTTCACCTCCCCCGGGAGCTTGAACATCCTCGAGATCAATTCTTGAGTCCCCCGTCTGTGGCGTGCTGCGGCTGCGGTAACTCGGTGCTCGTTCTTCCGCGAACAAAGGTTGCGTCCTACACTGCCGATCTCTTTGGCGACGAGTCGTTCTCTCGCGACCCAGGGTCCCCGTTCTACGTCTACGCCCTCGTGGGGGCACCCGAGGCCCAAGTGGAGCGAATCACTGCAGAATTGCATCGTTTGAAGCTCGCGCTCGAACCCAGCCGCGAACCTGAGTCGTGGGGCTTCCACATGAAGGACATCCATTCTGGGGACAATCGGAAGAAGCACCCAGTGTTCTCCTCGTGGGAGCGACCCAAGCAAGAGCGCGCAGTCCAAGGCCTGTTCGACCTGGTCCAGAGCGAGCCGACGATGTTCCGGTACGCCATTACCGTACGAGACGCCGATCACGAGATGGGGCGCGCCCGCGCCTTCCAGGCGCTACTCATATACGTCGTCGACAGTCTCGCCAGAGGGAGCTTTCGCGCGCACCTTCACTTTGACGCTGATCGGGACGAAGCCTCTCATTCTCTACCGGGATGGGCGCAGACCCTCTACGAACAGCTCATTGGTACTCGCCTGTTTCATGCTCTCTCCGGAGGGATCTCTCTTTGCGCACCACGCAGCATCACACCACGCTCGCACGCCTGCTCCGAACTTGCTGACTTCGTAGCATTCGTCGTCCGACGCTTTCATCTCGAACGTCGGCAGAAGAACGTGTCCTATCCTCTGGAAAACCTCGGCAAAGTGATGTGGGCTGAGCCGAACGCTGCTGGGGATCTCGTGGTCCAGCCGCACGTGGGCTACCCCTTCGATGCAACAACCGTCGACGGCTAACTGGACGTTGCAGCTGACGGCCGCCGTCGGTCACCGCGCTGCGCGCGGTTCCCTCTGGCGGCCGCAGCTGAACGCCAATACGTTAGGCAGACGGAGATAGCGAGGGGCTCACGTAGCGTTGCGCCGTGAGCGCCGCCTCGACCAGCCCGACTGGATCAGCTGAGCGCGCGGGCAGCCGCAGACGCACACCGAGGTTGACCCGGCGCCCTGCGTAGGTACAATGTACCTCCGATGAAGGCTCGGCTGGTCAACATGGGCAACTCACGCGGAGTTCGCCTTCCCAAACCCTTGATCGAGGAGGTCGGACTCGTCGATGAGGTCGAGCTTCGCGTGCGCAACGGCGTCATCCAGATCTCTCCTGCCCGCCCGCCGCGAGAGGGCTGGGCCGAGGCCGCAGCTCGGCTGTCGGGTGGACTGCTCGACCCTGAGCTCCCCACACGTTTCGACGAGTCCGAATGGCAGTGGTGAAGACGTCGGCCCCGCGAAGGGGTGAGATCCACCTGATCTCGTTGGACCCCACGCGCGGCTCGGAGATTCGCAAGACGCGACCATGTGTCATCGTGTCGCCGGACGAGCTCAATCTTCACCTCAGGACGGTCATCGTCGCGCCGATGACGTCCGCAGGTCAGCCGTACCCATTTCGGGTCTCTTGCAAGTTCGAGAACAAGCAAGGCTACGTCGTCCTCGACCAATTGCGGACGGTTGACCGCGAGCGACTCGTTCGGCGTCTGGGAAAGCTTCCCGGACCGACCTTCGAGAAGGTGCTCTCGCTCCTACAGGAGATGTTCGCCCCGTAGGGCGGCCTAACTGGACGTTGCAGCTGACGGTCGCCGTCGGTCGGCCGCTGCGCGGCCTCCCTCTGGCGCTTGCGGCTGAACGCCAGTACGTTAGGCGGACACGAGACTGGCATTGCCGAGTCTGGAGCGCGCAAAGTTCATGTCGAACGGAATAGGCGAGGAATGACGCTGACTCGCGAGACATTCCGGCTCTCGGCGGATCCCGCAGCCCAGGATCTTCGCGACCACCCGGTGTGGGCGGCGTACTCGGGACCGGAAGACCATGCATTCATCGTGGGATGGGGAATCGACCCCACTTGGCTCGACAACACGCTGGCCTCCTTTGATGGCTTCGCCGAAGGATACACCCACCCCATGTTTCCCGTTTTGGATCTCACCATTGTCGACGAACTCTCACATGTGGTGGTCGCTGCCGACTTCACGATGGCAAATGGATCCGCGGCGTTCGGCTTTCTCGCCGGAACCCATGCGGTGGGAGTTTTCGTCGGCGACAACTCGGCGATCTTGAATCGCAACCTTCCAGAGCTGAGTCGCGAAGCCGCCCGACGGATCGAAGCTGTGCTCGGTACCGCTGCGTTCCCCGCCACCTGGCGCGCACGCGCTCCGTGCGCCGAGGCCGGTGAAGACGGAACCGTCGAGGCGTGGTGGTGAGCCGCCTAACAAGCCGTTGGAGCTGACAATCGCACTCGGTCGCCGCGCTTCGCGCGGCTCCCTCTGGCGCTTGCAGCTCAACGTCAGTACGTTGGGCAGACTTCAGGCCTCGACGAGCTGCTTGACGCGCTGATGCGAGAGCCGAAGAAGCTCGCCCGCGTCCCGGAGTGAGAGGCCCGCCTGGCGCAACGCCTTGGCTCCCTCGGCCGCCGACTTCGCAGCCTCGGCGTCCTTGAGCGCCGCTTCGGCTCGCGCCTTAAGAGCGCGGTCTATCGCCTTCCGCGCCGCCTTCGGAATTCGTATCTCTTCGACGAAGATCACGCTCTTCGCGAAGCGAGCCGCGTTCGGGACTTCGTCATCGCAGAGGGCCAGCGCCTCTCGAATGTGCTTCCGAGCCTCCGCGATGGACCTGCCATGCGAACGGCAGCCTCGCACCTCCGGGATGAAGACATGCCAACCGGGGCCATCTGGCTCAAAGACCACCGTCACTTGGCTAGCAGCCACTTTCTTCCGAAGCATGGTTCCAGGTCCTTCTCGATGGCACCGAGCAACCCTCTGCCGAGGTCCCCCGGATGCACGGGCACGGTGGTCTTGTTGGCTCCGCAGGCACATTCGAACCGTGCGTGCGACCCCTTCTGGCGCAGCTTCCTGCCACCTCGACGAAGGATCGCCGCGATCACCTGAGCGGCCGTCATCAGTCATGCTACCAACCTCCCCTCGTCTGTCAAGCGCGCTTTACAGAGATCGAAGCCTCACTCGGCGTGCCTCTTCGGCAGTACCAATGAGGCAGCCCAACAAGGCGTTGCAGCTGACGGTCGCCGCGCTGCGCGCGGTTCCCTCTGGCGCCCGCAGCTGAACGCCAATACGTTGGCCGAACCTAAGGTCGCGACCCAAGACACCTTGACAGGCTTTCCTACTCGAGTAGCATCGGGGAGTGGGTCTTCCTGCTGCAAAGCTCTCGATCAGTCTCCCTGGGGATCTCGCCGCTGAAGTTAGGCGACGGGTAGGCTCCCGTGGTGTTTCTGGCTTTGTCGCACGCGCTGTTGCCCACGAGTTGGAGCGAGAGCAGCTCGGCGCCTTTCTCGAAGAGATGGAACGTGAACTCGGCCCAATTCCTCCCGAAGCCCTTGCTGCGGCGAAGCGTGCATGGCCGAAGCGCTGATCCTCGATTCTGAGGCGCTCAACGCCATCGCCAATTGGTCTGATAGGGGCGCGCTTGCCAGCCGCGCAAGAGCCATCCTGACTCTCGCCATGCAGCGTGGGGCCCGGGTGCGCGTGCCAGCTCCTGTTCTCGCTGAAGTCTGCCGCGGGCCCAAGTTCGATGCTGCGTTCAATCGTGCTCTCAAGGCGCGGGGCATCGTCGTCGAACCCCTCACGGAGACCATTGCTCGTCGCGCTGGAGCGATCCTTGCCCGAACGAAGCTTGCTTCGGCCCACGCCGTCGACGCCTTCGTCGTTGCTACCGCCGCTGAGTTCTCGGCCGCCGTAATTGCTACTGGAGATATTTCTGATCTCTCCGCGTTGGTGGCCACCTTTCGTCACGTGCGCCTCTTCCCGATCTGAGTGTGGGCTGGCCAACATGCCGTTGGAGCGGACAATCGCCCTCGGTCGCCGCGCTCCGCGCGGGCTCGCTCTGGCGCCCGCAGCTGAACGCCAATACGTCGGGCGGACTGAGGCGTGTACATGGGTTGGACACCGGCGGCACCGCGCCGCGGAGCAGCTTGCGCGCTCCCATCGCGCCGCTTCCTCTCCGCGATGATGAGCCGCTCGAGCTCTTCCGAAGTTCGATGAGGGCAGCTCTTTGGCGCTCGGCTTCGGTGAAGTTCACCGCTCTCGGGCGCGCTCTTCACCGGTGAACTTCACCGAATTCCCGCGGGTCCTCATGCCCGTCAGCAACTGGACGTTTGCCGCTGACGATCGCCGTCGGTCGCCATTGGCGCGGCTCCCGCTGGCGCTTGCAGCTCAATGTCAGTACGTTGGCCAGACGACGATGGAGCAAGGGACGAGCGGTTACGACCATTGGACCGACCGCTGGCGGCGTCTCCACGAGGCGTGCCTCAAGCGTGGGCTGACAGACCGTTGGGAGGAAGGTCGCGCTCGTCCTCCGCGGTTCGACGTCGGTCCGCCCGCCACGAGCAAAGAAGTCGAGAACGTCGAAGCGACGATCGGGCACCGGTTGCCGTCGGCCTTCCGGGAGGTGATTCTCGGCTATTCGGGCTCCCTATCCATCCAATGGCAGATCCCGGATTCGCTGGAGTTACCGAACGAGTTCCGCAACCTCTTCGCAGGTGAATGTCGATGGAATCTCCAGGAAACGCCCAAGCTCGTCGCCCAGCACAAGAGCTGGCTCGATAACGTTTTCAACGATCCAGCGAATTCATACGACGCAGTGTGGTATCGCAAGTTCCCGGTTCTCAGTGTGGGAAACGGCGACATGATCGCGATCTCCCTGGACGAAGCAGATGGTCCCATCATTTACCTTAGTCACGACGATGGTGGGGGACACGGGTATCGGCTCGCTCGTGACTTCATCGACTACATTGAGCGAAGCTCCGCCCTCGGCTGCCCGGGCGCGGAGGACTGGCAGTGGTTGCCGTTCGTCGACGGTCCGGATTCTGGTCTCCAACCGAACTCTCCCGCGGGTTTGAGGTGCCGCCGCTGGTTTGGTCTTGAGTGACGTGTTGTGACGCTGCCCGACCGGCCGTTCCAGCCGGGGCCGTATTCGTTTCGGGTCTCCTCCAAGTTCGAGAACAAGCACGGCAGGAATCGTCGGCGCCGCGAGTCGGTCGAATGGGATCGCATGTCGCACTCGAGACCCATCGTGTGCTGGCTCGGGGTGGTGGGGGCTCTCGTCACGGTTCCGAGTATCGCCTTGGCGGATAGCGCGAGAACACGTCGGGCGACGACGGTCTCGATGAGCACGACCGGCAGTCGGCTGACCCAAGCGGCGGGCCAGATCAGCCCGAGCATCGGAATCCCCGAGTCGCACCCAGACCCAACTCACGGCTACCGGCCGCAGGGTCTTGGACGGGACCGCCAGCATCGAGACCGAGAGGTGTGCGAGCGCAGAGCTTGGAGCGGCTTCCGGCGAGCGCTCGCAGGTGATAGCAGACGACCATCGCCATCGGTCGCCGCAGCGCGACTGAACGCATCGACGTGAGCCGCTGCCAGGCTGGCGTCGACGAGCGACAGTCCAACGGCCCGCCAACCGGGGAATCAATTCGCATCCATGGGACTCTTGACCTTCAGCATCAACGTCACCCTCGACGGTTGCGTCGACCACCGCGAGGGAATCGCCGACGACGAGACCCACGCCTTCTTCACCCGCCTCATGGACGAGAGCGGGGCGATGCTGTGGGGCCGCGTCACCTACGAGATGATGGAGAGCCATTGGCCCGCCGTTGCCCGCGGGGACGTGGAGGCGCCGCCGGCGATGCGCGAGTGGGCGATCAAGCTCGAGTCGAAGCCGAAGTACGTGGTGTCGTCGACGCGAAGGAGCTTCCCGTGGTCCAACAGCCACCACGTGGACGGCGACCTGCGCACGGGCGTGCAGAGGTTGAAGGACGCGACCCCGGCCGGCGTGCTCCTCGGTAGCAGCAAGCTCGCGGCCGAGCTGGATCGGCTGAGCCTGATCGACGAGTACCAACTCCTCGTCCACCCGAGGATCGTCGGCCACGGCCCGACCCTGTACCAGAGCGGGCTGCCCAGCACGCGGCGGCTCGAGCTGGTCTCGGCGAAACCGCTCCGCTGCGGCGCGGTCGCCATGCATTACCGGCGTGAGAGGCGCGCCCGACTGTGACTAGCGCCCCTCGCGGAGATGCGCGAAGCTCGACGGATGAGTGACTCCGGCATCGAAATCGACTTCGACGTCCACGTTCCGCTCGACAGCCTGCAGGGACCGACGAGCACGCACAACTTCCTTCGGAACTTCGAGATCGTCGTCGAGATCGACGGGGAGAAGCACGTCGTCGGAGGCGAAGCTTCGCACTTCTTCCCCTGCGCACCGGGCACGCGCCGCGTGTCCGCCCGCGTTCGCAGCCGGTCCGGCATCCGCCCGGAGTGGATGCTCGAAGGCCATGCCGCCCTGTTCTCGGACGCGGACGTGGTGGTCGAGGCAAACCAACGCACTCGGCTCCGCTACGCCGGCGAAGCCGGATGGTTCCTCACCGGCAAAGGCAGGTTCGAGCCGGCGTAGCGAGCGTTCCCCGATCGGCGGGGTCATGAGGCCGTCGAGGGCTCGGCCCTCGC
Organism: uncultured Polyangiaceae bacterium; assembly: GCA_964467935.1. Taxonomy (GTDB): domain Bacteria; phylum Myxococcota_A; class Polyangia; order Polyangiales; family Polyangiaceae; genus CAYYKK01. The sequence continues at coordinate 7,374 of CAYYKK010000230.1, forward strand.
GAAGTCGTGTTGCATTCGTGCGGTCAGCTCTGCAATGGCGCTTCGTCGCGCAGGCTCGTCGGTCGTGGTCGCGACGAGGGCGAGGAGCTCTCGGACCTGCCGCACCGATTCGAGCCGCTCCGCGAGCGAGCCGCCGTCGCGTCGCAGACGCTCGTAGAGGCGGCACGTGAAGGCACGGCAGGCCCCGGGACGGTCGGGGTAGATCGAGCAAGCGCACTGGGTGCCGAGCGTCGAGAGCGCAGCGCAAGGCTGCTCGAAGGCGCGACCCCCACCGAGGACGTGGAGGCGCCTCTTCTTCGCGCCGGGAAGCTCGGCGGGGGCGAGGGGGACCCTTCCGAACAGGGACCCGTCGCAACAGAGCCCGCACGACCGACAGAGGGTCTCGAGGTCGGCTTCGATGTCGCTCCGCATACGCCGAGAGAAGCAAGCCAAGGTGGGTGGCGTCTTGAAGAAACGCGACGCTCGCGAGGCTCCGAGGTACGGAGCCGGCCGGCGTGGGATCCCAATGGGTCCCCTCCGACTCCACGAGGCGGCCGAGGAGAGTGTTCAAGACGGCGTGGGGGTGATAGACGAGGTATGCGGCTCGCATTTCGCTCTTCGCGTCATTCGACGAGGAGCGCTTTCTGCGGGATCCGACGACCCACGCCCCAGCGCAATGGCGCGCCATTCCTAGGAGAGAAGATGCCCCGATTCATGATGATCCTGACGACGCTCGCATTCGTCTCCTTCTTCGTCGCCGCGTGCAACAGCGGCAGCGCTACCGTTCCGAATTGCCAGGGGAGCGGCCCCGGCAGCGTCTCCGCCACCTGCAGCAGCTGTCTGACGAGCAAGTGCGAGGCGGAGGTCTCGAGCGTGGACAGCGATTGCAGCGTCGTCGCTTCTTGCATCGAGGCGTGCAGCTGCAGCGACCAAGCCTGCTTGACGGGCTGCGCCGGCAAAGCCGACGCGACCTGCCAGACCGCGCTCGGCAAGCTGACCTCGTGTCAGTCGCAGAGCTGCGCAACGCAGTGCGGGCCCTGAAGGCCGTGACGGGAGGCGCGTCGTGAAGGACGGAGCTCGCTCGCGCGACGGAGGACGCGGCACGAAGCCGAGCGCGAAGAAGCCGGCGACGGGGGCGGCGGAGCTTCCGACGCTCTCGTTCGCCACGCCGCGCGCCTTCTCCGCGTGGCTCGCCCGAGACCACGCGTCGTCGAGGGGCATCTGGCTCAGGCTCGCGAAGAAGGGGTCCGGCACGGCGTCGATCACGTACCCCGAGGCGATCGACGTGGCGCTCGCGTGGGGCTGGATCGACGGCCAGAAGCAGCGCGGCGACGAGACCTCGTGGCTTCAGAAGTTCACGCCACGGGGGGCGCGGAGCGTGTGGTCCAAGATCAACCGTGAGAAGGCGCTCGCGCTGATCGCGTCGGGCGCGATGCAGCCGGCCGGGCTCGCGGAGGTGGAGCGCGCGAAGCGGGATGGGCGGTGGGACGTGGCCTACGACCCGCCGAGCCGCGCCACGGTGCCGGACGATCTCGAGGCGGCGCTCGCGAAGAACGCGCGCGCGGCGGCGTTCTTCCGCACGCTGGACGCGAGGAACCGTTATGCGGTGCTGTGGCGCGTCCAAACGGCGAAGAAGATCGAGACCCGGCAGAAGCGGATCGCGGATTTCGTCGCGATGCTCGCGCGAGGGGAGAAGGTGCATCCATGAAGTCGAGCCAGCGCGGCGAGGGCCGCGCGTGATCGCTCATTTCATCCTCTACGTGCGCGATCAGGCGCGCAGCGCCGCCTTCTACGCGGCCGCGCTCGACCTCGCGCCGCGCCTCGACGTGCCGGGCATGACCGAGTTCGCGCTCTCGGATGGCGCCGTGCTCGGGCTCATGCCGGAGACCGGGATCGTCGCGCTGCTCGGCCCGCGCCTTCCGGATCCTCGCGCGGCCTCGGGGACGCCCCGCGCCGAGCTCTATCTCGTGGTCGAGGATCCCGAGGCGGCGCTCGCGAGGGCCCTCGACGCTGGCGCGGCGGCCCTGAGCCCGCTCCGAGCGAGGGACTGGGGACACCTCGCAGGGTACGTGCTCGATCCGGACGGCCACGTGCTCGCCTTCGCCGCGGCGGACGGTGGACCTTCGACGGCGTGACGCTCTTTCGTCGGGAGATCGTGAAACGGGGGCGCAGCGCGATCGGCGCCCCGAAGAGAGGACGCGAGTCATGAGCCGCACGAACGCATCCTCCACGCGAATGGCCGCTTGCAGCTGCGGGCAGCTGCGAGCGCGGGTCGAAGGCGCGCCGCTGCGCGTGTCCGTCTGCCATTGCCTCGCCTGCCAGCGGCGCACCGGGAGCGTCTTCGGCGCGCAAGCGCGGTTCGCGCGTGAGGCGGTCGCCGTCGAGGGCGCGAGCGTCGACTACGTCCGCGTCGGCGACGAGGGCACGAAGATCACCTTCCGCTTTTGCCCGCAATGCGGCGCCACGGTCTTCTACACGCTCGAGGGGATGGAGGACGCCATCGCGATCCCCGTGGGCGCCTTCGCGGATCCGTCGTTCCCTGCGCCGAGCGTCTCCATCTACGAGGAGCGCATGCACGCGTGGGTCACGATGCCGAAGGACGTCGAGCACACGGCGTGACGCGTCGAGCGGCGCGTCGCGCGCGCTACTTCTTCGTCGGAGGCGCCGCTGCCTTGTCGCCGGCCTTCAGGTCCTTCTTCGGATCCTTCTTGTCGTCCTTCTTGGGGGGTGCGCCGCCCTTGGGACGCTCGTCGTGCCCGAGATCGGGGTTCTCGAAGAAGGTGACGGGCTGACGATCGGTCCAACCATAGCCTTCGATCTCGACCTCGATCGAGGCAGTGCCTTCGGGCGCCTTGTCCTTCGTGAAGCCCATGGTCATCTCCTTGGTCTCCTTGGCGCCGATCTGGAGGAGGCCGCCCGAGACCCAATACTTCTTCAGCGTGCGACCCTTGTCGGTGACCTCGAGCTGCTTGCCGTTCTTGTCGTAATAGTAAATCGCGATGTTCCCCCAGTTCACCGGGACGCTCAGCGTGCTGGTGACCGTGAACGAAGGCTTCTCTCCGTCGAAGTCGGGCTTGTATTGGCCGGTCCATTTCGCGGTGATGGGCGGCGTCCCCTCGAGCTTGCAGGGCGACTTCATGCTGCCGTCGCCTTGGAGACCGAGCGGCTCGCACGGGTTCGGGGCCGCGGGCGTCGCGGACGCGGACGCGTCTTCGGTCGCGGTCGGAGCGGCGGGGGGCGCGGGCGCCGAGGCGCTCGGAGCGGCCGACGCGGACGCGAGGGGGGCCTTGCCGTCGCTTCCGCAGGCGGCGAGGGAGGACGCGAGGAGGGTCGCGACGAGGAGCTTCTTCATGGGCGGGGGCAGCCTAGTACACGGCGCCGTGGTGAGGTACCGCGCTTCGCGCCTCTGCGCCACGAGGACGACGACGGGCGAGACGCTGGAGGCGGCGGGGAGGCGCGCGAGACGCGCGTCGAGGCTCGTCAACGCGCGCGGCGACGGCGCCCGATCGCGCCGAGCGACACCATCGCGCCGAAGAGGGCGAAGGGCAGCTCGTCGCTCGGCGCCTCGGCCACGCGGCAGCCGCAGCCACCGTCGGCGGCGACCGACGCGCCACCGCCCGCACCTCCGCTCCCGCTCGTCGAGCTCGTCTGGGCGGCGGGCGTCGCGCCCCCTGCGCCGCCCGCCCCGCCGGTCGACGAGGTGGACGACGTCGTCGCCGGATCGACGGGCGTGCAATGATCGTCGACGCCGTTCGCCTCGATGACGCACTTGTCGGCGCAATGAACGATCTCGACCTGCCCGTTCACGCAGCGGTTCATTTCGGAGAGATCGTGCACGCAGTTCCAATGATCGTAGGAGTCGGTGCACTTGCAGCCCGAGCCCGCCGCGCCCTTGCCGACGAGCTCCATGTATTGGCACCACTCCCAATAGATGCCGGGGTCGTCGTGGTGGTTCGCGCCGCCGTAGTGGTTGCTCGCGATGCAGGCCGCGGGCGAGAGGACGCACGGCGGCCCCGACTGCGGCACGTTCGTGCCGTCGGGCACCTCTTGGTGCGCGATGATGTGCGCGCGATCGAGGGGGATCGAGTTGCGCTTGGCGATGTCCTCCACGAGCAGGGCGCTCGCCTGGTAGAGCGACGTCGGGTAGTCGTCGGCGGAGGCGACGCCGACGTGCTCGATGCCGACCATGCGGTTGTTGTAATAGCTGTTACCGACGTGCCATGCGTCGTACGCCTCGGGCACGAATTGGCCGACCCGGCTGCCGTCGTGATCGACGATGTAATGGACGCTCTTGCCTGGATCGTTCTCTAGCGTCGCGACGCTCGCGTCCCAGCCGCCCTCGGTGTCGTGGACCGCGATCATGCTGATGGGCCCCGTGCGGGTGGTGTTGCACTTGTTGGTGCACGAAGTCTGAAACCAGATCGCCCCCGCGTACTCCGGCGTGCCGAGCGGCTCGAGCTCGGGCGGCGTGAACGTGAGATCGGCGGGGACCTCGTCGTGCGCGGGCAGCTCGATCGTCTCGCCGTCGCGCGCGGTGAGGGTGCCGCCGCTCCGCAAGAGCCGATAGACGCGCGCGCGGTAATCGGCGCGCTGGGAGGGCTCGCGGTAGCCCGAGAGCTTCTCCACGACGGGCGCCCAAGCCTCGAGCTTCGCGCGATCGATGGAGGCGTCGCGCGCGAGGTCGTCGAGGACGAGGGCACCGGCCTCGGTGCCGCGCGCGAGATCCGCCTCGAGGGCCTCTTCGGTGTCGCCCGTGAGCGCCGCGCCACGTGCAAGCGAGTTGTAACTGCCGTGGCGCAGCTCGAGGACGCCGGCGACCGGCACGTGATCGTCGACGTCGATCTTCCGGTTCGCGCGCAGGCGGAGGCC
>CAYYKK010000231.1:0-12143 GCA_964467935.1 uncultured Polyangiaceae bacterium
CGCGGCCGCGGCGGCGTAGGCTCGACGCGTGAAAGGGCGCATCCTCGTCGTCGCAGGCTCGGACTCGGGCGGAGGCGCTGGTCTCCAGGCGGACCTCAAGACCATCACCGTGCTCGGCGGCTACGCGATGACGGCGGTCACCGCGCTCACCGCGCAGGACACGCGGGGCGTCTCGCGCATCGTGGGCGTCGACGCCGACTTCGTCGCCGAGCAGATGCGCCTCGGGCTCGACGACATCGGCGCCGACGCGGTGAAGACGGGCATGCTCCACGGCGCGGAGACCGTCAGGGTGGTCGCGAAGGTGCTCCGCGATCGCGCTCGCGACGCCGCTTTGGTCGTCGACCCCGTCATGATCGCGAAAGGAGGCGCGTCGCTCCTCCGCGACGACGCGACCGAGTCGCTCGTTCGCGACCTCTTCCCGCTCGCGACGCTCTTGACGCCCAACGCGCCGGAGGCCGAGGCGTTGACGGGAGAGCCCGTGCGACGCGCCGCCGATCTCGAGGCCGCCGCCGATCGGCTGCTCGCTATGGGGCCGCGCGCGGTGCTCGTGAAGGGCGGTCACCTCGAGGGCGACGATCTCGTCGACCTCCTGAAGACGCGCGAGGGCGAGGTGCTGCGCCTCACGTCGAAGCGCGTCGCGACGCGATCGACGCACGGGACCGGGTGCACCTACGCCTCCGCGATCGCGACGTTCCTCGCGCAGGGAGCCGCCCTCGCCGAGGCGGTCGGCGCCGCCCACGCGTTCGTCGCCGCGGCGATCGCGGCGGCGCCCGGCCTCGGACACGGCCACGGCCCGCTCGACCACGCGGCCGCGGCGTCGAGCGCGGGTACGCGTCCGGCCGCCCGCGCCGCTCAGCAGGCCACCTCCCACAGGTGACCGTCGGCGTCGCGGAAGTATGCCCGGCCGCTGCCGCCGAGCTGATCACTCGTCTCGCCGTTCGCGTCGCCCTCGTGGTGGTTGCCGAAGGGCACGCCCCGGGCGCGGAGGCGCGCGACGACGGCGTCGAAGCGCGCGCGGTCGACGCGATAGGCGACGTGCATGATCGCGATCGGCTTCGGCGCCGCGGCGAAGAGCAGGAACTCGCCGTGATCGAAGTCGATGCGGAACATGTCGTCGTCCTCCCCTTCGGCGACCGGGGCGGGGACGCCGAGGATCTCGGCGAGGAAGCGGGCGGAGGCCTCGGCGTCGCTCGCGCCGACCTGGACGTGATCGTGATGAATCATCGATGGGGCTCCTCGCTCGGCGCGTGAGGGTCGGAACGACGCGGGCCGAGCTCGACGAGCGCCGCGCCCAACGCGTCGACGAGCTCGCGCCGCGTGCGCTCGGAGAGCGCGTCGGTCGCGCTCCGGAACTCGTCGACGCGGACGGCGCGGAAGCGCGAGAGGAACGAGCGCGCCTTCGCCGTGGGCTCGACGGTCCTCCGCCGACCGTCGCGGGGATCCTCCCCCCGGCGCACGAGCCCCACCAGCGCCAGCCGCTCGATCATCTGGACGACCGAGGGGAGCGACAGACCCATCTCGGCGGCGAGGGTCGTCGGGGTGCTCCCGGAGGCTCGGAGCGACGCGGAGAGGAGGATCGCCTGATCGACGGTGACGCGCGACCTCGCGAGGAACGCGAGCGCCCGTCCGCGCGGGTGCGAGACGCGGTTCACGAACGCCTCGATGAGGGCGCCGAGCTCCGGGCCGCCCTCGCGGACCCGGGCCCGCGGGCCGCGATCGATTCGCCTTCGTTCGCCCATCGTCGAAGAAGAATCATTCATGCACATGAAGTATCTGTCAACCGCAGGTCGACCCGTCCGCGCGGTCTCTGCCGGCGCGATCCCCGCTTGACTCTCCACCCGCTGGAGACCCCATGCTGGGGACATGACGCGAAAGCTCACCATCGGCGCCCTCTCGGAGCGAACGGGCGTGTCGGTGCGGACCCTGCGGTTCTACTCGGACGAGGGGCTGCTGAAGCCGCTCCTGCGGTCTCGTAGCGGCTATCGCCTCTACGGCGACGAGCACGTGGGGCGGGTGGCGCTCATCCGCAGCCTCCGCGAGGCGGGGGTGAGCCTCGAGGAGATCCGCGCGGTGCTGCTGGGCGACGCCTCGCGCGAGGACGTCTTGCGGCTGCGACTGCGCGCGGTGGAGGGGCGCATCGCCGAGCTCGCCGAGCTCGCGAACGCGCTGAGGTCGGCCCTCGGTCGAGGGCCGACGAACGAGGACCCGAGGAGGAGGATCATGGCGAGCTCATCGAACGAGGACAGGAAGAAGCTGGTCGCGGCGTTCTACGAGAAGGTGGTCGAGGGGCTGCCGGCGCCGCGGAAGTGGGTCGACGGCATGATCGAGGCGAGCACGCCCGCGCCGCGCGACAGCCCGAGCGGCGACGAGACCGCGGCGTGGGCGGAGCTCGAGGCGCTCCTCGCCGAGGAGCGGCTCCTCGCGTGCAAGCGCATCAACGCGCGCGACGTCTGGGCGCCCGTGTTCGCGGGCGACGCGCTCTTCGACGCGCAGATCGCGGCGCTGACGAAGGTGCAGCAAGCCCGCGCGCGCGGCGCCGCATCCTCGTCGAGCGCCGCCGCCGAGATCGTCGAGGGGCTCGTGGACGGGCTCGCTTCGACGTCCACCCGCGATCGAGGCGAGGTGCGCGAGCACCTGCGCACGAAGTACGATCCGAGCGGGGCGCGCTATTGGGAGCTCGTCGCCGCGCTGCGCGGCGAGCCGAGCGACGCGGCGCGGCTCGACGATTGGCGCTGGCTCGGCGAAGCGCTCGCGAGGCCCGCCGTCGCGGCGTGAGGGCTCAGCCGAGCGCGCGGGGCGGCGACGGCTCGGACCTGCGCGACGCGAGATCGTCGAGGAGCTCGAGCTGCTGCGCCTGCATCTCGATGAGCTGCTCCCATTGCGCGTGGAGCAGGTGGTCGAGCTTCTCGTGGAGCGCGGCGATCTCGAGCTCGGCCTTGAGGTTGATGCGGAAGTCCTCGTCCGCTTGCATGCGATCGCGCGCCGCCGCGCGGTTCTGCGACATCATGATGATGGGCGCCTGGAGCGCGGCGACGCACGAGAGCACGAGGTTCAGGAGGATGAACGGGAACGGATCGAACGCCTGGCCGTGCAGCAACGCTCCGTTGATCACCATCCACACGACGAGGGCGGCCATGAAGCCGACGACGAAGCTCCACGACCCGCCGACGCGCGCGACGCCGTCGGCGATGCGCTGGCCGGGCGTGATCGTGCGCTCGAAGCGCGCCTGGAGGTTCTCGGCGGAGGCGGTGTGGGCGGCGGCTCGACGCGCGACGTCCTTCTCGATCGCGCTGAGCTCGCCGCGCTCACGCGCGAGGCGATCCATCTGATAGTCCGCCGTCAGGTGCGCGAGGCACTTTCGGCAGACGTGGCGAGACTCGGGGAGATCGCCGTGCTGCTCTCGCAAGAAGGCCTGCAGCGGCGGACGGAGCGCCCGGATGGGGGTCCCACGCGACGCCGTGACGGCGTCCGCTCGGCAGATCGGGCAGGGCTCGTGGGCGGCGCGAGAGGAGCTCGGTGTCTCTTCCGTCGTTTCCATGAGACGCGACGTATCGCATCTCGTGGCGCGCTTGGGTCCTTTTCGCGGCGCCGCGCGTCGGTGCTCAATCGAAGTAGTACTTCTTTCCTCGCTTCTTCTTGCGCTCTTTCTCGCCGATGCCGATGTGTCCCCACTCGTAGCTCACGCGCTTGCGGAACGCGCCGTGATCGTCGCCGCCGTAGATCCAGAGCACGCGGCTCGTGTCGGTCTCGCCGATGGTAGGTTGCCAATGCTCGGTCGAGACCCACGCGAGCGACCGCGCGCCGGACGTGTCGAGGCGCGAGACGAGGACGCCGCACGCCTTGTCGTCGCCGGGGCGAGTGCAGCCGCCGCCGAGCACGAGCTCCTCGTTGCCGACCGGGTGCCACGTCCACGTGCGCTCGACGGTGAACGAGTCTTGATGGGCCAAGGTCGGACCCGCGGGCTTGCGCTCGACGTCGAGCAGGCCCTCCGAGAGCAGAGGGATCGCGCGAATGGTGGAGGTGAGCTTGTCGGCGAGCGCGTCGTCGCCGCGGCGGTAGTGCAGCCCCTCGCCGCGCGTGACCGCCAACGAGACTTGGAACGGGTTCTCCGGGCCCGCGCAGCAGCGGACCCCGACGTCCGGCATCCGGACGTCGGGCTTCTGGCCTCGCCCATTGGCGCAGCGGGCGCCGAGCTCGCCGCTCAGCCCATTGCCACCGCGCTGCGCGACGAGCCCCTCCGTGCCGCGCCCCCAATCGCTGGAGGTCCACGTCCACACCGAGCCCGCCATGTCCGGGACGCCGAAGCCGCTCTTGCACGACGCGTTGTAGCCATTGGGCGCGATCCCGCGGCGCTCCCCGGTGCCGCAGGCATTGGCGCGGTATTCGTCGCCGAAGGGATACATCGTATTCGAGGGCCCCTTGCACGCCCGCTCGATCTCGAGCTCCGAGCAGAGGCGTTTGTTGTCCGCCTCGCAGAGCGCCTTCGCCTCGTCGCGTGTGACGTTCGTCTTCGGGATGGCGCCGATCTCGTTCGGATAGGGGTAGAGGTCGATGTAGAAGCCACCCATCACGATCTGCTCGCCGGCCATTTCGGCGTCGGGGACGCGCGGCGTGCGCTCCTTGGGCGTGCCCACCACGAGCGAGCCCTTCGGGATCCACATCATCCCGGGGCGCGGGGCGACCACCTCGGCGCTCGAGGCCCACGGCGGGGCGCTGTCGGATCCCACCGGCGGGCCGGCGTCGTTGCGACACCCGCCGATGCCGAGCGCCGCCCCGATCGCGACGAGCGCCGCGGCCGCTTGGACGAGGAAGCGACGCGCCCCCTCGAGGGCCCGGCGGAGAGCATCGGCGACGGCGTCGATGGCGGGGGTCATGGCGTCGATGGGTCGAGCTGGGCGCGCCCGACGGCGCGCCTTCGATGCGGGGTCGGGATCAGTCGCCGTCCCGCTCGCGAAGCCCCAGCTCCTTCATCTTGAGCTGGAGCCCCTTGCGGGAGATCTTGAGGAGGCGGGCGGCGTGCGTCACGTTGCCTTGCGTCTGCTGGAGCGCGCGCTCGATGAGGTCGCGCTCGAGGCGGCTCATGGCCGCCTTGACCTGTTCTTTGAGACCGTCGGAAGGCGAGGGTCCCGAGCCCTCGCTCCCGCGGCCCTCGCTCGCGGCGCCGGGGACCGGCGTCGGGTCGTGCCCGCCGTCGCGCGCGGAGGCGCCCTCCCCGGCCTCCGCGCGGCGATCGTCGGCGCGCGCGCCCCGCACGTCCTCCGGCAGATCGGCGAGCGAGATGCTGGCGCCGTCGGCGAAGAGGACCGCGCGTTCCATCACGTTCTCGAGCTCGCGGATGTTCCCGGGCCACGCGTACGCGGCGAGCTTCTGCATCGCCGCCTCGTCGACCGAGCCCACGCTCTTCTTGAGGCGCGCATTGAACTTCGCGACGAAGTGCGCGACGAGGAGCGGCACGTCGCTCCATCGCTCGCGGAGCGCGGGCAGCGCGATGGGCACCACGTTGAGGCGGTAGAAGAGGTCCTCACGAAAGTTGCCGGCCGCGATCTCGCGCTTCAAGTCGCGGTTCGTCGCCGCGACGAGGCGAACGTCGACCTTCATCGTCTTGATGCCGCCGACCCGCTCGAACTCGCTCTCCTGCAGGACGCGCAAGAGCTTCACCTGCATGTCGTTCGGAAGCTCGCCGATCTCGTCGAGGAACAAGGTGCCCCCCGAGGCGAGCTCGAAGCGTCCTGGCTTCGACGCGATCGCGCCCGTGAACGCGCCTCGCTCGTAGCCGAAGAGCTCCGCTTCCATGAGGTCCTTCGGAATGGCGGCGCAATTGACCTTGATGAACGGGCGATCGCGGCGGCTCGAGTTCTCGTGGAGCGCGCGCGCGACGAGCTCCTTGCCGGTGCCGCTCTCGCCGCTGATGAGCACGGTGGTCGGCGTGTCGGCGACGCGCTCGAGCACCGAATAGAGGTCGAGGATGGGCTGGCTCTGACCGATGATGCCGAACTTGCCCTCGTCGCTCGCGTGCGGCGCCTTGCCCTCCGGCGCGGCCTCACCGCCCGAGGCACCCTGCGGGGTCGCGTCGGCGCTCGCGAGGTCCTTCGTGCGCAGCGCCTTCTTGACGATGATGCGCACCTCGTTCTGGTCGAACGGCTTGGTGATGTAATCGAACGCGCCCGTCTTCAGGGCCTCCACGGCGTTGTCGACGGTGCCGTGCGCGGTCATCATCACGACCGGACGGGAGGCGTCGTCGCGCAGCGCGGCGCGCAGGAGGTCCATGCCGTCGAGCTTGGGCATCCGGAGATCGGTGATCACGAGGTCGATGTGGTGCTCGCGGAGGAACGCGAGGCCCTGCTCGCCGTCCTCGGCGACGTGAACCTCGTACCCGTCGCGCGTGAGCTGAGCCGCGAGCACGCGCCTCAGGTTGGCCTCGTCGTCGACGACCAGGATCTGCTTCCGCTCCGGGGGGATCACGCGGAGGAGCCTACCACGGTGATCGCGTCTCCGAGGCGTGGGACTTGCTCTCGTGGGAAGAGTCGTGCTTTCGTTCTCGTCCGCGGAGCGCCGCACGTCGCGCGCGCCCCGCGCCTTCGAGCGAGGGACGAGTGACGCAGCTGCGACGCACGAAAAGCACGATTCGGTCCCGCGATCGCGTCGCCTCGGGGCGCATTCTCCTCGCGATCGGCCTGTCCGCCTGCGCGCTCGCGTCGGGCCCGGCGCTCGCGCGCGCCGACGAGGCGGACGCTCGCGCCCGCATCGACGAGGCACGGAAGAAGGCTGCCGAGCTCTACCCGCCGTGCAACAAGAAGCCCACCGACGCCGACCTGAAAGGCGCGAAGGGCTCGCACACGGCGGCGAAGCAGTTTCTCGAACGAGGCCAATACGACAAGGCCATTCAGGCGTGGAACGACGCCTACGGGTTCGATTGCTCACGACCGAGCGTGTTCGCGAATCTGTCGAACGCCTACGAGCGCCTCGGCGACAAGGCGATGACCATCGCCGTCATCGAGATCGCGCTCGACCGCGATCCGGAGGCCGACAAGGCGACGCTGACGACGAAGGTGGAGAACCTGAGAGCGACGCTCGCGTCCGAGCCGAAGGCGGGCGCCGAGAGCCACGGCGCGAGCGGCAAGCCCGAGGGCGGGCCCGAGGCGCCGAAGGGCGGCCCCGTCGCTGCTCCCGACAAGCCCGGCCCGGTGAAGCACGAGCGACCGTTCGGCGTCGCGCCGTGGGTGACGCTCGGCGTGGGCGGCGCCGCGCTCGTCGCGGGCATCCCGCTGCTCATCGTGGGGCGCGGCAAGGTCGCCGACGCGGAGAAGGTCTGTCCGACGCACAAGCTCTGCGACAACGCGACGCGCGACCTGGGCAACACGGGCAACACGTTCACGGGCGTGGGCATCGGGCTGCTCGCGGGCGGCGGCGCCATCGCGATCGGGAGCCTCGTGTGGCAGCTCGCGGGCAATCGCGAGCGCCCCGTGAGAGACGCGTCGAGCCGGGGTCTCTACCTCACCTTCGATCCGGTCGTGTCTCCGTCACTCTCGGGGGCGTGGGTCACCGGGAGGTTCTGATGCGTGGGCGCGGGGCCCGCGCTGCGGCGCTCGCGGTCACGCTGTCGAGCCTCGGGTGCTCCGACGCGAAGGTCCGCGCGGCGCCGACGGCGGAGGCGTCGAGCGCATCGCCCGCGCCGACGGGCCACGTCGAGTGGATCGCGCTGCCCGCCTCCGTGGACCCGGCCTCGTTCGTCCAGCGCGAGAGCGCCCGAGCCGCCGCGGACGGGAAGAAGCTCGTCATCTACGTGGGCGCGACCTGGTGCGAGCCGTGCCAACGCTTCCACCAAGCCGCGGCCGCGGGACAGCTCGACACGTCGCTCGGCGGCGTCCGCTTCATCGATCTCGATCACGACGCGCAGGCGCCCGCGATCGAGGCGCTCGGCTGCGGCTCGCGCCTCATCCCGCTGTTCTCACTCCCGGGCGCCGATGGCCGGTGCACCGATCGGCGCGTCGAGGGCGGCATCAAAGGTGACGGCGCCGTCGCGTTCATCACGCCGCGGCTCACGACGCTGCTCGGCCTCTGAGGCGAGACGCGCGGTGCCCGGAGGAGAGCCCCGCGCAGGGACGCCCGTCGAGGCCTCGAAATCCGATAGAGTCGTCGGAGCCGGAGGAGGCAACGTGAACCACGCGCGCACCATCGTCCTCGTCGCCATCACGCTCACCGCCTGCTCCGACAAGACGGCGAACGACGGCACGTCGGGCGTCGGCGCCGCCGGCGCGACCGCGTCGGGCGGGGACGCGGTGACCTCGTCGATCGCGAGCGGGGCCACGGGTCCGAGCGGAGCAGGCTCGACGGGCGTGGGCGGCGCCGCTTCGGGGTGCGCCGCCCACAACTACAAGCTCTGCGAAGACTTCGAGGGCGCGACCGAGGGCGGCGTGCCGAGCGGCTGGATCAAGCGTCACCCGTATTCGTCCGATCCCAACGCCGTCGTGGAGGCGGAGGTCGGCGTCGCGTCGGACCAGGCACACTGGGGAACGAAGTCATTGAAGAGCACGTCGTCCGAGTGTGGGCAGACGCGAGCGCAGCACAGCCTCGCCGCGCTCGGCGCGACGGCGGGCACGCATTGGGGGCGCGTGTTCTTCCGCGTGAAGACGCCCGCCCCGCTCACCGACCCCGCGTGCAATTGCTATTACCACGAGACCTTCGTCGGCCTCGGCCCCAGCGCGACCGACGAGTCTCGCGTCGTCGACACGGTCGAGTCGCCCGCCGGCGCGGTGAGCTACCTCTACAACATCCCCGACGACTCGTTCGGCCAGGGGACGGCCGGCAACTACGCGTACGAGAGCACGTGGCGGTGCGCCGAGTGGTACGTCGACGCGACGACGCAGACCTATCGCTTCTTCCTCGACGGACAGGAGATCAACGACTTCCAGAACCAGCCCGGCGCGAAGATGAAGGAGTTCACGGACATCTCCGTGGGCGCCATCTGCTACATCCTGCCGCTCGCGCCGACCGAGTTCACGGCCTGGTTCGACGACCTCGCGATCGACGACCAGCGCATCGGCTGTCAATGAGGAGCGCGCGCGGGCGCGACCGCCGGGCGCGCGGGCAGCGCCGCCGTCACCGGAACGCGACGTCGAAGAAGCCGTAGAACAGGCTGCGGTCGCGCAGGAAGTAGCTGCGACCGATCTGCGTGTCGAAGCTGAGGTGCGGCTCGAGGTACTTGCGAAGCGAGCGCTGGTTGTTCATGTGCCGCACGAGCAGCGCCGCGCCCTTCTTCATCCGCTTCGCGAGCATCTCCGTCGACCGGGCGATCTCGTCGTCGTCGAGGCCGTCGAAGATGTTCGAGAGGCTGACGACGTCGTACGACTCGAGGTCCTCGATCGACTCGAGCGTTCCGTGCACGAGGCGAATGCGGCGACCGATCGCGCCGCCGAGCCGCGTGCCATAACGAACGTAATGGGGCTCGCAGCCGCGCCGATAGCCGCCCAGAAAGACGTGCTGGAGAAAGGGGTTCTCCGGGGCGGCGTCTCTCCGGAGGCCGCGCTCGAACGCCTTCTGGAAATAGAGCGGGAACGACCCTGCCTGCGCGTGCCGCAGGAGGCGAGGCCCCATCGTGGTCTTGAGCAGCTCCTCGGAGAAGCAGGCGTGGAACGCGGCCGCCCAATAGCGCGACGAGGTCCAGCGCCGCACCATCGCGTCGAGCACGTGGAGCGGCGGGGTGCGCGTGAAGAAGGCGAGCAGCTCCTGGTGGGGCGCGATGAACTCCTCGAAGAACTTCCTGAGGACGCGGAACGCGCGCTCGAGCTCGCCGCGCTGGTTCAAGCCGTCGGAGCTCGCCTCCTCGACGTTGAGGAGCGCGAGCTCGCGGCGGCTCGCGGCGGCGGCCTTCTCGGCCACGTGCTCGAGCTGCGCGCGGCTCCTGTCGAACGAGGTCACCTCGAGCTGCGGGAACCGACTGGCGAGCGACAGGGTGACGCATCCCCCGGAGGCCACCGTGAGGACCCGCTTCGCTCGGACGCGGTTGACGAGATCGCCCTCGAGGCGAGGGTCTTCGCGGATCACGGCGTAGAGCAGTCGGTCCTTCGTCGGGTCTTGCCCGAGCGGCGCATCGTCGCGAGCTCGCATCGACCCGGGAGGCTACCACCGCGCGAGCCCCCCGCGACACGGCGCGCTGCACGCCGCGTCGAAGCCGCACCGGCGGCGCACCGAACGCGATAGCATCGACCCCATGAAGCTTCGCACCCTCGGGCTCGTCGCGTGCGCGGCGCTCCCGTGGCTCGGGGCGGGCGGAGACGCGACCCGCGCCGCGCCAGAGCCCGCGACGGCGACGACGACGATCGCCGCGCCGGAGATCGCCGTCCTCGTCGGAGCGCCGGAGGGCGACTCCACGTCGCTTCACTTCGTCGCGATGGACGGTCCCGGGACGGCGGGGAGCGGCGCCCCGCTCGGACCTGCCGTCGCTCGCTTCGATCACGCGAAGGGCGCGGCGATCCGCGCCGTGACCGGCCCGGCCGGCGCCGAGTCGTCGACCGTGTTCGTGATCGCCGACGTGGCCCACGACGAAGCGGCGCCCGAGAGGGATCCGTCGTTCGACGGCGCGCTCCTTCGCCTGCGTGCCGGCGACGCCCCGACGACGCTCGCCGACCGCGTCGTGCACGCGAGCCGCCCCGTCGTCGCGCCCGGCGGCGCGGTGCTCGCGGCGCGCGGCGAGCGCGGGGCGCCCTCCAAGAGCGCGCTGCGCGTGGACGTCCTGTGGGTCGACGAGATCGATCCCGAGACCGCCGCGGCCCGCACGCTCACGTCGCTCGAGGGCTATCTGCTCTACGTCATCGGCGCGACCGACGCCGAAGCGCTCGTCTACCGCGTCTCCCCTTCCGGAGCCGACATCGTGGCCATCGACCGACGGACCAAGAACGAGCGCGTCGTCGAAAAGACGCTCCCGCCGTTCGCGCGGGACTTCTCCCTCGACCCGTCCGAAAAGACGCTGGTGTACCTCGACCGCGTCGACGCCGATCCGATCGGCGCCGGCGGCAGCGCAGCGTGGCACGTGGTGCGCGTCGATCTCGCGACCCTCGCCGAGAAGGAGCTCCATCGCGGCTCGTCGATGACCGTCGTGCCGTTCGCGCTCCCGAACGGGGACGTGCTCGTGTCGCTCGATCCGGCGAAGGGCCCGTCCACCCTGTTCGGTCCCGCGCCCGCGCTGGGGCAGGGCGTCGCAGAGCCGGCCGGCATCTCCTCGGATCGCGCGTTCCTGACGGGCGAGATGCGCGCGCCCGGTGGCCCGGGGAGACCGTTCGTGCTCGATCTCGCGCGCGACGTCGCGCGGTTCGTGGACGTCCCGATCGACGAGCGCGCCGTCGTCGCCGGGTTCGTCACGAGCGACGCGAGGGGGTCGCGGTGAGCCGCGCGCGGAGCCACGCGCTCGCGGGCCTCGCCGCGCTCGTCGGCGGCCTCGTCCTCGCGCCCGCACGGTCCGAGGCGCAGTATTGCCCGTGCTATTCCCCGGGGAGCGCGTTCAACAGTTACAACTGTGGTGTTGCTGCATCCAACGGGACGAACCCCACCGACGCCCAGTGGGCCGGGATCTTCGACCTCGTCTCCCAAGGCCCGTCGGTGTGGGGCAGCGCCGGCCCGGCGGTGAGCGACATCGGGCAGGGCTGCGGCAAGCCCGAGCCGAACCACAACGTGCCCGCGCGCTTCCCGTGCGAGCTGCTGAAGGCGATCGCGAAGGTCGAGTCGGGTTGGCGGCAGTTCTGCGTCCCGACCACGCCCTCGGATGAGAAGGGCGGGGCCTCGCGGACCATCATCTCGTTCGACTGCGGCTACGGCGTCGGCCAGGTCACGAGCGGCATGCACGCGGGCGAGACGCCGAGCTTCGACCGGCAGAAGGTCGCGTCGGATCCGACCTACAACCTCGCCACGGGCACGCAGATCCTCGCGTCGAAATGGAAGGCGACGTCGTGCGTCGGCGACAACCAACCGACGATCGTCGAGGACTGGTACGTCGCGACGTGGGCCTACAACGGCCTCGCCTACGTCAACAACCCGAACAACCCCAACTACGCATCGAACCGCGGGGTCTACGATCCGGCGGTCGGCGACCCCGCGCCGTACCAAGAGAAGGTGTTCGGCTGGATCGAGCACCCCTCGAACGGTCAATG
>CAYYKK010000232.1:0-12132 GCA_964467935.1 uncultured Polyangiaceae bacterium
CGAGGATCGCGCGTCCGACGCCGCGCTCGAGGAGGTGCTCGAGGAGCCCCCCTTGCCGAAGCGCCTCTGGGGTTGGGGCGCGGAGCGCTGATCGGCTCCGCGCGCGCTCACGTCACGAGGCCTCTTCGCGCCCGAGCGCGGCCGGCGGTCTCGCGCGCCCCACCCAACCGGACAGCGCGACGATCGTGAGCGCGTAGGGCAGCGTGGAGAGGATCTGGCTCGGCAGCACGTCGAGCGTCTGCAGCTGGATCTGAAGCGTCTCCGCCGCCGCGAAGAAGAGGCACGCGAGGCCGACGCGTCGCGGGCGCCACGAGCCGGTGATGATCGCCGCGAGCGCGATGAAGCCGCGGCCTCCCGTCATTTCGTCGGTGAACTGGTGTTGGTCGAGCGAGAGATACGCGCCGCCGAGCGCGGCGAGCACGCCGGACCCCGCGACGGCGAGGCCGCGCACGCGCGCGACGGAGACGCCGAGCGACGCGGCCGCGTCGGGGTGCTCACCCACCGCGCGCAGTCGAAGACCAAAGGGCGTCCGATCGATGACGAAGGCGACGAGGGGGATCGACGCGAGCCCCGCCCACAAGAGGGGATTCGCGAGCGTCGCGAGCGCCCCCGTCGCATCGCCTGCGAAGCCCGCGACCCGCCCCGAGTTCGACGAGCTGGCGAAGACGAGCTTGAGGAAGAGCCTCGTCGCGCCGATCGAGAGGAGGTTCAACGCGATGCCGACGACGATCTGGTTCGCGCGAAATCGGATCGACGCGACGGCGTGGAGCAGACCGAAGAGCAGCCCTCCGAGGATCGCGAAGAGCACGCCGCCGAGGGCGCTTCCGGTGAGCGACGCGCCGAGGACGGCGGCGAAGGCGCCGGACAGCATGTAGCCCTCGAGGGTGAGGCTCACGATGCCCGCGCGCTCCGCGAGGACGCCGCCTGCCGCCGCGAAGAGGTAGGGCACGGCGATGCGGAGCCATTGCTCCACGATGGAAAAGAGCCTCACGACGAGCCCTCCGGCGTCGACTCCCCGGCCCGCTCGATCGCGCGGCGTCGCGCGATGACGCGCTTCACCTCCGGAGAGGTCGCCGCCATGGCGAGGATGGTCGCCGCCTGGAGGACCTCCACGAGCTGCTTCGGGACGGCTGCGTGAATGGCGAGACCGCCTTGCGAGAGCGTCGCGAAGAGCAGCGAGGCGACGATGATCCCGAGCGGGTGATTGCGCCCGACGAGCGCGACCGCGATGCCGAGGAAGCCCGCGCCGCCCGCCATTCCGTCCTCGTAATAGCCTTTGTACCCGAGGACGAAATTCGTCCCCGCGAGGCCGGCGAGCGCCCCCGCGAGGATCATCGCCCATTGCCACACGCGGCCCACGCGGACGCCGCCGGCCTCCGCCGCGTCCGGCTGGAGCCCCACCGCGCGGAGCTCGTAGCCGAAGCGCGTGCGACCGACGCCGATCCCGAAGAGGACGGCCGTCGCGACGGCGCCGACCAGGACGAAGCTCGCGGCCGACCCGTGGAGCGACGACATCACCGACGACAGGCGCGGCACGGCCCCCGCGTGAATGGCCGGAGTATGGAGCGTCTCCGGGTCGTGGAGCCGCGTCGCGACGATCCAATTGAGGAGCGCGAGCACGACGAAGTTCAGCATGATGGTCACGATGACCTCGTGGGCGCCGAACTTCGCCTTCAACGCCCCCGGGAGCGCGCCGACCGCGCCGCCGCCGGCCGCCGCTGCGACGACCGCGACGGAGACGGCGAGCGCCCAGGGGGTGGACGCGGGCAACGCCCAACCGACGAGCGCCGACGCGAAGGCGCCGGCCGCGAGCTGGCTCTCCGCCCCGACGTTGAAGAGCCCCGCGCGCAGCCCGATCGCCACGCTCATCCCGGTGAAGGCCAACGTCGTCGCCTTGTAGAGGACTTGGCCGAGACCATAAGGATTGCCCCACGTGCCTTCGAGCAGGAGCCGATAGACGTCGCGCGGCGACTGCCCCGCCGCGATGATCAACACGTCACCGATCACGATCGCGATGAGGAGGGCGATCTCGGGGGCGAGCATCGCCTCGCGCACGCGCAGCCAGGCGCGTCGGGCGTTCACGCGCTCGTCTCCTGCCGAAGCGCCCCGCCGCGAGCCGCGCCCGTCATGTAGGGGCCGATCGCGTCGGCGGTGGCCTCGGATCGATCGAGCTCCGCGGCCACGCGGCCGCGATAGAGCACGACGACCCGATCGGAGAGCGCGAGCACCTCGGTGAGCTCCGCGGAGACGAGCAGGATCGCCTTGCCTTCCGCGCGCGCCGCGAGGAGCCGCTCGTGAATGAGGCGGACGGCGCCGATGTCGACGCCGCGCGTGACCTGCGCGGCGACGAGGACACGAAAGCCGTGGCCCATCTCGCGCGCGACCACGATCTTCTGTTGATTGCCTCCGGAGAGACCGCGCGCGGTCGCGGTCGGATCGGCGGGACGAATGTCGTAATCACGAATGCACGCCTCGGCGAAGGACCGCACGCGGCCCCTCTCGACGAAGCCCCGCCGCGAGAATCGTCCTTGCCGGCCGAGCACGAGGTTGTCCTCGATGGAGAAGTCGAGGACGAGCCCCCGCTTGTGGCGATCCTCGGGGATGTGCGCGAGCCCGGCCGCCTCTCGCTCGGCCACCGAGCGAGAGGCGAGCTCGGTCCCGCCGAGCCGCATCGATCCCGTCGACGCGGCTCGAAGGCCCGCGAGCGCCTCGACGAGCTCCGTCTGCCCGTTGCCCTCCACGCCGGCGACGCCGAGGATCTCGCCGGGGCGAATCGCGAAGGACACCCCGTCGATCGCCCGCGTCCCGCGCGAGCTCGTCACGGTGAGATCGCGGACCTCGAGGAGCGGCTCCCCTCCCTCCTCGCGCGCCACAGAGAGCGTCGCGGGGGCGCCGAGATCGCGCCCGACCATGAGGTGCGCGACCTCCTCGGGCGTCGTCTCGGAGGTGACGCGCGTCGCGACCGTCTTGCCGCGCCGGAGCACGGTGATCCGATCCGAGATGGCCATCACCTCGTCGAGCTTGTGCGTGATGAGGACGATCGTCGTCCCGCCGTCGCGCAGGCGTCGCAGCACCGCGAGCAGCTCGGCGACCTCCGGCGGAGAGAGGACCGCCGTCGGCTCGTCGAGCACGAGCAGGCGCGCGCCCCGATGCAGCACCTTCAGGATCTCCACGCGCTGCGCGACGCCGACGGGCAGGTCGCCGACGAGCGCGTCCGGCGGCGCCCCGAGGCCCGACTCCTCGGAGAGCCTCGTGACGTCCGCGCGCGCCTTGTCGAGGTCGAGGCGGAGCCCCGCGCGCGGCTCTCGCCCGAGCACGAGGTTCTCGGCGACCGTCAGCGTCGGGACGAGCATGAAGTGTTGATGGACCATGCCCACGCCCGCGGCGATCGCTTCGGCAGCCGACCAACGAGTCACGTCGCGACCATCGACGACGATGGTGCCCGCGTCGGGCGTCGAGAGCCCGGCGAGCGCGCGCATCAACGTCGACTTACCCGCGCCGTTCTCGCCCACGAGCGCGTGAATCTCTCCTCGCGCCACCTCGAGCGACGCGCCAGCGTTGGCGACGCAATCGCCGAACGCCTTGCGAATGCCGTCGAGCCGCACCCACGCGCGATCGGCGTCGCTCACCGCGCGACCTCGACGTGGATCTTGCCCTCGATGATGTCCCGCCTCAACGCCTCGACGCGCGCGTGGACGTCGTCGCCGACGAGGGCTCGATTGTCGTCGTCGTAGACGTAGCCGACGCCGCCCTCGGCCAGACCGAACGAGAGGATGCCGCCTCGAAACGTGCCCGCCTTCACGCGCGCGACGGCGTCGAACACGGACGTGTCGACCCCCTTCGTCATCGAGGTCAGGAGAAAGCCGGGCGCCTCGGCCCATTGATTGGCGTCGACGCCGATCGCGAGCTTCTTGGAGCGGCGCGCCGCCTCGAAGACACCGAGGCCCGTGGACCCCGCCGCGTGGAAGATCACGTTCACGCCCGCCTCGTATTGCGAGAGCGCCAGCTCCTTGCCCTTGCCCGGGTTGCGGAAGGCCTCCGGCGAGACCCCGGCGTACGCCGCGAGCACCTCGCAATCGGCGCAGACCGCGTGGACGCCCTGCCGATAGCCGCTCTCGAACTTGTGGATCAGCGGGATGTCCATCCCTCCGACGAAGCCGATCTTCTTCGAGTGCCCCGCGAGGGCCGCGAGCGCGCCGACGAGGAAGGACCCCTCCTCCTCACGGAACTTGAGCGCCGCGAGGTTCGGCGGCATCGGCAGGGGATGGCCGCTCTCGTCGGTGCGGACCGCGAGGTCGACGCCGGCGAAGCGCACGTCGGGGTACTCCTTCGCGAGCGTCGTCAGATCGTCGGTGAAGATGAAGCCGACGCCGACGACGAGGTCCATGTGCTCGGAGGCGAGGAGCCGAAGCCCGGCCTCGCGGTCCGATCCGTCGCCCGGCTCGACGAACCGCACCGACGCGCCGAGCTCGCGCGCGGCCCGCTCGCCGCCTGCCCACGCGCCGTCGTTGAACGACTTGTCCCCGCGACCGCCCACGTCGAACACGATCCCGACGCGCGGCCCCGCGCCCGACGGGACCGTCGCCGCGTGCCTCGCGGGCACCGCGAGCAGCACGACGTGGGCGAGGCAAAGCGCGCCGATGAGCGCCACGGGTCCCTTCATCGCGAGCGCGAGGCTAGCAGAAGAGCGCCGCGCACGAAGCACGCCGGAGGAGGCGCGCCGCGGAGGGACCGGGGCGGCTCGTCGCCCGAGCGTCGAAGAACGTCGAACGCGGGGCGCGCTTTCGAGGCATGCTGGCCGGCGTCGATGCGCCGCCCCTCAACGACCGTGAGGATCCTGACGCGCGTGGCGCTCCCGCTCGCGCTCGGCGCGGCGATCTACCTCCTTCTGCGCCCGACGGCGCCCCGCTTCGTCGCCGCGCTGCTCGAGGTCCCCATCGCCGGCCCGCGCCTGGCCCAACTCCGGGAGTGGTCGGTCCCGGCGGGCGCTGACGCATCTTGGTTGCACATGATTCCTGATGCCGCCTGGGCCTTCGCGTTGGGCGCGCTCCTCTCCATCGTGTGGCGCGGAGGGGCCCGACGCGCTCGCGCGGCTTGGTGCGCGATCGGGCTCGCCGCCGCGCTCGGGTACGAGATGGCGCAGCGCTGGCACTGGGTCCCCGGCTGGTTCGACGCCTCCGATCTCGTGGCCGAGGCGGTCGGCTACGCGCTCGGTTGGCTCTCGACCCCGCCCGACGTCCGCTAAGGCGCGAGCGCGAGGCGCGCGCGTCCGCCTTCGAAGAGCTCCGAGAGGACGACGCCCGAGCGCTCGTCGCGATCGGCGCGGATGCCGAGGATGTCGCGGATGGTCGGCGCGATGTCGCGGAGGTGCCCGTGGATCTCTCCGTCCGCGCCCACGAAGCGGCCGCGCTCGATCGGGCCGCCGCCGGCGACGAGCCACGTGCGCGCCGACTCCGGATAGTCGCGGCCGTGATCGCGGAACCCGGCGGAGCGGCCGTGATCGGCGGTGACGAAGAACACCACCCGCTCGCCCTCCGGTCCCCAGCCCCGCGCGACACGCATCAGATCGCCGACGAACGCGTCCGCGCGGCGCAGGGCGTCGAGGTAGCCGCGATAGTTGCCGGCGTGCGCGTGCTCGTCGGTGTCGCCGAGGCTCACGAAGAGCAGCCGCGGCCTCGCGTGCTCGAAATAGGAGAGCGCGATCGCGGTCGTGTCGCGATCGGGTCGATAGTCGTCGTGACCGGGCCACGGCGCCGATCGCTCGGACGAGCGGACGAGCTCCGCGGTGTCGCGGTCCTCCGCGAGCACCTCGCGCGTCGCGCCGTGGGTGCGTCCCGCCGAGACGACGACCTCGTCGGGCTCGGCCGCCGCGATCGCGTCGATGCGCTCCCACGAGGAGAGGACCGCCACCTCGCGACGGCTCACGCCGGGGAGGCGCCGGACCTCGTCGGCGAGGGTCGCTCGCGGGCGCGCCTCGCAGTCGTTCTCCTGGCACGGCGCGGGACGCCCCGTCAGGATCTCGGTGTACCCCGGGAGCGACACGAAGTTGGGGCCGCTCGCTTCGAACGACGCGTCCGCGCTCTCGCCGATCGCGACGCCTCGCCGCGCGAGGGCGCGGAGGTGAGGGACGAGCTCCTCCGCGGTCGCCGCCTCGGCGGGCCCGAGGCCGCTCTTCTGCGAGAGGGCCGGATCGGTGCCGCCGAAGATCTCCTGCCAGCGCGCGCCGTCGATCGTGACGACGACGATCCGCGCGTCGGGGGGCGCCCCGGGCTCGACGGCGCGCGCCGGCGCGAGCTGGGCGGCCGTCCTCGATCTCGACGTCGCCGTGTCTGCGTCGACGTGACCGCAGCTCAAGAGCGCTGCGTACACGAGGGCCGTGAGCGATGCTCTCTTCCTCATGCTTCGCCATCTTGAGGGGCGGAGGTGGCGGCACCCCGAAGCGGCCGTAGCGTCTCTGTGATGAATCTGCGTTGCGAAAGCGACTCGGGACGAGGAGGCGCCGTGCCGCTCGTGGGGCGCGTCGAGGGCGGTGCCCGGTCGCGCGCCTTCGCGCGCGCGGCCGAAATCCAAGGGTCCGCGCGGCGCGAGCGGCCAGGCGCCCCGGCGTGGGATCGGGCGTCGCGAGGACCGGCCGATGACCGTCGTGTGACGAAGACCGGATCGGGCCGAGGCGGCGCCATCGCGACGAATTGGCCTCCCGTGCCCGATTTGGGATAGCGGAGGGACATGGACGCGATCCGCATCCGCGGCGGCCGAGAGCTCTCCGGGACCATCCACATCAGCGGCGCCAAGAACGCCGCGCTCCCCATCCTCTGCGCGACGCTCCTGTCGGACGGCGAGAGCCTCCTGCGCAACGTCCCGAAGCTCCGCGACATCGACACGACGTCCGCGCTCCTCCGCTTCCTCGGCGCCGAGGTCGACAACGCGGCTCCGCGCGTGCGCGTCACGCCCGGCAGCGCGATCCGACCCGAGGCGCCCTACGAGCTCGTGAAGCAGATGCGCGCGAGCGTGATGGTGCTAGGTCCGCTGCTCGCGCGCCACGGCCGGGCGAAGGTCTCGCTGCCCGGCGGCTGTCAGATCGGGACGCGCCCCGTCGATCAGCACCTCATGGGCCTCGAGAAGCTCGGCGCGACGATCAAGCTCGAGCGCGGCTACATCGTGGCGAGCTGCCCACGCCTGCGCGGCGCCGAGGTCGTGTTCGACATGCCCACGGTGACGGGCACGGAGAACCTCATGATGGCGGCCGCGCTCGCGAAGGGGCGCACGACGCTCGTCAACGCGGCGCGCGAGCCCGAGGTCGAGGAGCTCGGGCGCATCCTCAACAAGATGGGCGCGATCGTGAACGGCGCCGGCACCGACGTGATCCAGATCGAGGGCAAGGACGAGCTCGCGCCCTTCGATCACGCGATCATCGCCGACCGCATCGAGGCCGGCACGTACATGGTCGCCGCAGCCGCCGCGGGCGGCGACGTGCTGCTCGAGGGCGCGCCGCTCGAGGACATGGAGTCCACGCTGGACGTGCTGAAGCGCGCGGGCGTCGAGATCTCGCGCGAGGGCACCGCCGCGCGCGTGCGACGCAAGGGGCCGCTGCGCCCGGTCGACATCACGACCGCGCCGCACCCCGGCTTCCCGACCGACATGCAGGCGCAGCTCATGGTGCTGCTCTGCCTCGCGCGAGGCCGATCGACCGTGATCGAGACGATCTTCGAGAATCGCTTCATGCACGTGCCGGAGCTCGGGCGCATGGGCGCGGACATCCACGTCGAAGGCAACCGCGCGACGATCCACGGAGTGACCGAGCTCTCCGGCGCCAAGGTCATGGCGACCGATCTGCGCGCCAGCGCGTCGCTCGTCATCGCCGGGCTCGTCGCGAAGGACGAGACCGAGGTGCTGCGCGTCTATCACCTCGATCGCGGCTACGAGCACATGGAGGAGAAGCTCGCGCGCGTCGGCGCGGACACCGTTCGCATCCAAGGCGAGCCGGGCTGACTGCCCGCGCAAAACCGTTGGCATCGCGCGACGCTTTACCTAGGCTGGGCGCCCAGATGCGGCTCGTCTCGGTCTTCGGCGCGCTCGGCTGCGCCACGCTCGTCAGCTCCACTGCGTTCGCCCAGTCGGCGGATCGTGAGCCGGGCGTCGACTTGCGCGGCTACCGCATGCCCATGGACACGAACGCGGGCATGTACCTCGAGCCGGCGACCTCCCCCGACACCGGCGAGGTGACGGCGGGGATGCGGCTCAACTACGCGTTCCGCCCGATCGTGCTCCACGCGGCGTCGTCGTCGTCCACCTCGACGAGCGCCTCCACGTCGTCCGCAGGCGGCGCCGGAGATCGGAAGTACTCTCTCATCGAGCACCAGCTCACGGCGGATCTCGCGATCAACGTCGGACTCTTTCACGTCCTCGCGATCGGCGTCGACATCCCGGCCGTGGTCGCCCAGACGGGCGACGACGTCTCGAGCGATCCGGCCGCGGTCGCGCTCGTCGGATCGAGCACCGTGCCGCGGACCGCGGTCGGCGATCCTGCGCTCGTCGTGAAGGCGACCCTCTTGAAGCCGGCCCGGCCCGACGCCGGCGTCGCGCTCGGCATCTTGGATCGCCTCACGGTGCCCCTCGGCGATCACACGTCGTATCTGTCGGACCAAGCCGTGACCGACGAGGCGCGCCTCCTCTTCGACGCGCACTTCCTGAAGTTTCTCACCGCGCGCGTCAACGCGGGCGCGAAGCTGCGCGGGCACACGGGCAGCCTCGGGTGCGACGGCTCGAGCGATTGCTCGGCGCGCTTCGGACACGAGCTGCTCTGGGGTGGCGGCCTGGCCCTCGACTCGCGGGCGCTCGGCCTCCCGCACCTCGACTGGTTCGGCGAGGTCCGCGGCTATCTGCCGCTCGCGCCGGTGCACCCCTTTCAGAGCCGCCTCCCGTCGGGCACGTTCGCGAGCCTCTCGGCGCGCTACGGCCTCCGCGACGTCGGCCTGTTCGCGGGCACCGAGGTCGCGCTCGACTCGGGGATCGGCAACGCGCCGTTCCGGATCACGCTCGGGGTGACGTTCGCGCCGCGCGATCACGACCGGGATCACGACGGCGTCGACGACGAGGTCGATCGCTGCCCCGACCGCCCGGAAGATCGTGACGGGGTCGAGGACGACGACGGCTGCCCCGAGGGCCCCGGCGACGCGGTCCAGTGCGACGCGGCCGGCGTCGAGGCCCCCGCGGCGAAGCACGACGCCGAGAAGCGCTGAAGCGCGCCGCGCTCAGAACGGCCAACCGCCGCGCCGCTCGCCTCCGAAGAGCGCCATGAACGCGCCGCGCGACTCGATCGCGGGTCGCGACATCGGCAGATCGTCCTTCTTCGGATCGATGGGGCCGTGCGCGCGGAGGTACTCGGACGCGCGCTGCACCTCGCCGCCGTCGAACCAAGTGCCGTGAGGTGGACACACGTCGACGATCACGCCGGACTTTCGGGCGAAGTTCTGGCGCGTCATCGCCGTCGCGCAGAGCGGGCAGCGCAGGTAGCGGACCGCCTCCCCTGCCTCGAGCTCGAAGGGCCGCTTCGAGCTCGCGGCGTTCTCGCGATAACCCACGTTGCCCTCCATGCCGCCGCTCTCCGCGGAGGCGAGCAGCGAGCTCACGCGCTCTCGTCGGATGAAGACGCCGCCGCAGCTGCCGCACGGAAAACCGACGTCCTCGAACTCCGGGCCCAGCGCGGCGCCGCACCGGGGACACGGCCGCAATGAATCGTCCGCCATCGCCCCTGAGGATAGCCGACAGTCGCCCACAGCGTCGCCTCGGGACGCCGTCGGCGCGCCGTATTCTCGGCGAACACGGAGAGAGCGCGGCGCCGCGGTGTTTGGTCCTGCGAGCCGGTGTCTTCTCCATAGACTTTCGTTTGGGACCTTCATTCTTTCGAGCTCGGAGGAGCCATGAACTTCAATGCAACGCAGGGACTCATCGCCGTGGCGCTCGGTGCGCTCGCCTGTACCGCCGGCCTCGCCGCGTGCAGCGGCAACAGCTCGGGCAGCGGCGGGACGGCATCGACGGGGACGCTGTCGAGCGGGACGGCGGGCACGGCAGGCACCGCGGGCACGGCAGGCACCGCGGGCACGGCAGGCACCGCGGGCACGGGCGGAGGCGAGTGCGGCGTCTGCCAGAACAACCAGGTCTGCGACCCGAACCTCGGCTGCGTCGAATGCACGTCGAACATGGGGTGCGCGGCGACGAACCCCGGCAACCCGATCTGCGTCGACGGTCGCTGTCGCGAGTGCGGCGCCTCGACCGACTGCGGGCTGAACCAGACCTGCAGCGCGAACCACGTCTGCACGCCCGCGTGCACCACCAACGCGAACTGCCAGCAGATGGGCGGCGGCAACACGCCGACCAATCTCTGCGACACGGCGACGGGGCAGTGCGTGCAATGCATCACCAAGGCCGATTGCCAGAACTCGCCGCTCTGCTCGAACGGCCTCTGCGTCGATTGCGCCGCGAGCTCCGACTGCGGCGCGGCGAGCCCGATCTGCAACACGGCGACGGGGCGCTGCGTGCAATGCCTGTTCACGAGCCAATGCGGGGCGGGCTTCGTGTGCTCCGGGCACGACTGCGTGCCGGGCTGCAACGCCAACACCGACTGCAAGATGGCGGAGACGCCGGTGTGTGACGTGACGAGCCATCAATGCGTGCAATGCACGCAGCCGACCGACTGCCCCATCGCCGCGCCGCACTGCGTGAACGACCGCTGTCGTCAGTGCGCGATGAACACGGACTGCACGAACGCGGCCGCTCCCCTCTGCGACAACCAGGGACAGTGCGTCCAGTGCATCAAGAACCAGGACTGCCCGGCGGCGACGCCGCAGTGCCAAGACGGCACCTGCAAGCAGTGACGATGGTATCGCGCATGTCACTGCATACGTGATACAATCGTAGCGAGCGGAGGGTGCTCCTCCGGCCTCGCCAGCCGCCCCGTACGCGTCCTCCCCCCGAGGCGTGCGGGGCGGCTTTCTTCCGTGGGGTGCGCGGCCTCCGCGCGTCACGCGCCCGCGTTTCAGGGCGAGTGGGACCAGGCGCCGTCGAGCGAGATGCACTTGCCGCCGGGCACGGGCGTGGTCGTCCCGCCCGAGACGGTGACCTCGACGAGCTTCACGCCGTCGAAGGAGCCCGACGACGCGCCCGAGTAAGCGACGTCGGGCGTCGTGACGTGCAGCGTCCCGCTGACCGGAAAGTACGCGGTCGGCTTCGCGCCGTTGACGTCGTCGAACACCAAGAGGCAGTGCGCGCACGTCTTGTAGTTGTCGTCGGGGGAGAGCGACAGATCGAACGCGCCGGCGGCCTGAGGGCCGGCCGTGTCGAAGAACTCGACGTAGAGGACGCTCTCGACGTTCGGGGTGAGACCGCTCACGTCGTACGTCAGCGAAGAGCCGCCCGTCTGCGTGTCCGAGAGGACGAACGCGCCGAGCGACACGGGCGTGCATCCGGTCCCACCGCCCGCGCCGGACGAGGTCGTCGCGCTCCCGCTCGTGGCCACCGCCGATGCGCTGACGGTCGTGGTCGACGCGCCCTGCTGCGCGCCCGTCGAGGCGCTCGCGCCGCCGACAGACGAGGAATTTTGCCCCGAATCGCCGCATGCCGCGAGGAGCGAGAGCCCGAGCGAAAGGAAAAAGAAGGCCCGAATCACGCGGCGAAACATAGCACGACCTCGAATTCGGTCCGCGCCCACATTAGGCGCCCCGTTTCGCGAACCGTCGGCCTGGAGGACACGCGACTCATTCCACTCACCACGAAACGGGGACGACATGCGAATCACGCTACTCGGGCTGCTGACCATCACTGCTCTGCCGGGCGCCTTGGGCTGCGAGGTCCTCGCGACACCCAACCGCGCCTCGATTCAGAGCGGCACGGGAGGGGGCGACTCGGGGAGCACGAGCGACGTGGGATCGACGTCGAGCGGCTCGTCGGACGCGACGACGGGCTCGGGTTCGGCGAGCACGTCGAGCTCGACCTCGACGGGGAGCTCTTCGTCGGCGGGCGGCGGCGGCGGCGCGACCTCGTCGGCGTCGGCGGGCGGCTCGGATCCGAGCACCAGCACGAGCGCAGGCGCGGGCGGCGCGGGCGCCGGTGGCGCGGGCGGCTCGGGCGCCGGTG
>CAYYKK010000233.1:0-12132 GCA_964467935.1 uncultured Polyangiaceae bacterium
TGCTCGTACAAGAGCTCGCGCGTGCATCTCGCGCGCCTCCCGACGAAGGGACCGCGCGTGATCCAAGGGCCCGGAGAGAACGCCGGCGTCGTCGACATCGGCGACGGGTTCGCCGCCGTCTTCAAGATGGAGTCGCACAACCATCCCTCGTACATCGAGCCCTACCAAGGCGCGGCCACCGGCGTCGGCGGGATCCTCCGCGACGTGTTCACGATGGGCGCGCGCCCGATCGCGAACCTCGACTCGCTCCGCTTCGGAAGGCCCGACCACCCTCGCACGGCCGAGCTCCTGCGCGGCGTCGTCCACGGCGTCGGCGGCTACGGCAACTGCATCGGCGTCCCCACCGTGGGCGGCGAGCTCTTCTTCGATCGCGCCTACGACGGCAACATCCTCGTCAACGCGTTCACGTGCGGCGTGGTCCACAAGGACCGCATCTTCTACGGGCGCGCGAGCGGCGTGGGCAACCCGGTCCTCTACGTCGGGGCGCGCACCGGCCGCGACGGCATCCACGGCGCGACGATGGCGTCCGACGCGTTTCAGGAGGGCGGACCGAGCCAGCGACCCACCGTGCAGGTCGGCGATCCGTTCATGGAGAAGCTCCTGCTCGAGGCCTGCCTCGAGATCTTCGCGGCCGATCTCCTCGTCGGCGTCCAGGACATGGGCGCGGCTGGGCTGACGTCGAGCTCGATCGAGATGGCGGGGCGGAGCGGCAGTGGCCTCGACATCGATCTCGACGCGATCCCGCGTCGGACGCGGGGCCTGTCGCCGTACGAGATGCTCCTCAGCGAGTCGCAGGAGCGCATGCTGATGGTCGCGAAGCCGGGTCACGAGGAGCGCGTGTTCGAGATCTGCCGCAAGTGGGAGCTCGACGCCGCGGTGATCGGTCGCGTCACCGACACCGGGCGCTGGGTCGTCCGCGCGACGCCCGGCTACGATCCGTTCGTCGACGCGGAGAAGCCCGAGGGTGCGACGAGCGTCGTCGTCTGCGATCTGCCCGTGGACTTCCTCACGGACGAGGCGCCGAAATACGATCGGCCCCAAGCCGACGATCCGAGCTTGCCCGCCCGACGCGCCTTCGACGCGTCGTCGATCGCCGTCGAAGGCTCGGACGCTCCCGGAGGCTTCGGCGCGGAGCTGTTGCGGATGGTGGGCTCGCCGAACCTCGGCTCGCGTCGTTGGGTCTTTCGTCAGTACGACTCGATCGTGCGAGGTGGCACGCGCGTCAGGCCGGGCGGCGACGCGGCGGTCGTCCGCGTGCCTTGCGAGGACGGCGCGGTGCGCGTCGAGAAGATCCTCGCCTTCTCCTCGGACTGCAACGGGCGGCTCTGCGAGCTCGATCCGTTCGAGGGCGGCAAGATGGCCGTCGCCGAGGTGTGTCGCAACCTCGCCTGCGTGGGGGCCGAGCCCATCGGCATCACCGACTGCCTCAACTTCGGCAACCCCGAGCGTCCGGAGATCATGCGCCAGATCGCGCGCGCGATCGACGGCCTCGCCGAGGCTTGTCGCGCGCTCGAGGTGCCGATCGTCAGCGGCAACGTGAGCCTCTACAACGAGACCGAGGGCCGCGCGATCCTCCCGACCCCCACCGTCGCGGCCGTGGGCCTCGTGCCTTCGCTCGACGTCGTCGTCTCGAGCGCGTTCCCCGCGGCCGACCTCGACGTGCTGCTGCTCGGCGGCGTCCTCGGCGGGCCGCTCGGCGGATCGTGCTTCGTGTCGGATCACACCGGCGAGGTCAAAGGAGAGCCTCCGACGATCGATCTCGCGCTCGAGGCCAAGCTCCAGGGCTTGGTGCGCGGCCTCGTGAAGGATCGCCTCGTCGAGAGCGCACACGACGTCTCGGACGGCGGGCTCGCGGTCGCGCTCGTCGAGTGCTGCGTCGCGACGGACGACGAGGATCGCACGGTGGGCGCGCGGCTCGCGCTCCCTGCGAGCGCGGAGCCGATCACGAGCGCGCTCTTCGGCGAGGCGCCGAGCCGCGTCGTCGTCTCCGCGAAGCCGGAGCGGTCGCGCGACATCGAGGCCCGCGCGGCGAGCGCGGGGGTGCCGGTGGTGCGCCTCGGCGCGACGACGGGTGAGAGGCTCTCCTTGACGCGCGGCGATCGGCTGCTCGTGGACGTCGAGACGGCGCGCCTCTGGGACGCGCGCGAGCGTTGCCTCGAGCCGATCGTCGGCGCGTGAGCGTCAGCGACCGCGGGCCTTCTTCGGGGCCGCGCCGCGCTCGAGGCGGAGGAGGATCTCCTTCGCAGAGAGCGTCGTCTTGAACACGTAAATCTCGCCGGCCTCGTGGTCGCCGAGCACGGCTTCGCTCACGCGCAGGTGCTTGCCCACGGCGAGGATCATGCGGCCGGCGAGGCCCTTCTCGACGAGCGCGACGCGCTGGAACACGGCGTCGCGGCTCCAGAAGCCGAAGAGCTCGAACAAGACCTCCTCGCCGGTCTCGCGGTTCGAGAACACGAGATCGGGGGCGCAGACCACCTCGCCGGGGAGCGCGACGATGCGATCGGCGTCCGTCACGTCCCAGCGGCTCTCGAGATCGCGGAACGCGCGAACGAGCGCGTCGATCTCCGGGCGCGGCTCTTCCGCGTCGAGGCGCGATCCAGCGAGCCCGGAGGAGGCGTCGATCTCCATGGTGAGCCGCTCGCGCTCCGGTCCGTGCAGGACCTCCGCCTCGAGGTGGTAGGCGGGCATCTCGAGCGCGGTGGGGAAGAAGAGCGCGAGCTTGAGGCCGTAGCGCTGCACGGCGTCGAACAAGCTGAGGGGCCCGTCGAACGTCACCTCGTAGCGCGCCGCGCCGCGCGCGTCCGTTCGACGCACCTGGTAGAGCAGGCCGTGAAAGCGCGCGGCGCGGAAGAGCTTGCGCGTAGCCTTCGGATCGTCCGCCGAGAAGGTGAGCACGACGCGGGTCGCGCGGAGGAGCAGCGCTTGGACGACCGAGACGTCGTACCGTTCGAGCAACGCCTCGGCCGGGATCGGATCGAAGCGCACGAGCTCCTGGCGCTGGCGGAGATCGGCGAACATCGCGCGCTCCACGTCGTCCGCCGTCGCCCCGAAGAGCGTCGCGACCTCCGCGACGACGGGGGCGCGATCGAAGCGGTCCCTCGCGCCGAGCGATCGGTGCGCCTTCGCGGATCGCGTGAAGAGCTCGCGCCGCACGCTCTCGGGATCGAGGCCCGAGGCGACGTCGAACTCCGCCCGATCTTCGCAGAGCTTGCGTAGCCCGTCGGCGACGACGCGATCGCGCGACGATATCGGTACGGCGTCGAGCGCGAGCTCCACCGTCTCGCGGCTCTGACCGACCATGCCACGGAAGACCCCGAGGTATGCCTGCGCGACCTCGAGGAGACGCGGTTTGGCCTTCGGATCCAAGAACCGAGGGACGAGGGCGCCGCCGGAGCGCCGCGCGCGGACGAGATCACTTGTAAGCAACGTGCTCCCTGCGCTTGTCGCTCGTGCGCTCCTCGTTCGTCCCGCGCGCCACGAGCTCGTAGAGGATCGCGCGCTTGTCGCCGTGCTTGCGCAGGATCCGGCCGAGGCGCTGCACGTGCTCGCGGACCGAGCCGTTGCCGGAGAGGACGACGGCGACGTTCGCGCTCGGGACGTTGACGCCCTCGTTGAGCACCTTGCTCGTGACGATGGCGAAGTACTCGCCCGCGTTGAAGCTCGAGAGCACGTGGCTCCGCTCCTTCACCTTGGTCTCGTGGGTGATCGCCGGGACGAGGAGCGTGCGCGCGATGTGGTGCACCGTCGCGTTGTCCTCGGTGAAGACGAGCACGCGGTCCTTGCGGTGCGAGAAGAGCAGGCGCTCGAGCACCTCGAGCTTGCCGGGGGCGGCGAGGGCGAGCTGCTTCTGTCTCCGGTAGGCGAGGAACGCCTTGCGTCCGACGTCCGAGAACGAGCTCTTCAGCAGGAACTGGCTCCAGCCGTCGGGGCGCGACATGTTGATGCCGTTGCGCCGGAGGAACGAGACGTACTCCGCGCGCGCCTCGTCGTAGGCGCGACGTTCCTCGTCGCACAGCGGGACCTCGAGGCGGATCGTCTCGTACGGCGCGAGGTAGTGGCCGGAGAGCTCGTGGATGTCGCGTCGGTACACGGTCTTGCCGACGAGCTCTTCGTAGAGGGCCTCTCGCCCGTCGCTGCGCTCGGGGGTGGCGGTGAGCCCGAGCCGGAACGGCGCGAGGCACATGCGCGCGGCGGTCGCGTAGGCCTCGCTGGGCAGGTGGTGACACTCGTCGAAGATCACGAGACCGAACCGGTTGCCGAGCCGATCCATGTGGAGGTGGGCCGAGTCGTAGGTCGTGATCGTGAGGTCGGTGATCTCGTGGTAGCCGCCCCCGACGAGGCCGATGGGGACGTCGAACGTCGCGCTCATTCCGTCGTGCCACTGCGCGAGCAGGTCGAGCGTCGGCACCACCACGAGCGTGCTGCGCTTGCGTGCTTGAATGGCGAGGGTCGCGACGTGCGTCTTGCCCGCGCCCGTCGGTAGCACGACGACGCCGCGCCCCTGGGCGGCGAGCCACGCGCGCATCGCCTCGGCCTGGTGCGGAAACGGAGCACGGTCGGCGCGGGGCGTGAGGTCGAGCTCCTTGTAGGCGCGCGCGCCGTCGTCGTAGGGGACGCCGCGCTCCCGCAGCGCGAGCACGAGCCGCGCGTAGTCGACGCCGCGCGCGCGGTGCACGGCCTCGCGCTCGTCCCAGAGCAAGCCGGGGAGCGCGGCGGCGACCTCGCGGTCCAAGCCGCGCAGTCTCAGCGTGCCGCCGTGGAACTCGATGCGCGCCGCTCCTTGCACCGCGCGAGGGCTTAGTGCCGCGGCGTTTCGGGTGCAATCCATCGTGGCGTGTGGGGGCGAGGGCGCGGTCGCCAAGCGGGGGGCCGATCCTGTACGCTGGCGGACGTGCGCAGCGACATCCTCGCGCCGGGCCTGCTCATCGCGTCGCCGCCGCTCGGCGATCCGAACTTCGAGCGCACGGTGATCCTGCTGGCGCTGCACGGCCCGAAGGGCGCGCTCGGGTTCGTCATCAACCGCGTGGCGGAGCTCAAGCTCGGCGAGGTGCTGAGCCTCGCGGGCTACGGCGAGGTCGCCGCGAAGGCCGAGGGCAAGGTGTTCGTCGGCGGGCCGGTCGAGCCGGGCTCGGGCTGGATCGTCTCGCGCGATCCCTCGCGCTTCGACGGACTCCCCGGCGTGCTCGACGTCGGCGGGCGCGTGCGCGTCAGCTCCTCGCGCTCGGCGTTCGACAGGCTCGCGCAGGAGATCGAGGACGGCGTCGGTCAACCCGACGACCGGCCCGAGGCGTTCGTCGTGCTCGGCTACAGCGGCTGGGGGCCGGGACAGCTCGAAGGCGAGATCGCGCACGGCGCGTGGCTCCCCGTGCCCATCGACGACCTCTCCCGCATCGAAGGGGTCCTCTTCGACGTCGACGCGTCGTCGCGCTGGCAGAGCGCGCACGCGCTGCTCGGCATCACGCCCCTCTCCGGCATGGGGATGCGGACCGTCGGCGACGCATGAGCGATCGGTCCCGCTTGGTCGTCTTGGTCGGCCACGGCGCGCCGCCGAGCGACTTCCCCCGCGAGCTCGTCGCGAGGCTCAAGGCGCTCGAGGCGCAGCGTCGCCGCGCGCGCGCCCCGATGTCGGACGAGGAGCGCGAGCTCGATCGACGCGTCCGGAGTCACCCGCGGACGCCCGAGACCGATCCCTACCGAGCGGGGCTCGAGGCGCTCGGTAGGGCCCTCGAGGCGGCGCTCGGCGAGATCGAGGTCGTCTGCGCCTACAACGAGTTCTGCGGGCCGAGCCTCGAGGAGGCGATCGCGGCGGGGGTCGGCCGCGGCGCGCGGGAGATCGTCGTCGTCCCGTCGATGCTCACGCCCGGCGGCGTCCACTCGGAGGAGGAGATCCCCGAGACGCTGCAGGCGCAGCGTGAGGCGCACCCGCACGTTTCGATCACCTACCGATGGCCCTTCGATCTCGACCGCGTGGCGCGCCTGCTCGCCGAGCACGCGCTCGGTCGTTGAGGGAGGCTCGACGCGGCGCCGATCGGGCCGCAACCGGTGGAGCGTACGCGAAGCGGGGCCCTCGTGCCCACCTTCCTCGCGCTCGATTCCGAACCTTCCGCTCGGCGCGCTCCGGCGGAGGAAATGGCGACGCGCAGTCGACGGAAGTGTTGATACCCTCCCCAGTCCAACCAGCGTCGAAAGGGCGGTGATGCAGGACTCTGGGCCCAAGATTCCTCTGCGCGTCGAGAACCTCCCGGAGGTGCTCTCGAAGAAGCTCGAGAACGAGAGCGCCATCTTGGAGGCGTTGCTCGTCGCGCTCGCGAAGGGGCAACCGTTGCCTGAGTTCTGGCAGCGTCTCCACGACGCCGCGCTGCGCGACGATCGGCTCTCGGAGCTCGCGTTCGCCTACGAGCGCATCGCCCAGGATCGCCGCATGCGCATCATGCCCGCGCCCGCGCAGGCGCAGGTGGCGCTGCACGCGGCCGACTTCTTCGCCGAGTGCTTCGGGGATCTCGACGGCGCGGTGGCGTCGCTCGAGCGCGTGCTCGCGCTGGTCCCGGGTCACCCCGAGGGGTACGAGAAGCTCGTCGCGATCTGCGAGCGACGAAAGGACAAGGAGCGGCTCATCCAGCTGCACCTCGGCATGGCGACGCCCAAGGCCGACAAGGAGACGCAGCTCGAGCACCTGCGCAAGGCGCTCGCCCTCTCGGCCGACGGCGACGAGGACCGAACGATCAAGATCGCGCAGCAGCTCCTCAAGGTCGAGCCGGCCGACGAGCAGGCCATCACGCTCGCGGAGCACCGACTGCTCAACGCCTCGCGCTTCAACGACGTCGCCCGGATGCTGGAGCAGGCGCTCGGCGCGAGCCCGTCGGGGCTCGACGCGGAGACCGCGCTCGGCATGCGCGAGCGGCTCATCGAGCTCTACGACACGAAGCTCGCCGAGATCGAGCGCGCCATGCCGCACGTCGAGGAGCTCCTCGCCGCGAGGCCCGGCGACGACTCCGCGCGCAAGGTCGCGAACCGCTTGCTCACGCACAAAGTGATGGCCCCGCGCGCCGCGGCCGCGCTCGAGCGCGTCTACGAGGGCGAGGGTGACGCGGGCAACGTCGCGCGAATGCTGGGACTGCAGATCGAGCAGCTCCGCGGCCCCAAGAAGACCGAGGCGCAGAAGCGCCTCGCGAAGCTCCACCTCGAGCTCGGCGACGCCGGCTCGGCGATCACGTTCCTCGAGGCCGTCGTGCTCGCCGACGGAGGCGACGACGAGGCGCGAGGCCAGTACGTGGAGTGCTGTCTCGCCCTCAACAAGCTGCAGGACGCGACGCGTGTCTTGTCGCGCGCTGCGGCCGGCGCGAAGGACGCCGGGCTGCGAGGCAGGGTCAACGCCGACCTCGCGCGCGTCTACATCGTCCTCGGCGATCTCAAGCGGGCGAAGCAGGTCCTCGTGAACGTGCTCGACACCGCGTCGGACGACGCGGCCGTCCTCGCGGCGTCGCGCGCCATCCTCCCGCTCTACGAGGAGGGCAAGGAGGCCAAGCAAGCTTCCGCGGCGCTCCAGAAGCTCGCGCAGCTCGAGCCCGATCCGGTCGCGCAGGCGGCTGCCTATCGACAGCTCGCCGAGCTCGCCGAGCGCGAGCTCGACGATCCCGAGCTGGCCATCGAGGCGCTCCGGCACCTCATGGAGCTCGAGCCCTCGCACGAGACGAGCGACGCCCTCGCGCGCCTCTACGAGGCGACGGACAAACACTCCGAGCTCGCGGATCTGCTCGAAGGGCGCGCGCTCGCCTTCGGTGAGTCGGAGGAGGCGCGGGATCTCTGGTTGCGCGTCGCGCGGCTCCGCGAGGCCGCTGGCGACCGCACCGCGGCGATCGACACGCTCCAACAAATCGTCTCGACGTTCGGGGCGTCGCGCGACGTGCACGCGTCGCTGATCCCGCTCCTCGAGCAGGCGCGGCAGATCCCGGAGCTGCTCCTCGCCCTCGCCGCCGAGTCCGAGATCGTGGACGAGGCCGAGCGGCCCCCGGTTCTCGTGAAGATGGCCCAGACGCACGCGCGCCAAGGCGACGCGGCACAGGCGCTCTCGGTGTTCGCCCAGGTGCTCGCGATCGCGCCCGCCAACAACGTCGCGCGCTCGTTCGTCGAGCGCGCCATGCGCGAAGGCGAGCTGCGGCTCGCCGCGGCCGACATCCTCGTGCCCATCTACGACGCCGAGGGAGAGATCGGCGGCCTCGTCAACGCGCTCGAGGTGCGCGCGGAGCTCTGCGAGACCGTGGAGGAACGGCTCCAGGCGCTGGCGGACGCGGCCGACCTCGCCCTCGGTGCGCCGAAGGAGCAGGCGCGGGCGCTGGGGATCGCCGGGCGCGGCCTCGTCCTCGCCGTCGCGACCGACGCGGAGATCGTGATCCCTTGGGTCGACCGCGTGCAGAACCTGGTGCCCGTCGCGGGCGCCGAGGCCGTGGCGCAGACCCTCGTCGGTGCCCTCGGCGACCGCGCGATCGATCACCCCGCCATCGCGCGCCTCGCGCGTGCCGGTGGTGAGCTGCTCGTCGAGTGCGGAGACTCGAAGGGTGCGCTCGACATCTATCGCGCTCTGCTCGTCTACGAGCCGCAGAACCACGAGCTGCTCTCGACGGTGGACGGGCTGCTCGAGGAGCAAGGCAGCCCCGCCGATCGCGTGCGGCTCTACGAGACGGCGCTCGAGCGACACACCGAGCCGGCTCGCCGGCGCGAGCTCTTCCACAAGATCGGCGCGGTGCAGCGGCGCGACCTCGGCGAGGTCCGCGCCGCCGTCGACACCTACCGACGCGCGCTCGCGGAGTTCCCGGAGGACAAGGCCTTCCGCGGGGCGCTCTACGCCGCGCTCGAGGCGTCGTCGTCGTGGGGCGAGCTCTACGAAGATCTCGCGCGCGCCGCCGAGGGCGCCACGGCCGAGGAGCGCCCGCACCTCGAGCGCCGGCTCGCCGAGGTCAGCCTCTCCGCCGAGGAGCCCGAGCGAGCCGCGCGACACTTCTCCGCCGTCCTCGCCAGCGACATCGATCTCGTCGCCGTGCACCTCGACGCGGCCGAGAGCCTCGCCGTGCGGCTCGACGATCCGAACCTCCTCCGACAGGTCCTCGAGCGACGGCTCCGCGCCGCGGACTCGCCTGAGGCGGAGATCGCGACGCTCGATCGGCTCGGAACGCTCGAGCTCACCAAGCTCGACGAGCGCGAGTCGGCCGCTCGACGCTTCGCGCGCGCCGCGATCGTCGCCGAGGGGGCCGACGCCGTGGAGCGAGCGCTCGCCTTCCACGATCGCGTCCTCGAGATCGAGCCCATGCACCGTGAGACGCTCGAGCGGGTGATCGCGATCGCGCGCGCGACGGACGACGCTCATCGGCTCGTCAAGACCACGCACGCCCTCATCGCGGCTTCCGACGACCTCGAGGAGCAGATCGCGCTCGCGCTCTCGCTCGAGCCGAGCGCGGCCTCCGATCCCGAGGCGTTCGTTTCGCTGCTGGACGGCCTCACGGAGAAGGCCGGACCGCGGCTCGACGTCCTCTCTGCGAAGGCGAGGGTGCTCACGCCCGTCGGCGCGCGCAGGGCGGCCGACACCTACCGCGCGATGCTCACGGACCTCGGCGAGTCGGACGCGCTCGAGGCGGCGGAGCTCTTCGAGCTCTTCCTCGCCGCTCGACCGGAGTCGCCCGAGCACCACGACGATCGACGTGCGTTCTTCGCCTTCCGGGCGGGCCGCGAGGTCGGCGCCGAGAGGCGTCGCGTGCTCCTCACGTGGGCGCGCGCCGAGCGCGACCTCATGGGTGATCCGACGCGAGCCCGCACCATCGTCGCGGAGCTCTGCGAGCAGGATCCCGACGACGTCGAGGCGCTCGAGCTTTCGACCGAGCTCGATCTCGCGCTCGGCCGCTACCAGGGCGCCGCGGCGTCCCTCGAGCGCCGCATCTCGCTCGGCGAAGGCGAGGCGCGCCACGCGCTCTCCGTTCGATTGATCGAGCTCCTGCTCACGGAGCTCGGCAAACCCGAGGAGGCGCTCGACGTGGCCGAGCCGCTCCTCGTGGAGTCACCCCTCGACGCGGCGGCGCAGCGCGCCGTGCTCCGCGCGATCGAGACCCCGGCCGCGGCCGTCCGCGCGCTCGGGATCCTCAGCCGCGCCGCGGAGCACATCGAAGAGGACGAGGAGCGAGCGAAGCTCTACGAGGCGCTCCTCTCCGCGCCGTCGAGCGAGCCGGAGATCGTCGCCGCGCGACCCGAGCTCTTCGACCGGCTCCTCGCGTGCCTCAAGGACGCGCCCGACCGGGCGCTGGCCATCGCGCTTCGCGCGGTCGGCGAGTACCCCGGCGAGGAGGCGCTCTGGGATCGCGCCGAGCGCCTCGCGCGGGAGGCGAAGCAGCCCGATCGCGTCGCGATGGCCTACCGTCAGACGCTCGTCCACGCCGCCACGCGCCTCTCGCCCGAGGTCGCGATGCAGATCGGTCAGCGCGGAGTCGACTTCCAAGAGGAGTGGTTCGACGACCCCGAGGCCGTCACCCACATGCTGAAGCTCGTCGTCGACGTGGCGCCGACGGCGACGTGGGCCTTCGAGCGCCTGAAGCTCGTCTACAACGCCGGCGAGCGCTGGCAGGATCTCTTCGCCCTCTACGACCGCGTGATCGAGGGGACCCGAGAGGCCAGCGAGCGCGCGGCGCTCCTCGACGACGCGGCGCAGGTCGCGAAGGACCTCGCGGGCGATCCCGAGCGCGCGATCCTCTATCTGGAGGCGCTTCACGCGCTCGACAAGTCCGACACGCGCACGGCGAACGCGCTCGAGCGCCTCTACGAGCGCCACGCGAAGCATGCGCCGCTCATCGCCCTGCTCGGAGAGCGTCTCGTCGGCGCGAAGGACGACGTCGCGACCGCGCTGCGCCTCCGCATCGCTCACCTCTACATCGACGGGCTCGGCGAGCTCGAGAGCGGCCGCGTCGCCGCCGAGGAGGTCCTCGCCCTCGACCCGACGAACAAGGAGGCCGTGCAGGCCCTCGAGAAGATCCTGACGATCACCGGCGGGCTCACGCCCGTCGCGACCGAAGCGGCGGGGCGGCTCGAGCACCTCTTGCGCCTCGGCGGTCGCGCCTACCACGGCCCCGAGTCGCGAAGGGCGCCCGGATCGCGGCGCTCGAAGAGCGTCGCCCCCGGCAAGCGCTCGGCCCCGCCGCCGAAGGCGTCGGTGCCGCCGGAGGCGCTGGTCGCCAAGAGCGTCCCGCCTCCCTCCCTGCTGCCGACCGACCTCGTCGTCCCCGCCCCCCACGCCGACGTGCGGCAGCGCGCGGCCCTCGCCCTCAAGGCTCGGCACTTGGCGGACGGCGCTCACGCGTCGGCCGCGATCATGATCGAGGTGGCCCTCGAGTCGCCTCGCGATCCGGTGCAGCGCAACGAGCTCTTGCGCGAGCTCATCGAGCTCGAACGCGGAGCGCTCGGCGATCCGCGCAAGGCGTTCGACACGCTCGCCCTGCTCGTGACGCTCGAGCCGCTCGACGAGTCGCTGCGCAAGGAGCTGACGAAGGAAGCCGACAAGCTCGACCTCCACGATCGACTCGTCGACGTCCTGCTCGCCGTGTCCGAGCGGACGGAGAACGAGAAGGACGCGATCGGTCTCCTCGAGTCGGCCTCCGCGATCTGCCGTCGAAAGGGTGGCGACTCCGCGCGTTCGATCTCGATCGACCTCCGCATCCTGTCGCGATCCGATCGCGACCCGGACAAGGCGAAGGAGGCGGCGCGTCAGCTCGATCAACGCCTCGCCGAGGCTGGGAGAGACGCCGAGCGGTGCGGCGTGCTCGAGCGCCTCGCCGATCTCGAGACCGACGCGAACGCGCGCGGTGAGGTCCTCCACGAGATCGCGCGCCTGGCCGACAACGTCCTCGGCGATCCGGCCCGCGCCGCCCGCGCGCTGCGGCGGCGCCTCGAGGACGCGCCCGAGGACGTCGTCGCGCTGTCGGCCCTCGTCGACAACCTCCGCGCCGCCCAGGAGTGGAGGGAGCTGGCGCGCGCCCTCGAGCGGCGGGTCGCGCTCGTCACCGGGCCCGAGCGGCAGCGGCGCGATCTCGTCGAGCTCGCGCGCGTCTCCGCGGCCGAGCTCGACGATCGAGAGGCCGCGATCGAGGCCTTCGAGCG
>CAYYKK010000234.1:0-668 GCA_964467935.1 uncultured Polyangiaceae bacterium
TTCCCTCCGGGCGACCTCTTCGACCGAGGGGCGCTCGAGCGCCGCCGGGCTCTCTCCCGCCGAGGCGACGGGCTCGGGCGGCGCGGGCGGCGCCACGGACCTGCCGCTCGCCGCCCACTCGACGGTCGCGCGGCGCTGGGATCGGGCCGACGCCTTCGCCGCGGCGGCCTTGCGCTGGGCGGCGCGCTCGGCGGCAGCCCGCATCACGGCGGCGCGCTCCGCGGCGTCTTCGTCGTCCTCCGCGGCTTGCCACTCGGCCGCGGCCTTCTCCGCGGCGCTCTTCTTGGCGGCTTCCTCCGCGGCCGCCTTCTCGGCGGCCTCTCTCTCGAAAGCGGCGCGCTCGGCCGCCGCCTTCTCGGCGGCCGCTCTCTCGGAAGCGGCGCGCTCGGCCGCCGCCTTCTCCGCAACCGCCTTCTCCGCAGCCGCCCTCTCGACAGCCGCCCTCTCGACAGCCGCTCGTTCCGCAGCGGCTCTTTCAGCAGCTGCCTTCTCTCGAGCCGCTCGCTCCGCAGCGGCTCTCTCGGCCGCGGCCTTCTGTGCGGCTTGCTCCGCCGCCGCCTTCTCTTGCGCCGCTCGCTCCGCAGCGGCTTGCTGCTCGGCCGCAGCCCTCGCGGCTTGCTCCGCCGCCTTCTCTTGCGCCGCTCGCTCCGCAGCGGCTCGCTCGGCCG
>CAYYKK010000234.1:768-2693 GCA_964467935.1 uncultured Polyangiaceae bacterium
CAGCCCGCTGGGCGGCTTGCTCCGCGGCCGCCTTCTCCTGAGCCGCTCGCTCCGCAGCGGCCCGCTCGGCCGCAGCCTTCTGCGCGGCTCGCTCCGCCGCCGCCTTCTCTTGCGCCGCTCGCTCCGCCGCGGCTCGCTCGGCCGCAGCCCGCTGGGCGGCTTGCTCCGCGGCCGCCTTCTCCTGAGCCGCTCGCTCCGCTTCGACGCGGGCGCGCTCCTCGGCGAGCGCTCGCTCTTGCTCGGCCTTCTCTCGCGCGGCGCGCTCGAGCGCTTCGCGCTCCGCCCTCGCCTGCTCCGCCGCAGCACGCTCCCTCGCCGCGTTCGCCTCGGCCGCAGCGCGCTCCGCCGCAGCCCGCTCCGCGAGCGCGTGCGCCTCCTGCGCAGCACGCTCCGCCTCGGCGCGCGCACGCGCAGCTTCGGCTTCGGCGAGCGCCCTCTCTGCCGCGGCGCGCTCCATCGCCTCTTGCGCCTCGCGCGCGGCGCGCTCGGCCGCCGCTCGATCCGCAGCCGCCTGCGCGATCGCGGCGGCTCGCTCCGCCTCCGCGCGTTCGACGGCCGCCTGCGCTTCGGCCAGCGCGCGCTCGGCCGCGGCGCGCTCCATCGCGATCTTCTCCTGCGCAGCGCGTTCGACGGCCGCGCGCTCGGCGGCCGCTTGCGCCTCCGCCGCGGCACGCGCGCGCTCCACCTCTTCGACCTGCGCCGCCGCGCGCGCCTGCGCATCGGCCACGGCCTGCGCCTCCGCCGCGCGCTGCGCGAGGATGTAAGAGGGCAGCGCGGGTTGCCCACGGCCCGCCTGGGACGGATCGGCGTAGCTCGGATCGGTCGGCTGCGCTTGCGCCGCATAGACCTGAGGCATCGGCGCCGTCTGCGGCGGCAGCGTCCGACCGGCGGGCGCCTGCGCCGGCGCGACGTAGGCGGGCGGCTGCGCGACGAACGGCGGCGGCGCGACCGCCGGAGAGGTCGGCGCATGCGGCGGCGGGGCCACGTACGCGGGAGGCGTGACTGGCGCAGGCGGCGCGTATTGCCCCGCGTACTGCGGATACGCGGGCGGCGAAGCATAGGCCGCTTGCGCGGGCGGGCCCTGAGCACCATAGCCGGACGGCGCGTAGCCAGGCGCATACGCCGGCGCGGGGAGTGCGGCGGGCGCGTTCCCTTGTCCGCCGCGCGCCGCGAGCGCCCAAGGCGAGACCGGCTCGTCGATCGGCGAACCGCCTCCTTGCCCCGCGGAGGAGAACGCCGGCGGACCCGCCGCATAGCCCGGCTGCGCGCCGTATGGTGCGGGCGCGCCATAGCCTTGCGGCGCACCGTAGGCGGCCTCCTGCGGGTGAGCCGCCGCGTACTGCGCCATCTGCTGAAACGGCAACGCCGGCGGCGGAGGCACCACGACCTGCGCGGCTTCGGGTGAGGCCGCCGGAGGCGCCGTCGAAGGCGGCTTGTGCGCCGGCGGTGCCGCGTCGCCGCCGTAGTAGCCCGCCGTCGCGGCACCGTACCCCGGCTGCGCATAGGCCGTCGCCGCGTGCTGCTCCGGCTGCGCGAACGAGGGCTGTGCGTGGGCTCCTTCCGCTCCGCCTCTCCGCGCGAACAGAAAGGGCGTGATCGGCTCACGCGCCTTCACGAGCACGCCGGGATTGTCCAGCCGGACCACGGGGGGGGTCGGCCACTGGATGGGCGGGCTTCGGGGGTTCCCGGTCATGAGGACGCCCGCTGAGTGTAGCGAAGGATGGGAGATTTGGCTTTTTCGTTCGCCGCAGCCTCGCAGGAGGCGCCGACGTCGGACCCAGCCCCTCCCATCGCGCCTCTCCGACGCGCCGCCGGCGCCGTGCGTGCGCCGTCGTGAGCGGACGAGTCGACCGCGCGCCCGGCGAGACGCGAAGCGCGCGCGTTGCATCGCGACGCAGCCCTTGCGCTCTCGGACGACACGCGCT
>CAYYKK010000234.1:2793-12073 GCA_964467935.1 uncultured Polyangiaceae bacterium
TGCGCGGGACGCGCTGCACCTCGCGCGTGGTCCGCATCGTGCAACTCGGCTGCCGCAACGAAACGAGGCTCGGCGATGAAGCGAATCGTGATCTTGGGTGCCGGCACGGGCGGCACGATGATGGCCAATCGGCTCGTGCGAGCGCTGCCGGAGGACGGCTTTCGCGTGACGGTCGTCGATCGTGACGATCTCCACGTCTACCAGCCCGGCCTCTTGTTCCTCCCGTTCGGCGGCTACCGCACCGACGAGATCCTCAAGCGGCGCAAGAACCTGCTCGATCCTCGCGTCGAGCTGCGCGTCGCCGACATCGATCGCGTCGCGCCCGACGAGAGCTCGGTGA
Source organism: uncultured Polyangiaceae bacterium (assembly GCA_964467935.1). Lineage (GTDB taxonomy): Bacteria > Myxococcota_A > Polyangia > Polyangiales > Polyangiaceae > CAYYKK01. The sequence goes on from CAYYKK010000234.1 coordinate 3,134, forward strand.
CGCTGAAGGGCGGCGAGAAGCTCGCGTACGACGTCCTCGTCGTCGCCACCGGATCGCGCATCCTCCCCGAGCAGACGCCCGGCCTCACCGGCGAAGGTTGGAAGCGCACGGCGTTCGACTTCTACACGCTCGAAGGCGCCACCGCCCTCCGCGACAAGCTCGCGACCTTCGAGGGCGGACGCCTCGTCGTGAACGTCGTCGAGATGCCGATCAAATGCCCCGTGGCGCCGCTCGAGTTCCTCTTCCTCGCCGAGGCGTTCTTCACGGAGCGAGGCATGCGCGACAAGGTGGAGATCGCGTTCGCGACGCCGCTCGAGGGCGCGTTCACGAAGCCGCGCGCGTCGGCCGCCTTCGGCGACATGCTCTCGCGCCGCGGCATCCAGGTGCTCGGCGACTTCGCCGCGAGCGAGGTCGACGGCGAGCGACGCACGCTCAAGTCGTTCGACGGGCGCGAGACGAGCTACGACCTGCTCGTGACGGTGCCCGCGCACGGCGGCGCCGAGGCGATCGCGAAGAGCGGCATGGGCGACGCGAGCGGCTGGCTGCCGACCGACAAGCACACGCTGCAGAGCCCGCGGTTCCCGAACGTCTTCGCGCTGGGGGACGCCACCGATCTACCCGCGTCGAAGGCCGGCGCGGTCGCGCACTTCCAGTCCGAGGTGCTCCTCGACAACGTGCTGCGCTTCCTCGGGGACAAGCCGCTCGTGCCCGCCTTCGACGGCCACGCCAACTGCTTCATCGAGACCGGCTACGGCAAGGCGATGTTGATCGACTTCAACTACGAGACCGAGCCGCTGCCGGGCCGCTTCCCCCTGCCCGGCGTGGGCCCGTTCACGCTCCTCGAGGAGTCGGAGACGAACCACTGGGGCAAGCTCGCGTTCAAGTGGGCCTACTGGAACGTGCTCCTCGCCGGCAAGGATCTGCCCCTCGACCACCGCATGTTGCTCGCCGGGAAATGGAGCTGACGATGGACGCGCACCGACTCCCTCACGTCGCCACGATCGCGACGCTCGACGCGAAGCTCGACGATCTCACGAAGCAGATCGCCTACCTCGCCGAGCGGCAGCGCAAGAACGAAGAGCTCGTCGCCGAGATGATGCCCATCGCGAAGCTCGTCATGGCGACCGCGACGACGCGCCTCGACGCGCTCGAGAAGCAGGGCTACTTCGCGTTCGGCAAGGAGCTCGTGAAGGTCGGCGAGCGCATCGTCACCGGCTTCACGCCGAGCGACGTGGAGAAGCTCGGCGAGGCTGTCGTCGGCATCCTCGAGACCGTGCGCGCGATGACGCAGCCGGAGGTGCTCCAGATCGCCGGCGAGGCCGCGGAGGCCATTCAGCACACCGAGCAGACGGAGCCGATCGGTCTGCTCGGGATGGTGCGCGCGACGCGCGACGACGACGTGCAGAAGGGCATGGCGGTGCTGATGGATCTCATGCGGCACGTCGGCCGCGCCGCGACGGTGATCGCCGACAAGCGCGCCTCCTCGCCGATGGAGCAGAAGCGCAAGCGCCTCGCGAGCGTGACCGGGGCGCGAAAGGCCAAGAAAGCGCTCGGCACCGAGCGCGTCGCGCCGTCGGCCGGCGCCGAGAGGCCCGCACCGCGCGCGCCGGGCCCGCCTACCTGCGACGCGCCTACGCCGGCGCCGCGCGTCGTCGCGGCGGTCATCGAGGGCGTCGGCTTCGCGGCCGACGGCAGCCTCGTCGATCCGACGAGCTGGACGAAGGCGCTCGCGACGAAGATCGCCGCGGCCGAGGGCGTGGAGCTCGGACCCGAACACTGGAAGGTGATCGACTTCGCTCGCGCCGACTTCGCCGAGCACGGCGCGTCACCGAACATCCGCCGCATCACGCAAGCGACGGGCATGGCGACGAAGGACCTCTACACGTTGTTCCCCAAGGCGCCGGCGCGGACCGCCGCGCGCATCGCGGGCCTCCCGAAGCCCGCCGGCTGCATCTGATCACCCGAGGAGACACGCCGATGAGCATCTCGACTCCCAAGCGCAAGGTCGCCATCATCGCTTCGCACGGAGGCCTCGACGAGGCGTATCCGTCCCTCATCCTCGCGAACGCCGCGAGGCAATCGGGCATCGAGGCCCTCCTGTTCTTCACCTTCTGGGGCCTCGACATCGTGACCGAGAGCAAGTGCGATCACCTGCACATGAACCTCGCGGGCAACGCGAGCTCGAACATGCCGACGATCCTCGCCGGCCTCCCCGGTATGGAGAGCCTCGCGGCCGGCATGATGAAAAAGCAGATGGCGGAGCTCGATCTCCCGTCGGTGCGCGAGATGCTCCAGATCCTCGACGAGTCGGGCGCCGCGCTCTACGGCTGCGAGCTCGCGATGAAGATGTTCAAGCGCGAGAAGAAGGATCTCGTCCCGCAGGTGAAGGACGTGATCACGGCTGGCGACTTCTTCGATCTCAGCGAAGGCGCGCAGATCATCTTCACCTGATCGCGCGGCTCACGACGGTCGGCGCTGGGCGAACGCGGGCACGTTCGTCAGCCAGCGCCGCGCGCTCGCGGGCTGATCCCACCCACCCGAGAGCGCCTGACGCGCGCTGGGGCTCGTTTGCGCGAGCGCGACCTCGGCCGGATCGAGCGGCACGAGCTCGAGGAGCGTGACGGGCGCGCCCGGTCCCATCGCGACGGGTCCCCACGGTCGGAGCAGAAACGTCGCGAGGCTCGTCGTGGAGAGGCTCCAAGGCTCGAAGGGTGCTGGCTTCTTCGCATCGTGGACGAGGCCCGCGAGGACGAGGACGACCTCGGCGATCTCGTGGGCGAGCTCCGCCGGCGCGAACGCGCCGATCTCGACGTGATCGCTGCCGCGCGCGCGTTCGCCGCCGGGCTGCGCCACGCGGCCGATACCGCTCGTCGTCAGCACGAGGTGGGGGCCATCCCCGCGCAAGGTGACGAGCCGATGCGGGATGCGCTCGCGGAGGCACGAGATCATGCGCACCTGCCCGAGCTCGAGCCACGTCATGAGGCCGTTCAAGTAGAGCGCCTCGTAGCCGCCGTGGCCGAGCTTCGACGGATCCGAGGCGCCCGCGCGCGACGCCGCCGCCCACATCGCGCCCGCGTCGTCCGAGTCGTCGCGGTGCCGCAACACCATCACGATCGGCGCGACGTTGCCGCTCAGGTCCTTGCCGGTGCCTTCGGCGCTCGCCTCCCAGCGCTCGACGTCGACCGGATCGCAGAGCTCGGGCCGACCGGATCCGATCTGGATCCGCCGCGGCACCTCGAAGAGGCCGTCCTCGATCCACATCGCGCGGCAGAGGCAGTAGCAGGCGAAGAGCGCCGCCTCGAACCTGCGCGCCGAAGCCCACGTGCCCGGCGCCGCCCGCCCTTCGACGCGCACCTCGGGCAGCCCGAACGCGCGAAGACCGAAGGAAGAGAACGCGGCGCCGTCCTCGACGGGCCGGAGCGTGATCCATGCGGCGAAGGGGACGTTCTCGGGATCGTCGAGATCGCCGAGGCGCGCGAGGAAGCGGGACGCGGGCACGAGGAGCTCGCCCGCCCGGTGCACGACGAGACCGAGCCCTCGGGCGAGGAAGATCTTCGCGAGTCGGCTCATAGCGCGCGCGTGTCCGGCCTCGAGCCACGCGTCGGGCTTCTGCGTGAAATAGGCGCGCGGCATGAAGTTGAAGACGAGCGTCAGCGCGCTCTTGCCCATGCGAAACGACGGATCGACCTCGCTCCGATCGGTCTGCTCTCGAGGGTAGGGATCGTGCCCGACGATCGCGCGGATCTTCGCGCCTCGAACGAAGAAGACGAGCGACTTGCCCTCGACCTCCACCCCGATGCCCTGCTGCTCGAAGCCGAAGCCCAGGGTCCAGGCGAGGAGCGCGCCGATCTCGCGCGGCACGTCCTCGTCGAAGAGGAGCGTGAGCGCGCCGACCTCGCGCGCGGTGGCCGCGAGCTCGTCCGCGCCGAGGGTCGGGGGGTGTCCTCCGCGGAGCGACGTGTCGCGCGCGCCGAGGCGGCTCGCGTGCGCCGCGCGATCCTCGGCGAGCCGGACGGCCGTCGCCTTCAGCACGCCGCGAAAGCCCGGCGTCGTGCCGACGACCTCGACGTGTGTGCCCGCGACGGGCTCGAAGCCGCACGCCGATCGTCCGAAGCGGACCTCGCGCCCGTCGGCGAGGCGAATGGATCCGACGGCGTCGGTCTGGTTGAACGATTCGATGACGCCCGCGTCGCTCATGTGGCTCTCTCGCTCCTCAGGCTCCCGCCGCACAGCACCGCGCGGCGGCCAACCTACGGCGCCGCGAGCGGAGTCTACCCTCGCGTCCCCGATCGTCCGCGGGCCCCGTGCGCGCCCGCGTCGTTCTCGGCTAGATTTCCGGCCCTGCTCGCGCGCGTCCGCTCCATCCTCGACTTCACCTTGCGCCTCGCCTTCTTCGCGACGGCGCCCTTCGTGCTGGTGTTCTTGGCGGCGCTCTTCCCGCTCACGGGGGCGCTCGTGCAGATCGGGCTCGCGCTCGGCGTCTTCTTCACGGCCGAGGCCGCGCGCGGGCTCTCGGCGCGCTCGCGGGTCGCGAGGATCGTCTTGGGCAAGTTCCTCCGGTTCGAGGAGTACTACCGCACGCACCCGCCGAAGCCGCTCGCCTACTACGTCTTCTACCCCCTGCTCTTTCCGTATTGGCTCATCGTGCCGGCGGCGCGCCGAGAGTTCCTGATCTTCAAGGGCTACACGATCGCGAGCTTCGTCGTGCTCGTCGGAGGGCTCGTCGCGCAGTACCTGCTCGCCTTCGCGCCCGACCTCGGCCTGCGCGAGTTCGCGCCCATCGCCATCGGCACGTTCCTCGTCGAGAGCGTGGTCGTGCTCGCGTTCCTCATGCCCATCGTGACGACGGTGGTGCACTACCACCTGGCGCGCGCGCCGAGGCGGCTCGCGGTGCTGCTCGTCGTCGGCTTCGTCTCCATCGGCGTCGCCACCTACCTCTTGCACCGGCCGCGCGACCCGGTGGTGTCCTTCGCCACGCGCGCTCGCGTGCGTCTGCGCACGAAGGCGCGTCCGGGTCCCGCCTCCGACGCGCAGTACCGCGCGCTCGTCGACGCATGGAAGACGCTCGCGCTCGACAAGTCCGACGTGGATCGCGACGGCAAGGTGGAGGGAGCCGCGCTCGAGCGAGCCCGCGCCACGCTCGCGACCTTCTACAAGACCGACGAGGCCTACGCGTTCGACCTCTGGCTCACGAAGAGGCACAAGAAGGCGACCCTCGTCGTCTACTTCGAGGCGCGCAGCGGCAAGCCCCCGATCTGGCTCGCCCTCGACGAGGCGGGCGCGCGCATCCACGACGCGAAGCGCCTGCCGAAGGGCGCGTTCGGGGCGATGAAGCACGCCGCCGACGCCGCGGAGTGACGGTTCGGAAGACGAGCCTCGCGCGCATCGTTGGTTATGCTCTCGGTCGGAGCCGACGCCCCGTCGGACCTGAGACCATGACGAGCCGAGCCGAGCGCCCCTGGTGGAAGAACACGACCGTGTACCAGGTGTATCCGCGTTCGTTCGCCGACTCGAACGGCGACGGCATCGGCGACCTACGCGGCATCATCGACAAGCTCGACTACCTCAGCGACTTGGGCGTCGAGACGCTCTGGATCTCGCCCTTCTTCCAGAGCCCGCAAGCGGACTTCGGCTACGACATCAGCGATCACTTCTCGATCGCGCCCGAGTACGGATCGCTCGAGGACTGCCGCGAGCTCATCCGCGCCGTGCACGCGCGCGGGATGAAGATCGTGCTCGACATGGTGCTGAACCACACGTCGATCGCGCACCCGTGGTTCGTCGCGTCGCGCGCGTCGAAGACGAGCCCCAAGCGGGATTGGTACATCTGGCGCGAGGGCCGCAAGCCCGGCGGCAAGGCGCCGCCGAACAACTGGCGCTCGATGCTCGGCGGCAGCGGCTGGCACTACGACGAGGCGACGGGTGAGTGGTATTTCGCGAGCTTCCTCGGGTTCCAGCCCGATCTGAACTACCGCAACCCGGAGGTGAAAGCGGCGATGCTCGACGTCGTGCGGCATTGGCTGCGCGAGGGCGCAGACGGGCTGCGCCTCGACATCTTCAACGCGATCTTCAAGGACGCGTCCTTCGCGGACAACCCCTTCTCGTTCCGCGCCGTGCCCTCGGAGGACAACCCCCACGGCTACTTCCAGCGGCACCACCACACGATCGATCACCCCGACACGATCGCGTTCGCGCGCGAGCTGCGCGCGGTCGTCGACGAGCTCGACGATCCGCCGCGCTTCCTCGTCGGCGAGGTGTTCGGCGACGCGAAGACCCTCCGCAGCTACTGCGGCGAGGCGGCGGACGGGCTGCACCTCGTCTTCCTCTTCAAGACGCTGAAGGCCAAGCTCACCGCGCGCCGGATGGGCGCCCTCATCCGCGAGTTCGAGGCGGCGTTCCCGGAGCCCTTCTCGCCGACGTACGTGTTCGGCAACCACGACAGGCCGCGCCTCGCGCTCCGCCTCGACAGCCACCGAGACAAGGCGAAGCTCCTCGCGGCGCTGCAGCTCACCGTGCGCGGCGTGCCGTTCGTCTACTACGGCGAGGAGATCGGGATGGAGAACCACGATCTGCCGCTCCACGAGGGGCTCGATCCCGTCGCCGCGCGCTTCCGCTACTTCCCGCAGTGGATGGTGGGCTTCATGCGCGGCCACGGCATCCTCCTGAATCGCGACGAGTGCCGGGCGCCCATGCAGTGGGACGACGGACCCAACGCGGGCTTCACCGCCCCGGACGTGAAGCCCTGGCTGCCGGTGCACCCGCGGAGCCACTCGGCGAACGTCGCGTCGCAGGAGAACGATCCAGCGTCGCTCTTGAGCTGCTATCGGAGCCTCTTCGCGCTCCGGCGCGAGCTCGAGCCGCTCCGCGTCGGCGCGCTCTCGTGGCCGGACGACGCGCCGAGCGCCGACGACGTGCTGACCTTCCGAAGGAGCACCGACGGCCAATCGGTCGACGTGATGCTCAACTTCTCGAAGAAGGCGCGCGTCCTCGATCTCTCGAGGCACGCGGGGCGATCGATGTTCTCGAACCGGCGCGGCGAGCGCGGGAAGGCGCCGAGCGAGCTGTCGCTCGCGGGCTACGAGGCGGTCGTGATCTTCGATCCGCCCTGAGCTCTTCGCGTTCGACCGATCAGCCGACGATGAGCGCGACGATCTTCTCCAGCGTCCAGTCTTCGATGTGGTGCAGCTTGTCGCCCCACTCCCTCGCCTTCTCGGGGTGCGCCTCGAAATAGGTGCTCCACCACGCGTGCGAGCCGCCCGTCAGCGTGCTCTTCGAGAGCCACGGCTTCTGCATCATGTAATGCACGACCTTCGCCTCGCGCTTGAAGGTCGCCTCGAGGCTCGTGTGGCCTCGCATGAAGCTGTAGATGAAGGGCGCCATGTTGTAGCCGGCCGGCAGGCGATGCTCGACGGGCATCGCGTACCAGTCGCCGAAGAAGGTGTTCAAGAAGCCCTGATCGCCGCCGTCGTACGTGCCCGAGGCCGCGAGCGCCGCGACCATCTCGGCGAACGTCTCGCGCGACGGCTCGAGCACCATGACGCCGGAGTTGAAGCGGTCCGGCAGGAGGAAGTCGGGCGCGGCCGCGAACCTGCTGCGCTCGAAGAGGTCGTCGATGTTCTGCAGGACGAGCGTGTCGGCGTCGAGCAGGACGACCCGCTCGAAGTCGGTCTGCTCCCACGCGCGGAGCTTGGTGAAGACGTTCGCGAAGCGCGGAAAGAGGAGCGCGCCCTTCGCCGTGGGGTTCGAGATCGGCTCGACCTCGCGGATCTGCCAGCCCTGATCGGCGAGGCGCGCTCGCGCCTCGCGGCTCACGTCGCTGGTCGTGAGCAGGACGCGCGGGTGCGAGGTGCCCGATCGCTCGAGCGACTTGCCGAGCACCTCGATCCCGGGGACGTAGGCGTCACCGCTCGTGAGCGTGGAGACGTAGGCGACCTTCATCGTCGGTCCTCCGCTTGGGTTCGGATCGTTCGCTGCGCGGTGATAGTGGCACAGCCAGCCCTCCTGCCAAGCTGCCCCAACGGCGCCCCGTTCGAAAAGCGTGATGACCCGCGACGAACGGTGCCAAGATGGGCGCCGAGGATCCCTTGGCCAACGAAGCGCTCGTCAACACGGTGAAGCAGATCATGGCGCTCGCGAAGAGCGGAGACGCCGACGGCGCGAACGAGCGCTACGGAGCGCTGTTCGCGAGCGCCGAGTTCGCGACCTACCGCCCGGAGGATCAGCGCCAGGCGCTCAAGCTGTTCATCATGGCGAAGCGCACCGGCGCGCCGGCCGCGTCGCTCGTCGAGGCCCACCGCGGTGCCATCGGCCCGCTTCGGGCGCTCGTCGACGCGCACGGCGAGCCCGCGGACTACGAGATGCTCGGGATGTGCCACCAGCTCGTCGGCGAAGAGTCGATCGCCGCGGCGATGTTCCGCACGGGCCTCGACGCGGAGCGCGCGAAGGACCCGGAGTCGGATCTCTGCGGCCGCCTCATGAAGCGCTTCTCGTCGATCTGACGCGGACCGCGCGCTCGGGCTCCGCCCGATGGGCCCGTCGAGCGGCGCAGCTCAGGGCGCCGGCTCACCCGGGATCACGCTGACGACCTTCGTGTTCGCGAGGGCGTCGTGCAGGCAGCGCTGCTCGCTCCCGAAGATCATGAGCGCGTCCACGAGCGTCACGAGCCGCCCGAAGAACGGCACCATGCCGAGCAGCAGCGTGGCCCACTCGCGCGCGATCACGCCGTCGAAGAACGCGACGGGCGCGCCGTTGCGCTTCACGACCCGGATCGCGAGCGCGCGCTTGCCGATCGTCTGGCCCGTGCGGGCGATCCGGACCCATTGGTACATCGACATCAGCAGCGCTCCGATGCCTGCCCCGAAGAGCCCCGCGAGCTCGGGCTCCGAGCCGCCGCGCTTCAACCCGTAGAGGACCAGACCGGGGATCATCGCGGCGAGCAGG
>CAYYKK010000235.1:0-12049 GCA_964467935.1 uncultured Polyangiaceae bacterium
AGCGACGCCGTGAGCGCCTGTCTCGCCGTGAGACACATCGCGCACGCATTGCCTCCGTCGAAGACGAGCTTGAGCGGTCCGACGAGGATATCGTCTTCCGACTCGCCCGTCGGCGGCCCGGCGAGGCGCTCGGTCGGCGGCACGAGGTAGCCCCCCTCGTCGATGGGCATGAGCACGAAGGGCATTCGCATTCGTCCTCGCCGCTTCGCTTCGCGCACGAGCGCCTCGACCGACGGGGTCACCATCGGATCGGCGATGGCGGTGATGCCGGCGGCGAAGAGGCGCGCTTCGTAGGCCGCGAGCCTTTCGAGGAAGCCCTCTCCGTCGCGCGCGAGGAGGCTCTGTCGCGCGAGCTTCTCGACCGTGACGAGGGCGGTCTCGACGAGCAAGCCCGTCGGCTCGCCGCGCGCGCCGCGTACGATCTGCCCGGCAGGCGGATCCGGCGTCTCGCGTCCGATGCCCGCCTCGGCGAGCGCCCTCGAATTCGCGACCACCGAATGAAACGAATAATGGACGAGCGCCACCGGGTGATCGGGACATGCGGCGTCGAGATCGTCGCGCGTCGGGTACCGGCGCTCGGCGAGCCTCGATTCGTCGAACCCATAGCCCGTGACCCACGCCCCCTTCGGGATCTTCTCGGCGGCCTCGGCGAGGCGCGATTGAATCGTCCGAATGTCGGGCGCAGCGCACGCGACCGCGCCCTCGTAGAGGATCGCGAGCGAGAGGTGGTGATGCGCGTCGATGAAGCCCGGGACCACGGTCCGCCCCGCGAGATCCTCCACCTGGACGTCGCCGCTCGCGGCGCCGGCGAGCGCGTCGCGTGTCCCGACGGCGGCGATCCGCCCGCCCTCCACGAGCATCGCCTCTGCGTCGCCGCGCTCGTGCATCGTGCGAATGCGTCCGCCGACGTACAGGTGAGATCGCATGCGCGCAGCCTAGCAGCGACGGTGCTGGGGCGTAGCGGCGGATATCGCCCCCCCGAATCCACTGCGAGAAGGCGGCTCAATGCGTGTAACGTGAGGCGTGCTCCGACCTACCGCTGATATGAGCATCGCCCTTCCCGACGGCGAGCTGGTGAGCGGGCGCCCGAACGAAGGGCTGCTCGAGATCGAGGTACCCGAGCGCATCACCCGCGTGGAGCACATCGACCTCGACTACAAGGTGGTGGCCTCTTTGGCGTACGAGGAGCGTGTGCCCAACGACGAACGGTGCCGCACGAGAGAGGTGTGGCAGAGGAAGCGGCTCTTCAGAAGGCGGGTGCGCTTTCCCGTGGAGAGCGGCATCCTCGCCGCAGGCAACCACCAGTTCCCCTTCACGCTCGACGTTCCGCCGTGGATCCCCCCCGACTACCAGGGCCCGAAATGCGCCATCGAGCATCGCATTTGCACCGAAATCGAAGTCGGTTGGGCCCGCAATCCCACGGCCACGCACCGCTTGCGGCTCCAGTTGCCTCCCTACCAAGGAGTTCGAACACCGCACGTGAGTCGCGCGGCGGTTCAACACGCGGGCGTGATCGAAGTGTCGCTCGCCTCGTCCACGCTCGCCGAGGGTGAGACGCTCCACGGGCACGTCGCCCTGCGTAGCGGCCATGCCCCTCAACTCAGCGGCCTTCGTCTCCTGATCGTGCAGGGCGCCTACCTGCCCCGCGTTGGGGAGACGCGTTTCCACGTGGGACCGAGCGTGCGTCTCGACATTCGAGAGCTCCTTTCCGGCGAGGGCGTGCCGTTCGCGATCCCCATCGTGCCATTCGACGAGTGGGGAGTGCGTCCGGTGTTTCGGCATCCGTTTCTATCGAGCGGTCACGTTCTCCGTGTGGTGCCCGATGGTCCGCGGGAGGCCCAAGGGGCGGACTTCCGGTTGCTCCTCCTCCCGAAGGGGTCGCGCATTTTCGGCACGGAGGCGGAGGCGCCCATCGGTTTCGCGCGCGTGCGGGCATCCGCTGCCGCGATGGCACAGGCGACCGGTCTCGCGGAGGGGCGGCCGCCCATCCTCCTCGAAGGATTCGTCGGGCCCGTGTACCTGCGGATGCACGACCTGTCTCGTTCCGGCAGTGTCGGCCTCGACATTCAATTCATGTTTCCGGATCTCGATCTCGGGACCCTCTTCGAGGAGCGCTCGATTTGGACGCGCAAGCCGACTCTCTTCGGCTTGCCGCTGTCGCGCAGATATACCTTGGGTGTCGAGCGCCCCGAGCACGCACCGCCGATCGAGCCGGCCATCCTCACCGCGTTTTTCGGAGCGCTCGCGGAGGGCTTCGAGAATGCCGATCTACGCCTCTCCGACCGTCACATCGCAGCGCACTTCGCGGTGTGGGACGACGACGGGCAGCGCATGATCGCCGCCGCGCGCGAGGCGGTGCAGAAGGCCGAACAGATCGCCGCGGCGATCCGCGCGCTGCCGTTCCCCGCGCCGCTCGCGTCGAGCCGTCCGACGTGGGAGGCCGTCGCCCGCGAGGAGAAGGCGTTCGTCGTCCCGACCTCGCCATCCATGGCGGGCCTTCGCTTTGGCGTGAACACACCGTGCGCGGTCGGAGCCCGCATTCGAACCGTCTGGGACGCAGCGGGTCCGAAGATGCGCGTCGAGCTCAGCTACCGTGCGAGCCCCCCACCCGAGGCTGCGCGCGCCCTCGAGATGGGGAGAGCGGGCGACATCGCGCGAGGCATCACCGAGGTCTTTCCGCGCCTTCAAATCGGCGAATCCTCGGGGTGGCTCGAACGCCCCGCCTTCACCCCCGACCCACGCGTCCTCTTCGGCGGTATCGAGGCGTTCGTCGCCTGGCTCGCCAGCGTGCGCGGTGAACGAGGCGCGACGGGTCCTTATCGGTGAGCCCGTCCGAGGTCTGCGGCGCTCGGCGCGCGTCACACTTCCGCCCGGATCAACGATGGGTCTCCGTGACCCATCGAAACGCCGCGCACCTCCTCGCCTCCACGATCGCTCTCGGCCTCGCCCAAGCGGGTTGCGACGAAGCGACCGCCGCGGGGAGGCCGGTCCCATCGTCGACCGAGCTGACGCGCGCGCTCGTCCTCCGCACGAGCGCGGCGTCCTTCCCCGCTCTTCCTCCTGCCGCGCGCCCGCCGTCCGCGTGTCCGGACGGCATGGTGAGCGTCGATCACGTGTGCGTCGATCGCTACGAAGCGTCGCTCGCCGAGGTTCGCGCGGGCGGCGAGGTCGCGTGGCACGCGCCGTACGAGCGCCCCGCCGCGGGCGTCGCGTATGAAGCGCGGAGCGCGCCAGACCGCTACCCACAGGCCTACATCAGCCGCGAGGAGGCGCGCGATGCGTGCACCCGGGCTGACAAGCGCCTCTGCACGATGCGCGAATGGCAGATCGCCTGCGAAGGCGCACGCGGGACCGACTATCCCTATGGCAACCACGCGGAGCCAGGTCGATGCAACACCGACAAGCCCCACCTCCTGTCGATGCGCTTCGGCTGGGATCCGCGCCATTGGCATTACGACGACTTCAACGATCCGTCACTCGATCAGGAGCCCGGGTTCCTCGCGAAGGCCGGCCAGTACGCCGGGTGCGTCTCCGACGCGGGCGTCCACGACCTGGTCGGAAACCTCCACGAGTGGGTGAGCGATCGCGTCGACGGCGCGTTCGTCGGCCGCCTCGAGAGCGACGGCGTCCTCCGCGCCTACCAGCCTTGGGCCTCAGGCAACGGTGTATTCATGGGCGGCTTCTTCAGCACCCACGGCGAGCACGGCCCCGGCTGCCGCTTCACGACCATCGCGCACGATCCGAGCTATCACGATTACTCGGTCGGCTTTCGTTGCTGCAAGGACGAAGCTTCGCCGTGAGTCGCGTACCGGCGTCGCCCGCGCGTCAATGGATGCAGCCGATGCGCACCTTCGCCACGACCATGTCGTCGTACCAGACGCTCCCCGAGCCCGGATCGGTGATGTAGTTCTGGGGCCAGAACGCGTTCAGCTGGAGGCTCTGCGTGCTGCGGTATTGCAGATCGAGCGGCACGAGCGTGGGGTTCGAGGGCTTGTACATCGTGCATTCGGTGCCCACCGCCGCGTCGGGGCAGAACTTGTCCTTGACCCAATAGCCGAGCGGCGTCGTGTCGGTGAATTGCATCACCGATTGATCGTCGACCCAGACGCCGAGCTCCGCGCCCGCGCCGGAGGCGGGATCGGGGTTCAGCTTGATGTGGAGCTCCACGCACTGCCACGCCTCTTTGCCCGTGAGCGTCGGATCGTGGACGAGGGAGTTGCCGTAATAAGCGGTATTGCCCGTCGGGACATCCATCCACGAGTGCATCTTCATCCAGTAGTTGTAGAAATCGAGGCGAGGGGTCGGGACGTTCTGCTCCATCGGCTCGAGCGACACGCTGAATCGATCGTCGCCATTGGGCTTCAGGCCGGCCTGCGGGTTCGGGTAATTCGACGGCGGATCGTAGCCACCCACCCACACGCCCGTGTGATGCCACGGGACGTTCGCCTGGTACTTCACGTAATAGCGGACGTAGAGCTCGTCGTAGCCGGGGCCGAGGTTCTTGTAGAAGTCGACGGCGTTCGGACCCGCGCCGCTCGCGGTGAGCTTGGCGCTCGCGTGTCCCGCGCTCTTCTGTGGAACGTCGGTGTCGAGATCGAGCCCGGTGGGCTTCTTGTCGTCGTAGCGGGCGAGCATCGCGCTCGCCGAGCCCTCTTCGAAGTTCTCGGTCCACACGACGTTCGGATCGGCGTCGATGCCTTGGTCGCCGGGATACATCGCGGAGAGCCCGACGCCGCTCGATCCTCCGCTCCCTGTCCCCGTCGACGATCCGGTGCCGGTCGTCGCATTCGTCCCCGTGCCGCTCGTCCCATTCGCGAGGGAGCCGGTCGTCGACGAGCCCGTGCCGCCGCTTCCGCCCCCACCCGCACCGCTACCGCAGCCGAGCGAGAGCACGAGGAGGAGACAGGGCGAGCCCTGGAGGAGCGCGTTCGATCGCATGCGTGGAGAATACGCCGTTTCGCATTCCCGTGGGCGACGTCGCTGGCGCTCGGCCTGCCCATGGACCGGAGGGCGCGGCGATCGTAACCTGCAGCGCGATCGATGAGCCGCCTCTACGAAGGATTCTTGCGGAAGGCACCCCGCCAATCACGCTCGCGTGGCGTGGTCGAGGCCATCTTGGATGCCGCGGTGATCCTCGCGAACCGTGGGCTCGACGAGGTCTCGCTCGCGGCGACGGCGCGCAAGGCAGGCGTCGGTATCGGCTCGCTCTACGATTACTTCACCGATCGCGAGAGCCTCCTCGCCGCGCTCGCCGCCAAGCTCACCGAGGACAACGTCGCGGCGTTCGCGGCCGTGCTGAAAGCGACGGAGACCATGCCCATCGAGGCCATGGCCGAGGTGCTCGTCGATCACGCGCTCGCCTCCTATGCCATGCAACCCCAGCTCACACGCGCGGCGTTGCTCGGCGCGCATCGGAGCGGTCTCGTGCCCGTGCTCGCGAAGAACCAGGCGGCGTTCGCCGAGGCGCTCGGGCGGCACCTCCGCACGCGCGAGGATCTCGCGCGTGGCGTCGACGTCGAGGCGTTCTCTTTCGTCGTCGTGAGCGCGGTGATGGGGCTCGTGCAGGCGTTCGTATGGCTCGACGATCCCCCCGAGCTCACGCGAATTCGACGAGAGACCATCCGCATGATCGTCGACGCCTCGCGAAGGCCGAACGACGAAACGCCCTCGCGCTGAAGCGAGGGCGTCTCTTCCCACTGCCGCGTCGGCAACTACTTCGCTGCGAGCGAGTCGCACGCCTTGAGCACGGCCTTCGCGTCGTCGACCGACTTCAGGCCCGCCAATCCGGCGCTCTGGCAGAGATACGGCTTTCCGCCGACCTCTTTCCAGGACCACGCGGTGTAGGCCGTCTTGTCGCCCGCCGTGACCTCGGCGATCACGCTGGTCTTCGTCTCTTCGACGAACTTCTTGAATGGGAACATGACCGTGTCCCCCTTCACGCTCGCCTTCACCTCGTCGAAGCTCTTCTCGCGAGGCTCGGCGACGTTGATGCCGGCCGAGAGCGCGTCGTAGCTCACGCCGACGGACTTCTTGTTGTCCATCGACTTGTCCATCGTCACGCCCTCCTCGGTCGATGGGAGCGAGATCTTGAGCGGCAGCGGCGCGAGATCGATCGACTTCGTGCCGTCTGCAGCCGCGGACTTGGCCGCGCCCGACGCGGCGGGCGCTGCGCTCCCGCTGGGCTCTGCGCTGCCGGCCGATCCCTTGTCGGCTTGGCTGCCGCAAGCGCCGAGGAGGAGAGCGAGGGCGATGATCGACGGGACGTGAATGGTTCGCATGGGGGCTCCGTGGAGGGACTCGAGAGAAGGTCGGCGCTCTCTACGACACGGGGCCACCGATCTTCCGAGCATCGTTCTTCGATCACCGAATCCGAGGCCCGTCGTCGATGCGCACGAAAGCGCCTCGAAAGAAGCCGATTCGTGCGCGGAGGAACCCGAGCCCCCGACAAACCTCGCTTGGCGGGAGCGCGCGACGTCGGCTATGCACGAAGGGTGGAGAGCACGACGAGCACGCCGGATCACGCACCGTCGCGAGGCGTCGTCGCCCTCGTCCTCGTGATCGCCGGATCGGCGGCGTGCTCGGCGCGCGGCTCGGGCGCGAGCGCGAGCGCGAGCGCGTCCGCCGTGCATTCGGCGATGTCCTCCGAGAGCGTTCCCCCCGTCGACAGCGCACCTGTCCGAGCGCCCTCGACCGCCGCGGAAGGAGAGCCTCCCGGCCAGCCCTACACGCTCGACAAGCCGGCGTCGGACGATCTCGACGTCCAGGTCTTCCCGATGGTCACTGGCGGCACCACCCACGGCGCCGCCCGCGTTCACCTCCGCGGTCCGGGCGGTGACGAGCTCTCCATCGCCACGCCCGACGACGCGCTCGCGATGGGCCGGCCGCTCGCGCCGCTCCTCGAATTGCAGCGAGACGTCGACGCGACGCGCGTGCTGCTCCTCGGCTGGAGCTCCACCGGCGGCGGCATGCAGACGTACCACGCGCTCCTGATCACGAAGAAGCCGGTGCGCGTCGTGGGCGAGCTTCGATGGACGAGCGCGCGGGGCGCCGTCGGTCTGGCCGTGTCCGGATCGCGCGTCGGCATGCCCGAGCCGTCGAGCCCCGAGAGCGAGCTCTCGTTCGATGATCGCCATTGGGATCGCGCCGCCCTCGACGAGCTCCGCTATGCCCCGCCCGCCCCCGAGGCGACCTTCTACGCCGCGCCTTTTCGCCACGACGAAGCCCGTAGTCGCGCCGCACGCTATGCCTTCATCGACCTCGCGGCGGCGCCAGGCAGCCAGCCATGACGCATCGTCAGGGAACCTCTCGGGGGCAATCGAGAATGAAAGACGAGTTGAATCGAGCAGAGACGAAAGGGGCTCGCGTGGAGGAGCTCGCGAGCGTCGAGCTCGGCCCCGAGATGGACCGTGGCGACGCCTTGCCGCGGGGGGCTCGATTCACGCTTACGTAGGAATCACGGGCAGCGGAGGGTCTGCGACTCGCAAGGAACGCCGTGCTGGATGGGCACGTCGCACTCGAGCACCCAGGGCTCGCCTCGAATGGCCCGGCACGCGACATCACCCCGGCAGGTCACGGCCGAACAGGGGTCGGCGACGGAAAGGCAAAGCGGGTCCGGATAACGCGAATCGACGTGCGAGAGCACTCGTAGGGCGGCGAGCACATGAAATAGCCGGTACAAGGGGCGGCGCGGGCCGCCGCCGGAAGGCGGTCCCGGAGTCGCTCCCGCAGGCCCCCGCCAACCCGATGAGCGCGAGCACCGGCGGCGCGGCGAGGCGAAAGAGGGATCTGCGGGGCCTCGTGCTGGGCGACCCATCACTGGTCATCGAGGGGTGGGGCATCTTCATGAACCCTCGAGATGCCAACCGCGCCCGGGAGACCAGGCAAAGCCACAAACCCGCGCGACCCGTCCCGGCCAACCACCCGCGCCGTCTCCGGCGCTCGTCTGGTCTGGCTGACGCCTCCGTCCGCGTCGTTCAGGAGACCGGATTCGCGCGCCGGCCCTTCATGGACCTTGCCTTCTGCCTTGCGATCCTGCGAAATCGAGGAATGTCGTCCGCCCCCAGAGCCGGTGCCATCGTGTTGGCCTTGCTGCTCTCGCTTTCCCACAGCGGCTGCGCCCGGGACGTTCGACTGGCCGGCGGTCAAGGCGGAGCCACGGCGTCGTCCGATGTTGTTGGTCCGGCGAGCACGGGTCAGGGTGTGGGCGGCATGGCTTCGGGTTCCACCGCTGCCTTCGGCTCTGGCAGCGGTCTTTCTTCGTCGAGCTCTGGCGTCGGGAATGCCGGGGGACGTCTTCGATCCGGCGGAGGTCTACTTGGGCGGCTCCGTCCAACTCGTCGATTGCGATCGGGCCGTCGTCGCGCGCTGGGACACGCCGAACGACATGGTCGCAGGCTTCGGGTGCAACGCGATGCTGGCCGCCAAGATCCGTCCTTCGGACGGGCGGCTCTTGTACACCACCAGTTTTCCGCCTGAGATTCGTGAGTTTCGTTGCGACGCGTGCCCCTTTCTCGGGACCTACCCTCCGAGTCCGAAGCCGCGGTGCGGAGCGTCGCGGACATCGGTCCGAAGGTTGCGATCGATGTGGCGGGGCGGACGCGTATCCCGGACGGGTTGACGAGCACGGTGCTCTCCGAGGTGAAGAACGTGGGCTCGCTCAGCTACACGCAGCAGCTCCGCGACTTCGCCGCGCATGCGAGCGCGAACGGCCTCCGATTCGACCTCTGGGTGAGACCGAACACGCAGATGTCCGGCCCCCTCCTGGACGCGATCGAAGCAGGCGTGATCAATCGGAGGTTTATCCCATGACGGCGCCGAAGCGACCGCGCGGCAGGATGACTGCGGCCGAGCACGAAGCCTGGCTCAAGGAGACGGGGCAGTACGCCGCGATGGAGGAGCGGAGACGTCTCCAGGAAGAGGAGCGCCTCAAACGCGAGGCGGAATACCGCCGCGCCGAGGCGCCGCTGGTCGACGAGCTGCGAGCCGCCGGCTTCCAGGTGCAGTCGGCATGGGACCTGGTCAACACGCCGGGCTCCTACCCGAAGGCCGTGCCTATCCTGCTCGCGCACCTCCCGCGACCCTATCCGGCGGCGGTGCGAGAAGGCATCGCGCGGGCCTTGGCCGTCCCCGACACAAAGGCTCCCGGCTGGAACGTGCTGACCAGGCTGTACACCGACGAGCCCGAAGATCGAGTACGAAGCGGGCTCGCAGCCGCGATTGCGGCCGCTGCGGACGACGAGGTGATCGGCGACGTCATCGCCCTTGCCCGGGACTCGCGGCATGGCTCAAGCCGCCTGCTCCTGTTGAGCGCGCTCGAGCGCTCAGCAGACCCGCGGGCGCGAGCGGCGCTGATGGACCTCGGTACCGACCCGGACCTCACCAAGGAGATCCAGGTCATCCTGCGGCGCCTCAAGCGGGCAAAGCGCTGACGGCCCGCCTCCCGCTCGCGCCTCACCGCTCCACAAGCCCGGCGTCGCGCAGGCTCCGTCGTACCGCTCGGAACACATCGTCGAAGGGGGGCAGCGTCGCCATCTGCTGCCCGAGGCGAACGGCCCAGAGCTTCTTGTAGCGCGCCTCCTTCGTCGCGAGCTCGGCGGTCATCGCGTCGCGCGTGCGACCGCGGAAGGCGAGCTTCACCTCGACTTCGTGGATCAGCGTCGAGAAGTCGATGAGCCCCTCGCTCGTGAGGTGCCAGAGATCGTAGAGGTCGCGAGGCTCGTTGCGGGCCTTGTCGGTGAGCGCGACGAGCTTCTCGACCGCGATCTCCTCGAGCGCGTACACGCGCACCGGCGCGTCCTCGGGCAGGTCCGCGTACTCCTCGTACCCGCGCAACACCGGCCGGTCTTCGACCGGTCGCACGAGCTGCTCGCGGATCGTGATGTCGACCTTGACCTCCTTCGGCGACGCCGCCGGGAGCGGCCCCTCGTAGGAGAGGTAGAACGTGTGGCTGTTCTGGTGGCTCTTGCGATCGGCGCGGGCGAAGCGCACCACGATGCCCGACGCCCGCTGGACCTCCGCGTACACCTCCTCGAGCCCCGCGAGGATCGCATCGAGCTCGCGCGGCTCGGCGAGCGTGAAGTCGAGGTCTTCTGAGAACCGGTAGTCGCCGAAGTAGCAGCGCTTGAGCGCCGTGCCGCCCTTGAACACGAGCGCCTCGCGCAGCGGCGAGCGCGACAGTCCCACCAGGAACCACGCCAAACAGTAGTCGCGCTCGAGCACGGACTCGACGACGCGGCGCCCGCTGGAGCGGGCGAGGCGATTCGAGAGCAGGGACAGGTTGCGTTGCGGAATCATCGATCAGGTCCTCACGAGGGCGCGGAGCTCGTCAGGCTCTACGTTGACGCGAACGCGCCACCGCGCGTTCCAGGTGCCCTCGGCGGGCATCAGCGGGTCGAGCGGCGCGTAGGTCGCGGTCAGCGCAGCGCGCAGCCGCTCGATCTCGTCGGGTGCGTCGATCTCGAACGTCTCGAGCAAGAAGCCGAGCCGGCGCACGACGGCACCGATGTCGAGGCGCAGGGCGTAGTCGACGAGCTTCGGCACGGCGAGCGTTTCCCGGCGCATCCAGAAGCCCTTCGCGACCTCGGTCAGCCCGCCGCAGTGCTCGGGCTGCTTAAGGCCGTCGATGATGGTGCGCTCAAGATCGCTGACGCGAACGCGCTCGGTCTTCGTCGCCCACAGCTCGACGATGCCGAACAGGTCTTCCCGCTTGCAGCGCACGAAGCGAAACTCCGTGCCGAGCACCGTGCGCGGGCGAATCGCCTTCGGCGACGTCACGAACACCGCGAGCTGCGGCTGCGTGACCATCTGGTGCAGGTCCATCGCAGACGCGTGCGACACGTAGTACTCGGGCGTGTCGGCGAGCTCGCGTGCGACGACGTAGGGGTTGCCGAGGTACTCTCGCTCGCGGCCGAGCTCGAAGGGCACGAGGATGAACAGGCCGGGCTTGAGGCGGGTGGCGAGGCCGCGGTTGACGAGGCCGGCGACCAGGTTGCGGGCGGACTTCGCCGTGAGACCGGTGATCTCCTCGACCTCCGCGTGCGCGAATAGCGTCCGCCCCCGCTCGTGCAAGATCGCGACAAGCCGAGCGGCTTGGGGGCCGAGGGTCTTGGTCGGCTCATGGTCTGCGTGCTGAATGCCCACGTTCAAGGGGCATTATGCGCGCGCTATGGGAGGATCGCAAGAAGCGGGTGATGTTCACAGTGCTTGATGCCCGTCTGAATAGGGCACTGCGCACGGAAAACATGATGCGCCACGCCGGGCTCGTGGAGCGGTGAGGCGCGGCCGCCGCCGAAGGAACGGTCGTGCGACAACTGCCGAACGGCGGCGCCGCGTTCCAAGCGGAAGTTCCCGGCCATGTGCCAGGCTCTTACGCGATGTACGAGAAGCAAATTGACGCAGCGGGTAAGACTTTCCAATTCATGAAGACGACCTACAACCCGGCAGGAGGGGGACGACGACTGACTTCACCCCCACGCCCCAGGAAGTGGTGGTGACCATCCATGACGACGGGGCCGGCGGGGCAGGCATCGGTACGGGCGGCGACTTGCCCCCGCCAGCGACTGAGGACGTTGCGGCGACGGGGTCCAATGCTGTATTCAGCGTAGCCGCGGGCGGTGAGTTCGAAGGCGACCGAGCGTTCCGTTCAATGCGCGGCCACATTACCAGTCCAAACCGCGGTTTCTTTGTCATGGGGGGCGTCGTGGCCGGCGGCGCGCTAGTGGTAGGCGAGGGCGCAGCTGCTGTGGCAGCGGTTTCCGAGGCCATAGGGCCGGTTGGACCGTACTTGGCGAACCTGGCACGCACGCCCGTCGGGCTTTTCTTAGGCTCGGGGGGTGGTGGCGGCCTGCTGGCTGGGGGCGCAAACATTGCCCAGAACGTTGAGGCGGAGTTGCCGCAGGCGTCGAATGCTCTCGCTGAGGTTACGCCGGCGACTGCTGAGGCAGCCGTGGAGTTCCTCGAGAGTCCTGGTCAGGTGGTTGAGGAAGCGCTCACGCAGGGAGGCGGCGCTTCCGTTCCTCAGCAGATGACGACTGTCATCGGCCGGGTGTGT
>CAYYKK010000236.1:0-12014 GCA_964467935.1 uncultured Polyangiaceae bacterium
ACCCCGAAATGAGCTTCATAAAAGGATCGGCGAGCCCCCATTCGGAGGGCGTGGAGCTCGAGACCGCGCGCGACTCGTCCCGCGGCGTCCCCCCTGGGGCGCCCGCGTTCGCGGACGTGTTCCGCGAGAACGTGCCGTTCGCTTGGCGCTGTCTCCGTCGCCTCGGGGTCGCGCCCGGCGACGTCGAGGACGTGTGTCAGGACGTGTTCCTCGTCGTCCACGCGAAGCTCGGCGCCTTCGATCACCGATCGAGCGTGCGCGCGTGGGTCTACGGGATCTGTGTGCGCAAGGCGAGCGACTACCGCAAGCTCGCGCGCAACCGCCGCGAGCAGGTGACCGACGACGTCCCGGATCGCGGCGTCGCCGACGACCAAGGCGAGAGCATCGATCGTGCGCGCGCGCTCGCGTTTCTCGATCGAACCCTCGCCGAGCTCGACGACGACAAGCGCGCCGTCTTCGTCCTCTACGAGATCGAGGGGCTCGCCATGAGCGAGATCGCGCAAGCGATCGGCTGTCCCCTCCAGACCGCGTATTCGCGGCTCCACGCCGCTCGGAAGCACGTCGAGCTCGCCGCGCATCGTCACCCATCGAGGAGGGGCTCATGATCGACGACGCCGATCCGCCGCGCTTGATCGACGACCCTGCGAGCGGCCTGCTCCGTGAGGCGCTGCGAGGGGCGCGCGAGGACGTCCCCGAGGCGGGGCGCGTCGAGGCGATGCTCACGCGATTCCCGCCGATCCCGGGCGGACCTCCCGGATCACCTCCCGCGCCTCCACCGGCCCCGAGCGCTCCTCTGCCGCCCATCGCGGGGGGAGCCTCCGCGACGAGCGCGCTCGGGAAGATCGCCTTCGGTCTCGTGGTCGCCGGGGCGCTCGGCGGCGCGGCGTACGTCGGCCTGCGCGGACCCGACGCGTCGGCGCCGAACGTGCCTTCCACGGTCGTGACGAGCGCGGTGGTCGAAGCGCCGACGGTCGTTGTCGCGTCGGCTTCAGCGCCGACGGTCGCGCCATCCGCAGAGGCGAGCGCCTCGAGCGCGGCGCCCGTCCTCGCACCCAAGCCCGCGCCCTCCTCGCCCTCGGTCTCGTCGGCCTCCTCTTCTCCCGACGCGTCGGAGGGGCCGAGCGAGATCGAGCTCTTGAGGGACGCGCAGGCCGCGCTCTCCACGAGCCCGGGCCGCGCGCTGTCGCTCACCGACGAGCACGCCCAGCGGTTCCCGCGCGGATCGCTCGGCCAAGAGCGCGACATGATCCGCATCCAAGCCCTGCTCGCGCTCGGCCGCGCCGACGAGGCGAGGGCGCTCGCGGACGATTTTCGGCGGCGCCATCCGGGCTCCGCGCACAACGCGCGGCTCGACGAGCTCTTTCCGCCGCGTTGACGGGCTGCGCGCGACGAAATCCTGCGCGGCGCGTTTCGGTTCATAATCGTCGGCGCGCTCGCCCAAGAGAGGGGCGTGGATCGGCGGATCGGCCGCGGATCGTCCTCGAGGAGCGTCATGCGTCTCGTCCTTTCTCCCCATCGTGCTCGTTCGTTCTTCGCCGTCGTGATCGCCGCGAGCGTCGCAGGCTGCGGCGAACAGATCGTCGACGGCTCGTTCGGCCCTGGCGGCTCGACCGCGACGGGCGCTGAGACCACGAGCGGCGCGGGCGGCGCTGGCGTCGGCGGCGCGAACATCGAGATCCACCTGCGCGCGTCGACCGCGCCCTTCCCTCACGCCGACGGCCTCTCCGGTGAGACGCCGCTCGCGCACGCGAGCAGCATCCGCTCTCTCGAGCTCTTCAAGGACGCGAGCGATCCGAGCCCGCTCGTCGTGTTCGACTTCGGCGCGAACGGCGTCGAGGCTGGCTACGACGACGGCGACGACACGCTCGTCGCGACGGTGAAGGCCAAGACGCTCCCGAAGGCGACGTACACGCTCGCGCGCGTCGTGCACAACTACGTCCGCTACCGGGTGGCGGCGACGGCGCACTCGGGCGGGATCAGCGCCGCGGGAGAGTTCGACAACCTCCAAGTGCTCAGCGACGGCAGCATGGTGGACGGCACCCTCCGCGACCACGGCTACTTCGAATACAAGTTCGTCACGCAGAACCTGTCGTTCCCGCTCAGCGGGACGAACGCGCCGACCCCCGAGTGGAGCGGCTCCGGCGGGTTCTCGGTCAAGCTCGAGAACGGGCAGTGGGCCTACTACTTCCCCGTCACGCTGCCGATCGATCCCGACATCGCGACGGACGTGAAGGTCGTGCTCGGGGTGAACATGAACGAGAGCTTCCGCTGGCAGGACCAGAGCCTGCCGGACTACGCGCCGGGCGTGTTCGACGCGACCGCGACGAGCTTCGAGCCGGTGATGCGCTTCGGTGCGAACTCGTTCGCGGTGACGCTCGAGTAGGCTTGCGCGGGCACGCGCGCGGGAGCAAAGAGGCTCGGTGGAGCTCGATCCCGAGGCCGTCGCCGTGTTCCGCCGCCAGGCGAAGGCGTTGATGCGCAAGCGTTCCCGCGCGCTGCGCGCCTCGATGCCGAAGGGCGCGATCGCGGCGCGCTCGGCGGAGCTCGCGAAGCGGCTGCTCTCGCTCCCCGCGATCGAGCGCGCCGCGTCGGTGGCGCTCTTCTATCCGATCGTGGAGAAGAACGAGGTCGATCTGCGGGCGGTCGACGCGGCGCTGCGCGCCCGAGGTGTCCGCGTCTCGTACCCGAGCATCGATCCCGAGACGCGGACGATGGTCTTTCGCGAGGTCGCCGATCCCGAGGCCATGACCGAGCTCGGGATGGGCTTCCGCGATCCGGGGCCGGGCGCGCCGCTCGCGGAGGCGCTCGACGTCATCGTCGTGCCCGCGCTCGCCGTCGACGCGCGCGGCCACCGAATCGGCTACGGCGCCGGCTTCTACGATCGCGCGCTGGCTCGCTACGCGCCGCCTGCGCGCGCCATCGCGGTGGCGTTCGACTTCCAGCTGGCGGCCGAGATCCCCGAGACCGAAGGCGACGTGCCCGTGGACGAGATCGTGACCGACGCCAAGGTCCTCCAGGTGCCGCGCGACCGCTAGCGACGAGGCGCGCGCGGCGGCTGAACGCGTATACTCCCGCCTTCGGAGCCAGCCATGCCCACCTGCCGTGAATGCGACAACGAGGTCGACGAGCTGAAGACCGTGAAGGTCGGCAGCAAGAAGAAGAAGATGTGCGAAGACTGCGCCGATCGGCTCGCCGAGAGCGACGCCATCGCGGAGCAGAGCGAGAGCGTCGTGCAGGGGATGATGGGCTTCAAAGGTCGTCGTTGAGCCCGCCTGGAGGAGCCTCGATCGTGACCTGCGCGGGCCGGCGTAGGTGAAGCTCGCGCGCCTCTTCGGGCTCGAGCCCGGCGAGCTCAGCGAGCTGCTGCCCGCCTTGTTCGTCGCGTTCGCGTGCGTCGGAGCCAACCTCCTCTCGACGATCGCGGGCGACGCGCTCTTCGTCTCCGCGTTCTCGATCGGCGCGCTCTCGCGGTTCTTCGTCGTGAGCTCGATCGTGCGGGTCGTGACGTCGCTCACGTTCGCCGCGCTCGCGCAGCGATTCCTCGGCAGGCCGAGGTTCGAGCCAGCGGCGGTGGCCGTCGCGGGCGCCTCGCTGCTGGGCTCGGCGGCGCTCTCGACGAGCCACTCCCCGAGCGTGCTCTACCTCGTCTGCATGGGGCAGCTCGTGTTGCCGCCGCTCCTGCCGCTCATCGCCTTCAACGCGACCGCGGGCGCGCTCGACGCGCGCACCGCGCGCCGCCTCCTGCCGCTCATCGCGGCGGCTTCGACGCTCGGATCGCTCGTGGCCGGCGGCGCCGCGGCGCTCCTCTCGCATCGCGTCGGCCTCTCGGTGCTCTTCGCCGGGGCCGCCGGGCTCGCGCTCGTCGCCGTGCCGCCGCTCTCGAAGCTCACGCGCGAGAACGCCCGCGCGGAGGCGCACAGCCAGCGTCGCCGCGAGGCCAAGCCGGGCCTCCTCGCGGCGCTGGGGCACACGGCGCTCGACGTCCGCAACGTGCCCGTCGTGCGCATCGTCGTGTTCGCCGGCCTCGGCGGCGCGATGCTGACGAACTTCGTCGAGTTCGCCTTCAAGAGCACGCTGAAGGCGCACTTCGACAGGGCCGAGATGACCGCGTACCTCGGCGCGTTCAACGTCGTCGCGAACCTCACGATCCTCGTCTTCCAGCTCGTGCTGACGAGCCGCATCGTGGCGCGCTTCGGTGTGCGCGCCGCGATCTCGTCGGGCCCCGTCGCGCTCGGTCTGCTCGCGCCGACGGCCCTGTTCCTCCCCGCGGTCGCGACGACCACCGCGCTGCGCGTCGTCGAGTTCGTCTTCCGGTACGCGGTCGGCAACTCGATGGCGGACTTGTTGATCGTCCCCGTGCCGCCCGCCGTGCGGACCCGCGCGAAGCTCATCGTCAAAGGTGCCGCGAGCCCGCTCGGCGCGTTCGCCTCCGGGTTGATCCTCTCGGCGTTCGGCGAGCCCAGCCTGCGCGTCCTCGTTCCGCTCGTCGTCGGGGTCTCGGGCGGTCTCGTCTTCCTGCTCCGTGACGCGCGAGGCGCCTACGCGGAGGCGCTCGCGAGCGCGCTCGGGACCGGCCGATCGCCGACCGACGTCTCGCCGGAGGCCGTGCGCCCGTACAGGGCGGAGATCGCGAGGCTGCTCACGGCCGCCGTCGCGGCGGGTGACGCGCGCGAGGCGGCGCGCACGCTCGATCTCATGGGCGATCGGTTCTTCACCATGCACGACGTCGCGCCGGCCCTCGCGTCGGGGGACGACGCGATCCGCCGCGCGGCCGTCGACAAGGCGATCCGGCTCACGCGATCGGGCGAGGGCGATCTCCTGCTCGAGCTCGTCCGGCCGGACGCGGACGACGATCTCGAGGCGCTGGTGCTCGCCGCCGCGATCGAGCGTGGCGCCACGGTACGACCCGCGCGGCTCGAGCGGGCGCTCGGTCGCGCCGACGCCGCCGAGCGGTCGGAGGGCGCGGCGCGTCTCTGGGCGCTCAGCCTGACGGCGCGCGCGGCGCGCGCCCGCGCGGGAGGCGCGTCGATGCAGGCCGAGGTCGACACGGCGGTGAAGCTCCTCCGAAAGGCGGCCCTCGGCGACGACTCCCCGAAGCGCGCCGCGGCGCTCCGCGCCCTCGCGGATCTGCGCGAGGGGCGCGCGACGCGCGAGATCCAGATGGCGCTCGGCGCGCGCGATCCGAAGGTGTTCGCCGAGGCCGCGCGCGCCGCCGTCGTGCTCGAGGTCCCCGGGGCCGTCCCGAGCCTCGTCGCCAACCTCACCGCCGGACCGCGCGCCGTCGCGGCGAGCCGCGCGCTGACGGTCGCGGGGCCGCGCGCGGTGCGTGAGCTCATCGACGCGCTGCCGACCACGCGGGGCGAGGGCGCCGTCGCGCCCACCGCCGTGGCGTCGGCGCGCACCGTCACGGGCACCGTCCGCGCCGCGCGGGTCCTCGCGCGCATCGGCCGGGAGGCGAGCGATCGGGTGCTGCCCCTCCTCGGCTCGCTCGGCTACCGCGCGCGCGTGTCGATCGCGCGGGCGTTCGGCGCCGCGCACGTCTCGGCGGGGCCCGTCGAGCCCGCGCTCGTCGAGACGAGCATGGAGACGTTCGTCAGCTACGGCGAGGCGCTCACGCCGCACCTCGCGGAGCAGAGGCGGCGCGCGGAGCCCTCGCCCGATCGGCCGTCGCTCCTCCGGCTCGAGCTCGCGCGGCGCATCGGAGGCTCGATCGAGGGCGTGCTCGACCTCGCGTCCGTGCTGCGCGATCGGGCGATGATCACCCGGGCGCGCGCCGCGCTGGCCCGCTCGGGGCGTGATCGACAGAACGCCCTGGCGCTGCTCGAGACCCTCCTGCCCGCGAACCTCGGGCGGCGCGTGCTGCTCTTGGCCGACGCGATCGACGGCCAGATCGACGCGGCCGTGGCCTCGCTGGAGCGCGTTCCGCTCGACGGGTGGCTCCTCCAGTGTCGTCTGTTCGACGCGGGGGAGCTACCTTCGACGGACCCCATGCGGACCGTGCTCGACAAAGTCCTCGTCCTGCGCAACGTCGATCTCTTCCAGGCGCTCTCGGCCGAAGAGCTCTACCCCGTCGCGGAGATCACCCTCGCCGAGGCGTTCGAACCGGGCGATGAGGTCGTGCGCCAGGGCGAGCCGGCGGACGATCTCTACGTGGTCGCGGAGGGCAGCTGCGAGGCCGTCAAGGACGGCGAGGTCGTCTCGGTGCTCGCCGCGGGCAAGGCCTTCGGCGAGCTCGGGGTGCTCGACGGCGCGCCGCGCGCCGCGACCGTGCGCGCGAAATCGGCGGCGGTGCTCCTGCGCATTCCTCGCCGCGAGTTCGAGGCGCTGCTCGACGAGTCGCCCGAGCTCTCGAAGGGCGTCATCAAGGCGCTGCTCGTCTACGCCCGTCGCGCGTGAGAGGAGGGCGCGACGGCTCGCGGCGTGGGCCGGGTCGGATCCGCGTCGGGTCGATCGCCTCGCGCCGATCGTCCGAGCCGGATCACTCGAGCTTCTCGAGGGCCTCGCGGACGCCCGCGTCGGCGTGGGCGAGCGCGCGGTCGGCGGCCGCCTTCGCGCGGGCCGCGTCCTCGGGGCGCTTCGCCGCCTGATAGGCGCGCACCATCAGCAGATCGGCGAGGGTGCGATCGAGGCCGAGTCCGGCGATGCCGTCCGGCGTGCGCAGCGGCGCGAGGGTGCGGTCCACCTCGTCCGGATCCGCCTTGGTCGCGAGCAACGCGAGCGCGCCGTCGATCGCGCTGAGCAGGCGCGGTCCGTCGGAGGCGCGGCTCGAGGCGCGTAGGATCTCCACCGCGACCTTGTCCCCTTTTCGCGCGCGCGCGAGCGGCAGCGAGCTCAGCGTGGCGCCTGGATCTCGCAGCTTCGCGATGGCGTCGAGGACCTCGTCCGCGTACCGCGTGTCCTTGGGCCGCGCGAGGGAGAGCTCGACCTCGAGGGCGAGCCGCGCGTGCTCGGGCAGGTAGGTGGCCTTCGGCAGGGCCTCGGCGAACCACGAGAGGATCTCCTCGGGCGGTTTGGTGCCGAGGCGTCGGTGGAGCCGCAGCAAGGCTTGCGCGTGACGGAGCGCGAGCAGCGAGCTCTCGCTGTCCCGCTCGCGCTTCAGCTCGGCGACCAGCGTGTCCTCTGCCTCGGTCACGCGGCCGGCGATCAGGAACGAGCCGATGACGTACTGCGCGGCCTCGGCGCGCACGGCCGCGCGCGGATCGCCGAGGCGCTTGACCGCCAACGCGTGGGCCTTCTCCGGCTCGCCTGCGACGAGATCGACGCGCGCCTCTTTCAAGGACAGGCCGCGATCTTCGCTTGCGCTCCCGAAATACGCCCTGCACGTGCCGAGCAGCGATCGGGCGCCCTCGACGTCGCCCTTCACGAGGTGCTGATCGATCACGATGTCGTCGCACGCCGCCTCGGGGACGATCTCGGTGAGCCGACCGAGGTAGTGATCGTCGCGCGCGACGTCGCGCCGCGGCGCCGCGGTGACCGCGTTCTGGATCGCGAGGATCGCGCGGGTCGGGAAGCGCTCGGCGAGGCGATCGACCACGGCGAAGCCCTCCTCGGAGGGGACAAGGCTGATGGCGATGGCCGCGTAGAGACCCGCGATGTCCGCGTCGTCGGGCGCGTCCTCGTAGGCTTTGCGCAGCTCGCGCATGACCTCCTCGGGCTTCGGGTTCGACAGGAGCTTCACGAGCGCGCCGAGCCCGCGCTTGCGCGCGCCTTCGAGCTTGTCGAGGCGCTTCTCCGCCTCGGCGAGCGCGTCGAGGCACGTCTTCGAGCCGCGCACCGCGACGATGCCGAGGATCGCGTACGACCACGGCGAGTCGGGATCGCTCTTCACGAGCGCGCGGGCTTCGCCCTCCGGATCCTTGAGATCCCCGACGAGCAGGGCCCGCCACACACGCTCGATCCGGCGCGCGGACTCCGGCGTCGCCGCGCCCCAAGCGGCCCGCATCGCGTCGCTCGTCGGAGGCGTGCCGAGCTTCGGCGCGAGCTCGGCGACGGCGAGGCGGACGGCCTCGATGGGGCTCGTCGCGTCGGCGCTGGCCTGGAGCGCGCCGAGCGTGAGCTTCACGTGGGTCGTGGGCCCGAGGGTGACCGCCGCGTCGAGCGACGGGCTCTCGTCGAGATCGACACCTTGCTCGAGCGCCTTCTCGTGGCCCCACGCGCGACCCGTCGTGATGGCGAGCCGCGCGCACGCGCCGACGCCGAGCATGTGCGCGAGCTCGGGTGACGCGCCCGCCCCCGACACCTCGGCGTCGTGACAGCGGATCGACGTCGCGCCGATCGCCGTCGCCCCGGCGGAGGCCGAGGCCGCCGCGCTCGGAGCCGGCGGTCCGACGCGCAGCGTGCCGGTCACCGCGCCGACCACGAGCGCCGCGATGAGCAACGTGCCGATGGTCGCGGCGATCCAGAAGAAGACGCGGAAGCTCGTCTTCGCCGCGCGAACGACGACGCTCGCGGGCGCGGTCTTCGCCGCGGCCGCGCTCGACTTCGAGCGCTCGCGCTCCGTGGCGGGCGGCGCCTGCGTGATGCGTCCGCTCCGGTCGGCCGAAGCGAACTCCGCCTCCGCGAACGGCTCGATCGCGTCCGCCGCATCGTCGAGCGACGCGAAGCGATCGGCGGGCACCTTCGCGATGGCGCGCATCACGGCGGCGGCGACCTCGGGTGGCACGTCGGGTGCGACGACCGCGAGGCTCGGGGCCTCGGACGTGAGCACGCGCGAGAGGAGCGCGACCGGATCGTCGGCCTCGAACGGCGGGCGCCCCGACAAGAGCTCGTACGCGGTCGCGCCCCAAGCGTATTGATCGGCGCGCCCATCGAGCGCCTCGCCGCGCAGCTGCTCCGGCGGTGCGTAGCGCGGCGTGCCGACGATCGAGCCCGCCTTGGTGAGCGTGCCGACGTCCATCGACGCCTCCGTCGGCGCGGAGGGGTCGACCGAGCGCGCCTTCTTCGCGATGCCGAAGTCGAGCACCTTGATGAGCCCGTCCTCGCGCACCATGAGGTTGTCGGGCTTGATGTCTCGATGCACGAGCCCGAGCGCGTGGCCGGCCGCGAGGGCGCGCGCCGTGTCGACGAGCCAGCGCACCTTGCGCGCGAGCGGCACCGACGCGTCGCGGATGAGGGCGCGCATCGTCCGCCCGCGCACGAGCTCCATCGCGAGATAGGTCTGGCCGATCCCTTCGCCCTCGTCGACGACGCCCACGTCGAGCACGAGCACGACGTTGCGATGCTCGAAGCCCGCGGCGGCGCGCGCCTCGCGCATCATCCGCTCGCTCGCGTCGGCGTCGGCGCCGCTCGGGATGAGCTTCAGCGCGACGCGGCGACCGAGGCGGACGTCCTCCGCCTCGTAGACCTCACCCATCCCGCCTTGACCCAAGAGGGCGCGGAGGACGTAGTGGCCGACCCTGTCGCCCGGCTGTCGCATGCGCGGGCCGACTATAGCCCGTTTGTCAGAAGCGGCCGGTCAGTTGGATCGAGCCGACGCCGATCCCGAGCTCGGGCACGAGCGAAGCCTTCTTCTGCTCCTTCGGCGCGTCCCCCTTCGACTGCGTCGCGAACAGGACGATCGTCACCACCGCGCCCGCCCCCGTGACGCCCCCGAGCACGTCGGCCGTCGCGGCGAACGTCTTGGCCTTCGAGCGCTTCGCTTCGATGTCCTTCGCGTTGCCGGGGAACGTGTCGAGCGCCTTCGTGAGATCGCTCTTCGCCGAGAGCGCGAGGCCCCCGAAGACCCCCGTGAGGATCGCCGCGGCGCCCGTGCCCGCGAGGGCGATCCACGGCGCCGGCGAAGCCTTGTGCGGTGGCGTCGCAGGCGTCGCGCCGCCGTCGCCGTCGGGCTTTCCTTTGCCGCCCCCCAGCGCCCCGATCGGCGCGAGCTCGATCTTCACCGTCTTGGCGTCCGTGCCGGCGAGATCGACGTACTTCTGCATCGGCGTGTATCCGGAGAGCGTCGCCGACACCTTGCGTCTGCCTGCGTTGACGACGATGGGTCCCTTGAGCGGCGCCGAGCCGACCGAGACGTCGTCGACGTAGACCTCGGCCCCGGGCGCGCTCACGTCGACCGTGACGGTCGCGACCTTGCCCTTGAGCTCGTCGATCCACGCTTCGACCTTGTCCCGCTTGGGCGCGTCGTTGCCGCCCTCTTTCAGGTATTGCTGAAAGCTCTTCAGCGCGCCCGCGTAGTCGCGGAGCTCGCGCGACGTCTGCCCGAGGTTGAAGAGCACGCGGTAGTTCGGTGACAGCTCGTACGCGCGCTTGAACTCCACGAGCGCGGCCTCGAAATCGCCGTCCTTCGAGAACTCGACGCCTCGTTGGAAGTGCTCGCTCGCCTCCGTCGCCGCGTCCGCGCGCGCTTCGTGCGGTCTCGCGGTGAGCGCGATCCCAGGGGCCGCGGTCGAGACGAGCGTGAGCGCCAGCGTCAGCGCGGACAAGCGAGGCCTTCGTCGATCGTTCATTTCTTCTTGTAGGGGTCTTGCTCGTCGATCTCGAACTTCGGCTTGGGCGGCGTGCGGTGCGGCGAGTCGTCGTCGGTCGTGGCGGGAGGCGGCGCGTCGGCGGGCTTCGCCGACGAAGCCGGCGCGCCCTTCGCCACGAGCACGGGGCGCGGCCGCGCGCCGGCGACCGGCTTGGCGGTCGGCGTCGGCGAGAGGTCGATCGACAGCTCCACGTCCTTGTCGAACGTCACCGTCCGCTCCTCGGTCTCGTAGCCGTCCTCCTCGATCGAGACGTGATGCATGTTCGCGTCGCGCGCGACCTTCGCCACGAACGGGTTGCCCGTGACGACGCCGCCGTCGAGCCTCGCCTTCGCAGATTCGGGGTAGCGGATGGTGACCGAGATCTGATCGGGCGCGCTCGCGCCCTTCGTCGCCGGCTCGGTGGGCGCGGGCGCCGCCTCCGCCGCCGTGGTCGAGCTCGGCGTGCTCGACGCCGCCGTCGTCCTGCGCGTGACCGTCAGCGCCGCGATGCCGGCCGCGGTGCACAGCACGAGCGCGCCACCGATGATCCACGGCGCGCGGCTCGGCGGCGGTTGCCCCGCCGACGGAGGTGCCGGGATCGAGCGCGCCACCTGCGAGGCGGCGAGCGTCTGGCTCGGCCACGACTGGTTGGGCGACGTGTTGTTGGGTGACGTGTTGTGGGGCGACGTGTTGTGCGGCGAGCTCGGCGACGTGTTGTGCGGCGAGCTCGGCGACGTGTTGTTCGCCCCGGGGTAGAGCGAGGCCGGGTACGATCCCGACGCGAGGAGATCCATCCCCGGCGGGTTCATCGACGCCGCGATGTCGATGATCGGGACGGCCTCGCCGTCGGCGCCTTCGCGCTGACGTCGGACCTGCTCCTCGACCTGCTGGCGAATCTTCGCGCGCTCCTCGCGGAACGTCGCCGTGACGACGGAGCCGACCTCCTTCGGCCCGACGCGGTACGCGGACCGATCGAGGTAGTCCTCGAGCACCTCCTGGAAGGCCCGCGCGTTCTCGAAGCGGTCTTGCGGGTGGAGCGCCATGGCTCGGTCGCAAATCTCCGCGAGGTCCTGCGGGGCGTCGGGCACCACGTCTCGGATCTTCGGATCATGACCCGCGATTCGGCGCGCCAAGAGGCTCGCTTCGCCGTCGCCTTGCACGAGCCGCCGCCCCGCGATCGCCTCCCACAGCATGACGCCCACGGCGAAGAGATCGGCGCGGTGATCCACGAGCAGCCCGCGCGCCTGCTCCGGCGCGACGTACGAGAGCTTGCCCTTGAAGACGCCCTCCTTCGTGCTCGACGACGCCCCAGCGGCCTTCGCGATCCCGAAGTCGACGAGCTTCACCTGCCCGTCGTAAGTGACGAACACGTTCTGAGGGCTCACGTCGCGGTGGACGACGTGGAGCGGCGAGCCGTCGAAGTCGGCGAGCGTGTGCGCGTACTCGAGCCCCGCGAGCACGTCGGCGAGGATGCGGACGTGCAGGTCGAGCGGCATGTTGGGTCGACCCACGCGCCGGAGGAGCGTGTGCATCGGCTGCCCCTCGAGGTACTCCATCGCGATGAAGTAG
>CAYYKK010000237.1:0-11996 GCA_964467935.1 uncultured Polyangiaceae bacterium
CGAACGCCGGGCCGTCGGCGCCACCGTCCTTCTTGATCAGCGCCAGCGAAGCCATGCCCGCGCCGAGGTAGATCTGCCCGAACGACGCGCCCGTCACGCGGAACGCGGCGGTCTTCATCTCGCCGAGTCGCGCGAGCGTGAGCAGCTCGCTCGTGAGCGGCACGAGGAGCAAGATCGCCATGAGCGCCTTCGCGTTCGCTCCGAAGAACCAGAGCGTCGCGAACACGCCGAGGGTCATCACGATCGCCGCGACGCGCGCGACGCGATCGTCGGGGTGCGTCATGTGGAAGAGCTCGAGCGCGCCGATCGCGGTCGCGAGCGCGATGAAGAGGCCCCACGCCCACGCCGGGCCGAGGAACAAGAGCAGCAGGATGAGCGGACCCGCCACGGCTGCCGTGGCGAGCCGCGTGACGAGGTTACTCGCGGCCAAGGTGGCTTTCTCCCTAGCTCATCGCGCGGGTAGGGGCCTAGGAAGAGGGAGGGGAGCGTCCAGCCCTAGCTGAGGCGCCGAGGGCGGCGGAGCTTGTGGCGCGAGCGTCGGGACGCGAGCCGACGCGGGCGCTGGGAGTGACGCGCGCAGCGCGAGCCGCTCCTGGTAGGTGCCGATCGCTTCGAACAGATCCGCCTCGGCGAAGTCGGGCCAGAGCTTGTCGGAGAACACGAGCTCCGCGTCCGCGGCGCCGTAGAGGAGGAAGTTCGAGAGGCGCTGCTCGCCGCCCGTGCGCAGGATCATGTCGGGATCGCCGACGCCGAGGCTCGGGATGCGCGACGCGATCGTCGCGGCGTCGATCGTCGACGGGTCGATCTTTCCGTGGGCCGCCTCGGTCGCGAGCGTCCGCGCGACGTCGGCGATCTCCTCGCGCGCGCCGTACGAGAGCGCCAGCGCGAGCGTCATCCGGTCGTTCCTTCGCGAGTCGTCGGAGAGAGGATCGAGCGCGATTCGCACGTAGTCCGGCAGCCTACTCAGATCGCCGATGCCGACCAAGCGGATGCCGTTGTCGAGGATCTCCTCGCGCTCGCTCTTCAAGAACTCCTCGAGCAGCCCCATCAAGGCCTCGACCTCGCCCTCGGGCCGCGCCCAGTTCTGCTCGCTGAACGCGTAGAGCGTGAGCGCCGAGACGCCCAGGCGCCGCGCCGCGCGGACGACGCGTCGCACGGCGTCGCTTCCGGCCTTGTGGCCCGCCTCGCGTCGCTCGCCACGGAGCTGGGCCCAACGCCCGTTGCCATCCATGATGATCCCGACGTGGCGGGGGAGGTTCCTGGCCTCGACGAAGGTCATTCGATCGACTTGAACCATGGTCCCCTTTGTCACGCGCGGAAAGAGGAAAGGTGATGGAGAGCGCGTGGAGGTCGGCCCCCGCTGACGAACCGGAAGCCGGCCGCGAACGGCTGTTGACGAGCGCGCGCACCTCCGTCAACTCTCGGGGCCATGACGGTCGGTGTCGGTCTCACGGTGACGCTCCGAGTGCGGATGGGCGCGCACGACGCGCACTACGCGGGGGAGCTGGTCGATGGTGCTCGCATGCTCGCGCTCTTCGGCGACGTGGCGACCGAGCTCCTCATCCGCCTCGACGGCGACGAAGGGCTCTTCCGCGCCTACGAGGGCGTCGAGTTCCTCGCTCCGGTCCTCGCCGGTGACTACATCGAGGCGACGGGCGTCATCACGAAGGTCGGCAACACCTCGAGGAAGATGGCGTTCGAGGCGCGCAAGGTGGTGCGCAACTGCCGCGACGTCGGCCTCGCGCCGTCCGCCGCCGACGCGCTCTCGGAGCCCGTCGTCGTGTGTCGCGCCATCGGCACGTGCGTCGTGCCGAGCGATCTGCAGCGCAAGCCGCGCATCGTCCTGCCTGCGCTGACGGGCCAGAGCGACGCACCGGCGATGCTCCACGAGCCGCGCCCGATCATCACGCCGCCCCCGCACGTGATCGTGACGCCCCCGCCGAGCGACCTCGTCTTGACCGCCGCGATCGTGGGGGCCGAGGTCACGCGCGCGGACACGCCGCATTTGCCCATCACGGCGGAGGAGATCGCCGACGAAGCGGCGCGCTGCCGCGACGCGGGCGCGAGCGTCATCCACCTCCACGTGCGGACCGCGGACGGCCGGGCGAGCCAATCGACGGAGCTCTTCCAGGCGGCGATCGACGCCATTCGACGCAAGACGGACGTGGTCGTCCAGACGTCGACGGGTGGCGCCGTCGGAATGGGCGTGGACGAGCGCGCTCAGCCCCTCGGCTGCCGTCCCGAAATGGCGACGCTCAATTGCGGGACCATCAACTTCGGCAATGACGTATTCGCGAACGCCCGGCCGCTCATTCGTGATCTCGCGAAGCGAATTCGCGAGGCCGGCTCGGTCCCCGAGCTCGAATGCTACGAGGTGGGGCACGTCGACGAGGCGCTCTCGCTCCTCGCCGAAGGTCTGCTCTCGCCCCCGCTCCATTTTCAGTTCGTGCTCGGCGTGCCGGGCGGCATTGGCGCGCGCCCCGAGACCCTCCGCTTCCTCGTCTCGCAGATCCCGAGCGGCTCGACCTGGGGCGTCGCCGCCGTCGGAAGGCACCAGAAGCCGATGACCGAGCTCGCGATGACCCTCGGCGGGCACGCGCGGGTCGGCCTCGAGGACAACATCTACCTCACGAAGGGCGTGCTCGCCGAGGGCAGCGCGCCGCTCGTCGCGAGGGCGGCCGCGTTCGCGAAGACCCTGGGCCGAGAGGTCGTCACCCCGGACCGCGCGCGGGCGATCTTCGGCATTCGCGCCGCCGGCTGAGCGCGCGGAGCGCGATCCGATGGACGACGAGGGCGCTCTTCGACCCACCGAGGAACCAGGCTCGGCGCAGGCGCCCGATCGACCCGGAGTCTCGGCGGGAGGGCGCCCCTCGGTCCGGGGATTCATGCGCGGACGAGCTCCTTCCGTCCTCGCCATGGGCGCGTGCGCCGTCGTCGCGACCCTCGTCGCCGCCCCATATCCGGAGCGCAGCGAGCAAGGCGTGTCGGAGCTCCTGGCGCGCGCCGCTGGAGGCGCGGTCTCCCCCGACGATTTCGTATGGGAGCCCTCCCGTGGCTTCGTCGACGATCTCGTCTTCGGTCGCGGCGTGCTCTTCCTCGCGGAGAGCGGCCCATCGAAGAAGCGAGATCTCTTCCGCGGTCGCGTCTCGGTCACGCGACAGGGGCGGCCGCTCGCCGTCCGCTCCCTCGTCAACCTCTCTCATACCGACCTGGCCGACGAGCGGTCGCTCGTCGTCTCCGGACACGAGGCCGCGGTGTCGGCCGAGTGGGCGGGTCGAATACGGGGCGTCTATTGGATCGACCTCGGCGCTTCGCCCGAGGGGGCAGGGCGCCCTCGCGACCTCTCCGCCGTGAGCGTCGTCGCGGTCTCGTTCGCGCACCCGCCCGCGCGAGAACGGCATGAGCTGCAATCAGGATCTCTCGTGCTCTCTCTCGGAGAGGAATCGGAGAGCGTCTCCGTCGATCCGAGGACGTTGACCGTGACCAGCGCCACGCGCCATTACGATGCTCATGCCGTGCACTGCCATTGGTCGTCGCTCGCCCTCGATGCGCCGGCCGCGCGTCTCTATGGTTGGGCGAAGCACCCTTCGAACGACGCGTCCGCGACCATTGCTCTACCCACGGACGTCCTCGTCGAGCCCGCGCCCGCGCCTCGACCATTCCCTCCTTCGGATCGATTCTCGGCGGCGCCCCCACCGGATTGGCAGGGCGATTCGCCGTCCTTCGTCGCGCGCTCGGACGGCCGCGTGCAGCTGGCGCTCGACATGCGGCAGCTCGAGATCTCCGTGGTCCCAGGCATCGACTCGCCCATTTCGCAGACGGGGCAGCGCGCGCGCGGAATGGCGACGCTGCGCGGAGCCCCGTCCGTCGTCGTCGCGGGCCCCGGCGCGCCGGGCGTCGCCGCGATCGACGGCGGGAACGTGGTGAGCCCATTCCAGCCGGGGCAATGGGGGCTCACCGACGGCGCGATCCCCCGGGTTCGACGATTCTCCGGCGTGGGCGACGCGGGCGCTCCCTCCTCCGCCGACGCCGCGACGGACGCCCTCGGTGCCCTCGGATTCGTCGCCTCGACGGCCGCGCAGCGACCGCGCGCGATGCTCTGTGCGACCGCGTCGGGTCATTTCGTGTATTCGTGGGGAAGCAAGGAAACGGCCGCATCCATTCGATCGTCCTTGGACGACGTCGATTGCGTCGCGCGGCTCCCCGTCGAGGGAGATCTCCTCGGCGCTGCAGTGGGACGAGGAGACGTGCATTCGTGGTCTTCGCTCGACCCCGCAATGACGATGCAATGGCGGGAGGCTGGGGGCGCGGTCCCCGTCTTCGCATTTCATCGGCGAGACGTCGGCCCGAGCGTGGCGCCTCCCCGCGGCACGAAATGGTCGCCCGAGGACGCGCCGCAGCCCGAGCCTCGCTTTGCTCCCGCGATCTATCGCGCCTCCGTCGACGCGCTCGGGACGCGCGTGGACGTGCGGCTCTTCGTCGCTGGGCGCTTCGACTGGGTCCTCCGCGCGGGCGACAAGGAGAAGTCGCACCGCATGGGCGGGACCTTCGAGAGATCCCTGGACGACGCGAGCCAGGCGCGCGCGTTCTTCGCGATGGGGCTCGGCATCGGCAAGCGCCGCTCGCCGTTCGGGCTCCGCATCGCCGGATCGCTCGGCCACGCGTTTCATCGCGAGGCCACGCTCGTCTCGGCAGGGCGCGGCGCGCTCGTCGTCGGCCACGCGCTCCCGGACGACGCGGAGGTCGACGCGAGCGAGCTCTTGCCGACGGCGTCGGGCGGCGCGCTCCTCCCGGCAGCACGCGAGCGAGGTCCGAGGCAAGCTCGCGGCGATCTCTGCACGCTCGAGGACGGGACGGTCCTCTACGCCGAGGCCGAGTTCGACAACCACGAGGCCACCGCCACCGTGCTCCAGACCCTCGGTTGCAGCGAGGTCGTCGGCGTCGATCGGGGGGCCGACCAGCCGGCCTGGACCGAGACCCGCGACCACCTCGGGGCGCACCACGACGCGACGACCCTCTTCGCGCTCGCACGACCCGCCGCGGGCCCGGTGCGCGTCGATCCCGACGGGGACTGAACCTCGGTCGCCGGCGCATGCGTGTTCCGCTGCGCGTCTGGGCGCCGCAGGACAGCCGTGCGCCGAACGCTCGAGCACGTCACGTCCGAAGGGGTCTCATAGGACCTCTCACCGTCGAGAGACGCAAGTGTGCGTGGTCTCGCACTCAGTGTTTCTTCGTGGTTCCAGCTGGTTGCGGAGGCTTTGAAGGGGTCTTTGGGGACCCTGTGGTTCTCCGCTGCGTGGACGCGGTAGCGCCCTCGCCGTGCCCGGAGGGGCTCTCCTCGGTCCACGTCCGCCCTCGCTTGCGTGCGTCGAGGTGAACGTATTTTCCGGCTGGGTAGAACCCGACCCCAGCTCCATCGAGGCTCTGGCAGTAGTCCCGGACGACCTCGATGGGGACGCCTTCGACGCGCAGGTCGATGGCCTTGCCCGTGTTGTGGTTCGAGTGGCCGGGCGGGGGACGGAAGCCGTCGACCACGTCGATGACCTTGCCTCCGAAGTGGTCGCTCACCGAGGCGAGGAGCATCGCCAGCGCGCCGTCGACGGCGTGCTTCGCCCCCGACCTGTGCTTCATGACCTCCGCCAACCCCTCCGCGCCGTCGGCGGTGACCTGCCCGTCCTTCACGAGCGTCACGGTGACCGTCTTGCCGGCGCGCTTCAGGCGAAGCACGCCGGGGTGCTTCGGCGTCGCGGCGTAGGGAGCCTTCGCCGCCGGCGCGGCGGACTTGGGGGCGGCGCTGGCTTGGCGCGGCGCGGGCTTGCCGGGGGCGTCGGCGTGCGCACATCGCGGCGCGCCGA
Source organism: uncultured Polyangiaceae bacterium (assembly GCA_964467935.1). Taxonomy (GTDB): domain Bacteria; phylum Myxococcota_A; class Polyangia; order Polyangiales; family Polyangiaceae; genus CAYYKK01. Next base: position 5,856 of record CAYYKK010000237.1, read on the forward strand.
CCCACACCTCAGCCACCAGGAGGGCCGCCGCGACGACCCACGCCCGATCGCGAACGCGTGCGCATCGACTCATCCGTGCCTCGCTCCCTCGGCAGGCGTAAGCTCAGGGACGCGTCGAGTAAAGCGGAATCTTGGCCGCTCCGGGAACGCGATGCGAAGCTCTCACGGAAGGTCGCGATGAAGTGGCGGGCGCCCGGTCGGCGCTCGACACGACGCCGATCGGCTCTTCCGGAGCGCAAATCGTGAGGACGAGGGCGTAACGAATGTCAGAAGGCAACAACCTGGTCGGCGTCGACATCGGCACGAGCTCGATCAAGATCTGCCAGATCAAAGAGACCCGCAAAGGGCTGAAGCTCACGCACGTCGGCTACACGCCCCTGCCGCGGCAGACGATCGTCGACGGGCACGTCTTGAACTCGCAGGCGGTCATCGACGGCCTCGGCCGCGTCTTCCAAGAGGCGAAGATCAAGTCGAAGGACGTCGCGCTGAGCATCAGCGGTCAGGCGGTCATCATCCGAAAGATCACCGTCCCGATGATGACCGCCGCCGAGCTCGACGAGCAGATCCAATGGGAGGCCGAGCAGCACATCCCGTTCGACATCAAGGACGTCCACGTCGACTACGAGGTCCTGCGGCGCAGGCCCGAGGCGGGGCAGATGGACCTGTTGCTCGTCGCCGCCAAGCGAGACGAGATCAACGACTACTCCGAGATCGCCCGCTCCGCGAAGCTGCGCCCGATCGTCGTCGACATCGACGCGTTCACCGTGCAGAACCTGTTCGAGTTCAACCGCGGCATCCCGCCGGAGACGACGTTCGCGATCATCAACGTCGGCGCGAGCCTCGCGTCGATCAACATCGTCTCGCACGGCGCGAGCGCCTTCACGCGCGACATCGCGAACGGCGGCAACTACATCACCGAGCAGATCCAGAAGCAGCTCGGCGTGCCGTTCGAGCAGGCCGAAGAGTTCAAGTGCATGAGCGCCGTCGCTCCGCAGAACGTGCCGCCTCAGGTGCAGCCCATCATCGACAGCGTGTGCGACTCGATCGCCGGCGAGATCCAGCGCAGCCTCGACTTCTTCCACGCGACGAGCGGCGAGGCCGAGATGCACCGCATCTACCTCACCGGCGGGTCGAGCAACTTGCCGGCGATGCAGGCGGCGATCGGGCGTCGCTCGCGGGTGGGCGTCGAGCTCATCCCGCCGCTCGAGAAGATCGGCGTCGAGGGCAAGGACGTGAACCAGCAACTCCTGCAGACGAGAGCCGCGCAGCTCTGTGTCGCGCTGGGCCTCAGCATGCGCAAGGATAAGGAGCGGCGTCTGTGATCAGAGTCAACCTACTCCCGCAGAAGAAGAAGCAGGAGCGCTCGAAGGCGTCGGCCATCAGCGCGCCGAGCGTCGGCGGAACCAAGTGGCTCCTCGCGGTGCTCGCGGTCGTCGTCGTGGAGGCGATCGGCTTCATCATCTTCCACAACTCGAAGCTCAACGAGCTGGCCGCGCAGCAGCAGAAGAACAGCCAGATCGAAGGGCAGATCAAGAACATCCAGCAGATCGTGACGCAGCACGAGCAGGTCAAGAAGGACCTCGCCAACCTGCGCGCGCGCGAGGACGCGATCACCCAGCTGCAGGCGGGACGAACCGGACCGACCGCGGTCCTCCTCGAGCTCGCGCAGCTCCTCACGCCCGGCAAAGGGCCGAGCGCCGACCCCGACTACATCAAGAAGCTCCAGAAGGATAACCCGCTCGAGGGTTACAACATCAACTGGGATGCACATCGGCTCTGGCTCACCAGCTACACCGAGGACTCGCGGACGGTGAAGATCGAGGGGTACGCGCGGGACTCGCAGGACGTCTCGGAGTTCGCGAACCGGCTCAAGCTGTCGGCGTACTTCTACGACGTGAAGCTCCTGCCGGGTAAGAAGGACAAGGGGACGGCGGACGACGTGGGCGTCGTCTCGTTCGGCGTCGAAATGAAGGTGAGGTACTGATGGCAGCCGGAGGTTCGGCGTTGGAGCGCATGTCGCCCCTTGCCAAAGTGATCACGGGTTTCGTGTTCGCGGCGCTGACCGCCGCGGTGTACTTCGTCATCTTCTTCACCGACGTCGACAGCTCGATCTCGGCGGAGCACGACAAGGAGACGAAGCTCCACAGCGATCTCGCGAAGGCCGAGGAGGCCAAGGCCGCCTACCAGAAGGATCTCGACGAGCGCACCCGGAGGCAGCAGGTCGCGCGCGAGCAGAAGAAGGTCCTCCCCGACGATCCCGAGATGCCGTCCTTCCTCGCGGCCGTCCAGAACATGGCCACCTCGTCCGGCATCAACCTGACGTCGTACACGCCGCAGGACGAGGTGAAGGCGCAGTTCTACGCGAAGGTGCCGATGGCGCTGACGATCACCGGCCGCTTCAACCAGGTGGCGCGGTTCTTCTACTCGGTCGGAAAGCTGGACCGCATCATCAACATCGAGAACATCGCGATCAAGACGGAGGCCAACAGCGGCGCCAAAGGCACCGACGGCGAGGCCGAGGTGCTCGTCGAGGTCAAGTGCCTGGCGACGGCGTTCCGCGCCTTGAAGTCCGGCGAAGGTGGCGAGGGCCGCGGGAGGCAACAATGAGGTGGGCAGAGTTCACCGGGACGATCGCCGTCGCGGCGATGGTGCTCGGCGGCTGCGGAGACGACGCGCCGCAGACCGGGAGCGCGCAACCGGCGCAGCAAGGGGGCGCCGCGGCGCCGCAAGCCGCGGCAGCGCAGCCCGCGGGCGCGGCGGGGCCGAAGGCGGGGGCGATGCCGTCGAACCTTCCGCCGCTCCCGCAGCGCGAGATCTCGGAGCGTGACTTCAACGAGTCGAACCGCGATCCGTTCAAGGCGTACGTCGAGGCGAAGCCCGTGGTCACGGTCCAGAAGACGCAGCGCGACGTGCTCCTCTCGAAGTACGCGCTCGAGGAGTGCAAGATCGCGGGCATCATCACGGGCGACTCGCCCCGCGTGCTCATCAACGATCCGACCGGGCTCGGCTGGGTCGTCCACACGGGCGACTTCGTCGGGCGCGCCGAGAAGGTGCACGCCGGCGGCGCGAGCGGCGTCGACGTCGCGGTCAACTGGCGCGTCGACCGCATCCGCTCGAACGACGTGGTGTTCGTGCGCGAGGATCCGTCGCGACCCGATCTCCAGGCGACGACCCGCGTGCTCTCGCTGCGCACCGCCGACGAGCTGAACCCCGAGATCAGGACCGGGATGCCGCGCTCCGCGGACCTGCCGCCTCCTCCCGGGATGCCCGCGCTCCCGCCCGCGCAGGGCATCAGCGGGCCGACGACGCCGCCCCCTCCCGCCGCGCCGAGCAGGGCGAAGGGCGGCGGGTGACGCCGCCACGAGCGAGGCGCTCCGGCGCGTCGCCGCGCGCGTGAGAGAGCCCCCTTTCGAGGGGGCTCTCGGCATTTTCGACGACCGTGTTTCGCCTTCGCTGCCGGCTCTTCCGTGCGTCGATCGAAAAAAGAGCTGTCACGAATTAGGCCCTTGTCGGAGGCGCGACCTAGCATCCGAGGGCGATGAAGAGCCCCAAGGTGCGAAACGAAATCCCGAGAGGCGTCGTTCGGACGAGCAAGAAGCTCGGACGCGCCACTCTGAGCTTCGGCGTCATGCTCGTCGTGGCGACCCTCGCCGTGACGGCGACGGCCGCACCGAGCGCCGTCGAGGTCACCAACGTGACCCTCGCCGCCTCCCAAAAGGGCAAGGCCGAGGTCGCCATCAAGACGACGCAGAAGCCGACGTTCTCGGCGCGCGTCACGGACGGCGGCAACCGCATCCTGCTCGACATCCAGGGAGCCGCGGTGAAGGGGGCGCCCGCCGCGCTCGTCGACGGCAACGACGTCGTCGCCGGCGTGATGACGCAAGGCTTCCAGAATCCGGCCGCGACGCGCGTGCTCGTGACGCTCGCGCACCCCGCGTCGTACTCGGTGCGGGCGACGGCGGACGGCCTGATCCTGACGTTCGAGAAGGCCGAGAAGACCTCGGCGGCGAAGGCGCCCATCGAGATGCCGGTCGCGGGCACGGCCGAGGCCGCGCCGGTGGAGGCGGTGACGCTGAAGGACGTGCGCTTCAACCACGGCGCCGACCGGGACAAGGTCTTCGTCGAGCTGTCCGGTGACGCCAAGTTCACGCAGTCGAGCGGCAAGGACGTCGACCGCGTCGAGCTCACGGGCGTGACGCTGCCCGCCGCCCTCCAGCGCACGCTCGACGTCGGCGCGTTCCGCGGGCTCGTCGACACGGTCTCGACCTTCAAGAAGGGCGGCTCGGCCGACACGGTGGTCATCGAGATCGCTCACCACGCGGGGGTTCGATCGCTCGTGACCCGCGAGGGCCAGGCCCTCGTCATCTCGATGATGAACGGCGCCCCGACCTCGAGCGAGACGGGCGTCGCGGTCGACGGCGGCGCGGCGCGCAAGGTGCGCACGATCTCGCGCGAGGAGCTGCCGGATCTCCCGGCGGTCGAGACCAGCGTCGGCGACAACCCCCTCGAGCGCGCCGTCGAGCCCGAGCAGGCCGACGCGTTCCTCCCCGGCATGGCGGGGCAGGTCGCGCCCGGCAAGAACGAGGATCAGGGCGCGCGCGCCACCGCGGTCGGCGGTCGTCGCATCGACCTCGATCTGAAGGACGCCGACATCCACGACGTCCTCCGGCTGCTGGCCGACGTCGGTCACGTCAACGTCGTCACCGCGGACAACGTCACCGGTTCGGTCACGATCCGGATGCGCAGCGTCCCGTGGGACCAGGCGCTCGACACGGTGCTCCAGGCCAAGGGCCTCGGCATGGTCCGCAAGGGCAACCTCATCCGCGTCGCCCCGATCGCCGAGCTCAACAAAGAGCGCGAGCTCGCCATCGCGCGCCGCAAGAGCGAGTTCGAGCTGGCCCCGATCGAGACGCGCCTGATCCCCATCTCCTACGCAGGTGCAACTGACATGCAGGACCGCGCGAAGGATCTCCTCTCGCCGCGCGGGTCGCTCGCCGTCGACGCGCGCACCAACGTGCTCATCGCTCGCGACATCACCGGCAACCTGAACCAGATCGAGGAGCTCATCCGAGCGCTCGACACGCAGACCCCGCAGGTCCTCATCGAGGCGCGCATCGTCGAAGCGAACAGCACGTTCAATCGCGAAATCGGCATCCAGTGGGGTGGTGACGCGGCCTTCAGCCAGGCCACCGGCAACGACACCGGCATCGCGTTCCCCAACTCCATCGGCATCGCCGGCGGCGCGTCGCCCGACTCGAGCAACACGTCCGGCCTGAACCCGAACGGCGCTCCGCTCACCAACCCGAACTTCGCCGTCAACCTCCCGGCCGCCGTCGGCTCCGGGTCCGGTGGTGCCCTCGGCTTCACGTTCGGGTCGATCGATCAGAACTTCAACCTCAACGTGCGTCTCTCCGCCCTCGAGGCGAACGGTATGGGCCGCATCATCTCGAGCCCGCGCGTGCTCACGCTCGACAACCGGACGGCGCGCATCAGCTCCGGCACCCTCATCCCGTTCTCGCAGGTCGGCGCGCAGGGCGTCCAGACGGTCTTCCAAGAGGCGAAGCTCCAGCTGCTCGTCACGCCGCACGTCACGAGCGACGCGAGCGTCGCGATGAAGGTCAAGGTCAACCGTGACGAGCCCGACTTCAGCCGTCTCTCGGCCCGCGGCGATCCGACGATCCTCAAGCGCGAGGTCGAGACCGAGTTGCTCCTGCAAGACGGTCACACGGCGGTCATCGGCGGCATCTACACGCGCAACTCGACCCGCAACGTGAACCAGGTCCCGCTGCTCGGCGACATCCCGATCCTCGGCGTGCTCTTCCAGAAGCGCTCGTCGCAGGACAACCGCACGGAGCTGGTCGTCTTCATCACGCCTCGCATCGTGAACCGCGCCGAGTCGCTCGGTCGCTAGGATCGCGCTCGCGGCTTTGCTAGGGTGCCCGCCTTCATGGCGGGCACTTCGTCTTTTGTGTTGTTGCTGAGCCTCGCGGGAGGCTGCGCGAGCGTGGTCTCGCCCACGGTCGACCCCGCCGGCGTCGGGCGCACGCACGACCCCTCCGCCGTCGCCACGGGCTCGGCGAGCTCGGAGCCGGGCGCGACCGGCGAAGCCAGCCCGCCCGCGAGCGCGGGCTCCACCGCGGG
>CAYYKK010000238.1:0-11980 GCA_964467935.1 uncultured Polyangiaceae bacterium
CAGCACCGCGACCGCCGCCCCCGAGCCCGCCGCCTCCGAGTCAGCCGCCTCCGAGTCAGCCGCCTCCGAGCCGGCCACCGCTCAGCCGGCCGCCGCCGAGCGAGGCGCCCGCGCCGCCGCGATCGTTCCCGCCGACGTCGCAGTCGGACGTCGACGCCGTGCTCGACGAGGCGCGCCGGCTCCTCCACGTCCCGGATTACGAAGGGGCGCTCGCCGCCTATCGCCGCGCGCTCGGCCTCGGGTCGCTCGATCGCGAGGCGCGGGGGCACGTGTACCTGAAGATGGGCACCGTCAAGGCGCTCCAGGGCAAGGTCGCCGAGGCGATCGCGAACCTCGAGAAGGCCCTCACCATGGTCGAGGGCGCGCAGACGGCGAAGGTCCTCGGCGAGCTGCTCACGCTCTACCTGGAGGAGAAGGATCACCGCGCCGCGGCCGCCACCCAAGAGCGGATCCTGAAGGCCCTGCCCGACGACCAGGCCCGCTTCACCGCGCTCCTCAAGTACGGCCGCGGCTGGCTCGCGATGCCGGAGGAGCGCATGCGCGCGCGCCAGATGCTCGAGCGCGCCGAGCGAATCGATCCGGAGAACCTCGACCTGCTCGCGATGCTCCGCGATCTCGGCCAAGCCGAGGGGCGGACGGAGGACGTGTTGGCGCTGCGGCGGCGCATCGCCGACGGCACGCGTGTCCCCGGCGACAAGGCCGTGCTGCTGCTCGAGCTCGGTGCCGATCTGCACAAGCGAGGCCGCGAGGACGAGGCGCTCAAGCTGCTCGAGGCAGCGCTCGACGAGGAGCCGCAGAAGCTCGAGCCGCTGGCGCTCATCGCCGAGATCCTCTCCGAGCGACAAGAGTGGAGCGAGCTCGAGTCGAGCTACCGGAGGATGCTGACGAGGCTCCCCCGGCTCGAGCCCGAGGGGATCCGCCTCGAGGTGGCGTGGGAGCTCAACCGCAGGCTCGGCCTCGTGCTGCGCGATCACCTCGACGACGCGTCGCTCGCGCTCGAGGCCTTCGAGCACGCCGCGCGCGCGAAGCCCTCGGACGCGAACGTCCACAAGATGGCGGTCGACATGGCGCGGCAGGTCGACGACGTCGACGCGACCAAGCGACATCTGCTCGCGTTGAGCGAGATCGAGCCTCGCGAGCCTCGCGTGTTCCGCCTCTTGTTCGAGTCGTACATGCGGCAGAACGAGGTGGAGCGCGCGAGCGACGCCGCCTCGGTGCTGGTCGCGCGGGGGATCGCCCTCGACCGCGAGCGCGCCGTCTACGAAGCCAACAAGCCCGAGGGCACGCCCAAGTTCACCGCGGTGATGTCGGAGGACACGTGGGATCTGCTCGAGCATCGCGATCCGGAGCTCGAGGCGGTGCGCGCGATCTTCCATGCGACCGGGGCGGCGGCGTCCGCGGCGCTCGCCGAGGTGATCAAGCGAACGCAGGCGAAGCGGCTGCCGGAAGATCGCTTCAAGGTGGACCCGGAGACCACGACCGTCAGCGCGGTTCGGAGCCTCGCGTGGGCGTCGAAGACGCTCGGGCTGGCGCCGCCAGTGATGTATCTGGATGACAAGAGCAACTCGAGCTTCGCTCCGATCCTCGCGGACCCGCCGGCGACCCGCATCGGCGGGGGCGCGCTGCGCGGGCGATCGGTCCCCGAGCTCGCGTTCCTCGCGGGCCGGCTCGTCACCTACCAGGCGCCGCGCCATCGCCTCCTCGCGCTCTGTCCGGCGATCGAGGATCTCACCGCTTGCTTCCTCGCGGCGGTCTCGCTCGCCACGGGCGAGGTGACGGGGCCCGAGAGCATGCGTCGGGTCGTGGGCGATCTCGCGCCGAAGGTTCAGGCTTGGTTGGGCACGGAGGAGCTCGAGGAGCTGAAGAAGGCGGTGCACGCCTTCAGCGAGGCTGGCGGTCGCGCCGATTTGACGAGGTATGTCGCCTCGGTCGAGCGCACGAGCTTGCGCGCAGGCGTGCTCCTCGCTGGCTCGCTCCACGTGGGGATCGAGCTCGCGAAGGAGGGGGTGTTCGAGGGCGGCTATCGCGATGCGCTCACGGAGGCCGAGCGCGTGGACGAGCTCGTCTCCTTCCAGGTGTCGGACGCCTACGCCGACGTCCGGGCGCTCCTGACCGACGACGACGCCTGAGGCCCGCGCGCGTCGGGCCGCAGCTGCCTCGCGCTGGCGAAGCGGGCGCACAAAACGAGTCCGCCGGTGCGCGATGCACACCGGCGGACCTCTTCGTGAACCGAGCGCCGACGCCGTCGTCACGACGAGCGTCGGTCGCGCCGTCTCAGTCCCTCAGGGGACGACCACGACGCAGCGGTAGGCGGGGCTCGTGACGGTCGTGTCCTGGGTCGCCTCGACCTTGACGATCACGTCCGCGCCGCCGGTCACCGTCTTGTCCTGGATGCCGAGGTCGTGCGTGGCGCTCTCGGTGTCGGTGCCGATGGTGTTCGTGCCCGTCGCGTCGAGGAGCGTCGCCTTGAGCGTGCGGAGGCCGGTGCCCATGCGCTCGCCCGAGCAGAAGACCGAGGCCTTCGTGCCCGCGCTCGGGATCGTCACCTTGAAGAAGTCGACGTCGCCGGCGGGCAGATCGCCCTCGACGAAGAAGCCCGTGCCGCCGCCGTTCAGCGCGCCGCCGGTGAGGGCCTCGGCCGTCGCCACCGAGTTGTTGGTCACCGGCGTCGGGAGGAGCTCACCCTCGATCGGGTTGCCGGACGCCGCGCTCTGCTCGAAGAAGTAGAACTTCCCCGCGCCGCCCGTCGCCGAGTAGTTACCGGCCTTCATGTGGATGAAGTACTGGTGGTTCAGCTGCAGCGGGATGCTCATCTCCGAGCGCGTCCCGTCGGTCGGCTCGTTGGTGAAGTCGAGGCGGCCGACGACGGACATGTCCGCGGAGTCGACGACGTCGACGACGCCGAGGTTGAGGTCCGAGCCGTTGCCCGCGGTGCTGGGCGGGGGGATCGTGATGCCCGCGCTCACGCGGCCGGGGAGGTTCTGCGTCGCCGAGATCGGCACGGTCGTCGTCACGTCGGCCGGGATCGTGAAGCTCAGCCAGTCCTCGTCACCGAGCGTCTGCATGTCGCCCCAGACGACCGACAGGTAGTACGAGCCGGTCTTCATCGGCACCGGGTTGTAACCGAACATCGTCGCGGTGGCGGACGTGTCGTTCGGCTCGACCTCGGGGAGCTCCGAGAGGTGAACGGCCTCCTTCGTCAGCGGGACGGCCGCGAGGAAGTAGGTGTTGTCGGTGATGTTGGTGAAGTAGTCGGCGGGGCAGGGCGTCGTCGCGAGGTCGGAGCTGCAGAACTCCTCGACCTTCACGTAGTACTCGCCGTCGGCCTGGAGGATGGTCGAGAGCGTCGAGTCGGTGCCCGTGCGCGGGAAGCCGTCGTCGTTGCGCGCGATCTGCTTCTTCGACGAGTCGAAGAGCGTGATGACCGTGTCGATGTGGACGCCGCTGTCGTTGTTCGGGTTGGTCTGGGTGAAGAAGTCCCAGGGGCCCTTGGTCGCCGTGAACTTGTAGAAGTCGACGTCGGTGTTCGGCGGATCGAGCGCCGGGGTCGCGTTCGGATCGGTCGTGAACGCGCCGTTCTGGCCGGCCGTGAGCGCCGTCGCCGTGTCGATCGTGTCGTTGCCGTCGCCCATCATGCCGGTGCCGGTGCTGGTGGCCGACGTGACGCCCTTGGAGCTGCTCGAGCCAGTCGACGTCGAGGTGCTCGTCGTGGCGGCTCCGCCGGTGCCGGTGGCGCCGCTGTCGCCGCAGGCGGCGACGAGGCCGGCCAAGAGTCCAATCCCAGTGAGTCCAGCGAGATACTTCGACTTCATGGTCTCTCCTTGAGGCATCGATCGACCGCCCATCGCGGCGACCCGAAAATGAAAGCGTCCATCGAAGCCACGTCCGCCGCGAGTTGTCGCGCCGCGCGTGGCTCCGTCGTGCTGGCGGACCCCCGCCCGAGTTGCACGTGGGAGGTGAGCCCCCCGAAGGATGGTGCGGTTTACAACGGAGGACGCAGTCCCACAAGCGGAACTTTTTCGCCCTCGGTGCGGCTCGTCGCTCCGATGCGAGCGCCGCGCGGGGTCAGGGCTCGCGCATCGAGGGGTAGGCCACCTCGAGCGGCGAGACGAGCGTCTCCTTGATGGCGCGCGGGCTCACCCACCGGAGGAGGTGCAACGGGCTGCCGGCCTTGTCGTTCGTCCCCGAGGCGCGCGTGCCGCCGAAGGGCTGCTGCGCGACCACCGCGCCGGTCGGCTTGTCGTTGACGTAGAAGTTCCCTGCCGCGTCGACCAGGCGATCGCGCGCGCGCTCGACGAAGCCCCGATCGCGCGCGAAGATCGCGCCCGTCAGCGCGTAACCGCTCGTCTCGTCGCACAGCGAGAGCGCCGCCTCCTCGTCGCGGTCCTCGTAGACCCACGCCGTCAGGATGGGACCGAAGAACTCCTCGGTCATGAGTCGGCTCTTCGGATCGCGCGACTCGACCAACGTCGGGTGGACGAAGTAGCCGATCTCGTCGCTCGTCTTGCCGCCCGCGACGATGTCGTAGCGGTCGTCGCTTCGCGCCTCGGCGATCACGCCGGCGAGGCGCCCGAACGCGCGCGCGTCGATGACCGCGCCCATGAACGTGCGGAAGTCCGCGGGGTCGCCGACGACCAGCGACTCGAGGTGGGCGACGACACGATCCTTCACGTTGGACCAGAGCGATCGCGGCACGTACACGCGCGACGCCGCCGAGCACTTCTGCCCCTGGAACTCGAAGGCGCCGCGCACCATCGCGACCGCGAGCGCGGCGGGATCGGCGCTCGCGTGCGCGAAGATGAAGTCCTTGCCGCCCGTCTCGCCGACGAGCCGAGGGTACGATCGGTAGCGCGCGATGTTGTCGCCCACGCGCTTCCAGATCGCCCGGAAGACCGTGGTCGAGCCGGTGAAGTGGATGCCGGCGAGGGCCGGATGATCGACGCACGCGTTCACGATCTCTTCGGGCGGGCCCATGACGAGGTTGATGACGCCGTCCGGGAGGCCGGCCTCGCGCAGGACGTTCATGACGTGGTGGGCCGAGTGCAGCGCGTTCGGTGACGGCTTCCAAACGACGACGTTGCCGAGGAGCGCGGGCGCGGTCGGCAGGTTGCCCGCGATCGCCGTGAAGTTGAACGGCGTGATGGCGCACACGAAGCCCTCGAGCGGGCGCTGCTCGAGCGCGTTCCACACCTGCGGCGACGGTCGCGGCTGCTCCCAGAGCTTCTCCGCGAAGGCGACGTTGAAGCGGAGGAAGTCGATGAGCTCGCAGGCCGAGTCGATCTCGGCTTGGTAGGCCGTCTTGCTCTGCCCGAGCATCGTCGAGGCGTTGAGGGTCGCCCGCGCGCGCGACGCGATGAGCTCCGCGGCGCGCAGGAAGATCGCCGAGCGCGCGCTCTGCGGGAGGCGTGACCACGCGGGGCGCGCCGCGAGCGCTGCCTCGATCGCGCGCGTCGCGTCCGCGGCCGTGCCGTCGTGGGCGCGCCCGATGACGCGACGTTTGTCGTGAGGCGATCGCACGTCGACGAGGCGACCCGTGGTCACCTCACGCCCGCCGATGAACATCGGGATCTCGACGACCTCGTCGCTCATCCGCGCGAGCTCGGCCTTCAAGAGCCCGCGCTCGGGCGTCCCCGGTGCGTACGTGAGGACGGGCTCGTTGCTCGGCGTGGGGTATTGGGCGCTGGGGACGGGCATGGGGCGAGAGCATAGCGATCCGAGCGGCGCGGCGCGACCCGTCGGCGCGCCGCGGGGCGGTGCCTTGCGACCCTCGGGGCATGGAAGTAGGGTCCCGCGCGTGCGTAAGCTCGACGATGCCCCCAGGGCGCTCCACGAGAGCGGCGAGCCGAGCTTCGGCTCGTTTCGCGGCGGCCTCCCTCGCATGGACTTCGGCCCGATCCAGCGCTCGCGCCTGTGGCAGCTCGCGCACAAGAAGCGATGGACCTACGCCGCGATCAGCGACGAGCGCGTCTTCGTCGGCGTCGCGCTGGTGTCGCTCGGGTACGCCGCGACGGCGATCGTCTTCGTCCTGGATCGGCGTGCGCGCGCGATGCTCGTCGACCGATCCATCCTCGCGCCGAGCGCGGCCGTCACGTTCTCCGACGACGGGCCCGGTCATCGCGCGACCTCCTTCTCCTTCGGCCGCACGCGCATCGAGGTCGGGGACGCGCGCGTCGTGGTCGACATGGCGCCCGAGGCCGGGGGGCTGCCCGTGCACGTCGCGGCCGAGCGCGAGGGAGAGGGACCGCAGCCCATCTCCGCGGTCGTCCCCGTCGAAGGCGGCTACGCGAACGCCACGGAGAAGCGCGTGCACGAGGCGCGCGGCGAGGTCGTCGCCGGGGGCAAGCGGTGGCTCCTCGAGCGCCCGCTCTGCGCGCTGGATCACACCTCGGGGTTCCTCGCTCGGCACACCGTGTGGCGTTGGGCGCTCGCGCTCGGTCGCACCTCGGAGGGCGAGCGGCTCGCGTTCAACGTCGTCGAGGGCTTCGTCGGCGAGGCCGAGTGCGGCGCGTGGCTCGGCGACACGCTCCATCCGCTCGGGGAGGGGCGCTTCACGTTCGACGAAGAGAGGCCCACCGATCCGTGGACCGTCACGACCACGTGCGGCAGCCTCGATCTGACGTTCACGCCCGCCGCGATCCACGCGGAGCACAAGGACATGCTCATCGTCCGGTCGAAGTTCATCCAGCCGGTCGGCGCGTTCGAGGGACGCTTGACGCTCGGCGGTCGGGCGATCCGCGTCGAGGGCCTGGCTGGCGTGACCGAGCACCAGGACGTCCTCTGGTGACGCACTACTCGATCGACGTGGGGCCCTCGGACCGCGCCGCCTCGACGTAGTCGCGCATCGTCATCGCCATGTCGGAGGGCAGGTCCGCGTCCGTGAAGAGGCGCGCTTCCCGGATCTCCAGCGGGTTCATGGGCGGACGCTTCGGCGGCTCCACGCGCGCCGTGACCACGATCGTCACCGCGTGGAACCGAGGATCGCGATCCGGCCTCGAGTAGACGCCGACCACGCGCTCGAGCGTCGCCACCTCCACGCCGGCCTCTTCGAGCAGCTCGCGTACGAACGTCTCGCGCAGCGTCTCGCCCCACTCGACGGTGCCGCCCGGCAGCGCCCACGTGCCGGTGTCGCCGCGGCGGATGAGCAGCCACCGTCCGTCCGCCGTGCGCGCCGCGACCGCGAGCCCGACGACGGGTCTGCGCAACAGGTGCCGCGCGACCTCCTTGAGGATGCCGAGCGCGGACTTGGGCAAGAAGGAGAGCGGTGCGAAGCTCACCGCCGCGACCTAGCAGACCGGTCTTGGTGTGTATACTCGTGCCCATGCGAAGGCTCTCGACGCTCCTCTTGGTCGCGGTCGTGACGGGCTGCGTGGGCAAGCGGGATACGCGCCCATTCGACGAGCTCGCGCCGAGCGGCGTCGCGGCGGGCGCGGGGAGCGGTGGCGCGAGCAGCGTCGCCAGCGCCGCGAGCGGGGTCGGCTCCTCGAGCAGCACGGGCCCGGCGGTCGTCGCCGACTGCCACTGCATCCACGAGATCTTCCACGCGCAAGCGTGCCAGAGCTGCGAGATCGCGAACCGCACCGGGGTCTGCGCGAGCCAGTACAACGCGTGCCTCGCCGACTCCGATTGCACCACGTTCATCCAGCAGTTCTGTCCGGCGTTCACGGTGAACGACGATCCGGCGGCGGTCGCGCAGTGCCTCAACGCGGGCGCCGCCGCCAAGCCTCTCCTCGTCTCGTACTTCAGTTGCATATGTAACAATCCGGGTCCTTGCGAGATCGACTGCCAGGACGCGCAGCAGTGCGGGCAGGGCGGCGCGGGCGGTGCGGGCGGCGCAGGCGCGACGTCCTCTTCGACCTCCGCCTCGACGACGGCTGCGAGCACGGGCACGGGCGCCTGAGACGCGGTCGTCGTCGCCCGAGGGCCCGCGGCATGTTCGCCAGCGGCATCGTCGCCCGCGGCATGTTCGCCCGCGGCATGTTCGCCCGCGGCATGTTCGCCCGCGGCATGTTCGCCCGCGGCATCGTCGCTGCCCCCTCCTTCAGCGGTACTCTTCGACGTCGATCCCGTAGCGCTTCATCCAGCGGTGCACTTGCATGCGCTCCTTGCCGAACTCGCGCCCGACGGCCGCGACGTTGCCCCGGTGCTGCTGGAGCAGCGCGCGCAGCTCTTGCTCGCTCGGCGCGGCCTGGGCTGCGGGCCGCTTCGGTGACGTCGCGAACGGGCCGGTCTGCGCGTAGGGATCGGGCGCCGTCCTCGCGGGAGGAGGCGCGGCGTGCGAGGGCTCGGCGCCGCCGCTCCGCTGGCCGTACTCCTTCATGAGCTCGCGGATGACGTCGGGGAGATGATCGGCGTCGAGCGTGTCGCCCTCCGCGAGCGCGACGCCTCGCTTGATCGCCGCCTCGAGCTCTCGCACGTTGAACGGCCAGTCGTAGTGCAAGAGGCCCGTCATGAAGGGGAAGGTCACTTTGAGGTCGGGCCTGCCGTGGCGCGAGAGCATCCCCCGCGTCAGCGAGTAGACGTCCTCCTTGCGCTCGCGCAGCGGCGGGAGCCGGAGGCTGTACTCGTTCAAACGCGCGAAGAGATCGCCGCGGAAGCGGTTCTCGCGTTGCAGCTGCGACAGGTCGCGGTGCGTCGCGCACAGCACGCGGACGTCCACGCGCTCGGCGATCGTGCCGCCCACGGGGATGATCTCCTTCGTCTGCAGGACCCTGAGGAGCTTCGCCTGCGCGTCGAGCGGCATGTCGCCGATCTCGTCGAGGAAGAGCGTTCCTCCGTCCGCTGCCTTCACGAGCCCGACCTTGTCGCGCTCGGCGCCGGAGAACGCGCCGCGCTTGTAGCCGAACAGCTCGCTCTCGAGGAGCGTGGCCGGGATGGCGGCGCAGTTCACCGCTTGGAAGGCGCCGCGACGTCCGCTCGCCGCGTGGAGCTCGCGCGCGAAGACCTCCTTGCCCGTGCCGCTCTCTCCCAGCAACACGACCGAGATCTCGCTGCGCGCGATGCGGTCGAGGGCGCGACAGAGCTGCCGGATCTGGAAGCCTCCGATGACGCCGCTCACGCTCGGCTCGGGCCTCGAGCCGGCTGGGCGCGGGCCGACCTGGGCGCCGTCGATCCGGTAGAGCGCGTAGCTCTCGGCGCCGGCCGACACGAACTTGAAGATGGCGTCTCCGACGCGCAGCTCGTGGAGATCTTCGAGCGCGAGCTCCGAGACGAACTGGCCGTCGACGAGGGTGCCGTTCCGGCTGCCGAGGTCGGAGAGGAGCCAGTGCTTGCCGTCGTAGTGCACCCGCGCGTGCTGTCGCGAGACCGCCGCCTCCGGGATGCAGATGCCCGAGCCCGCCTCGCGGCCGATGATCAGATCTCGCTCGCTCAAGAGGTACGACGGCTCGAACTGGTCGAAGTGCGGCGCGTAGAGGAGCACGAGGCCGGCGCGTGTACCGCGCGGGTTGTCCGGCGACGCGGAGGCTCCGTACTCCTGCATCGCTGCGGTCGTGGGATCGTGGATCGCCGCCATGGCTCGACGGCGCCAGGATAGCCCGGTTTCGCGCGCTTTGGGGCCACTGCTGCCGCGCGCGAGGGCCCGAAGGTCTTCTCCGTTTGCTAGACTCGGGGGGTGATCGACTCAGCCGATGGACGGGGCGACGCCGAGCCCGTCGTGTTCGCCGCCGTTCAGATGTCGAGCCAGGCCGATATCGCCGCGAACCTCGAGCGGGCACGGGCGCTCGTCGGGGCAGCGCGCGCCCGCGGCGCGGAGGTCGTCCTCCTGCCGGAGAACTTCGCGCTGATGGGCTCCGAGGAGCAAAAGCTCGCCGCGGCGGAGGCGCTCGCGGTGGGCGCGCCCGCCACCGGGCCGATCCTCCGCGTGCTCGCGTCGACCGCCAAGGCGGAGGGCGTTTGGCTCGTCGGTGGCGGCATGCCCGCGCGGAGCGCCGATCCCGCGCGACCGTACAACGCGAGCGTGGTCGTCGATCCCGAGGGGCAGCTCGTCGCGGTCTACCGCAAGATCCACCTCTTCGACGTCGAGGTCGGCGACGGCGCGACGTACCGTGAGAGCGCGTCGACCTCCGCCGGACAGGATGCGGTCGTGCACCGCGTCCGCGGGCTCACGATGGGGCTGTCGGTCTGCTACGACGTGCGCTTCCCGGAGCTCTACCGCGCGCTCAGCGCGAGCGGCGCCGACGTGCTCACGGTCCCCGCCGCCTTCACGTTGGCGACCGGGAAGGACCATTGGCACGTCCTCCTGCGCGCCCGGGCGATCGAGGCGCAGTCCTACGTCGTCGCGGCGGCCCAGTGGGGCTCGCACCCGGGCGGCCGGCGCACCTACGGCAAGTCGTGCATCATCGACCCCTGGGGCGAGGTCATCGCGCAAGCGTCCGAAGGGGAGGGGATCGTGGTCGCCCCCATCGAAGCCTCCCGCATCGCCCGCATCCGCGCGAGCCTGCCCTCGCTCCGCCATCGGCGCCTCTGAGCCGGTCCCTCGACCCGTTCGGCCTTCGGCCCGCCCAGGCGAGGGGCGCGGGCTCTCCGCGTCGTCTTTTTCGCAGTGACACGCCCGTCACGCTTCGTGAACTGCTGGTCACACCCTCTCTCCCGAGGACTCGAAACTCCCCGGAAATAGGCCGAATCGCGCGACGGCGCGTCACCGCTCTCTTCGGCATTCGTGTTGCTTTGGAATCTCTCCGAACGCGCCATCGAGGCGTAAGGAGAGCCAACGTGAGAAGCAGCTCGCTTTCTTTTCAAGAGGCAGAGTTCGACCAGGTCCAAGAAACCGTGCCGAGCGCCGAAGCGCCCGCGCCCCGTTCGCTCCGGCTCCAGGGAGCTGCCGAGGAGATCGGTGACGAGAGCGCGAGCCTCCGAGAGAGCGGCGAGCGAGCCGTCCTTCCCGGGACCATGATCCGGCTCCGTGTCGCTCGTGCGCGCATCTACGAGGCGGCGAGGAATGGGCAGCGCATCCGGACGTACGAGGTCGCCCTCGACCTCGACATGTCCGAGTTCCACTTCGCTCGCCAGTTCCGGCTCGCGTTCGACCGATCGCCGCACGTCTTCTACGACGAGGTGCGCGCCGACAGCGCCCGCGCGATGCTCGCCTCCGGGATGAGCGAGGGCGTCGTCGCTCGTCGCATCGGTTTCAGGCGGCCCGCCGAGCTGCGCGCACTGCTCGCGAAGCGCCCCGAGGGGACGCTCCCCCCCGACCTCGACGGTTGAAGCGATCGGCGCGTCGGTCGTCCACCCGCATTGAGGCGCGCCGAGCCCGTTTGATAGTCTCCGTGGGATGCGGGGGGCGCTGCTCGGGATCTTCGTGGGGGCCACGGCGTGCGGGGCGGCAGCGTCGTCGGGGGCGCCGCCAGCGGTCCGGCCAGAGGCGACGAGCCCGACCGGCACGACGATGCTGGGGCGGCTCGAGGGGACCTGGGAGATCGTGCGCTACGAGTCGCGCGATCCGATCCCGCCGGAGGTCATGCCGCTGATGGGGGAGATGTTCGAGAACCTGCGCGTGTCGGTTCACGACGGTGCGTGGCGCGTCGAGGGGAAGGACAGCCCGTTCCGCGTCGTGAACGAGCGCGGCGACTCGTTCCAGCTCGAGACCCGCGGCGGCATGTTCGACCGAGCCGCGTGCCGTCTCAACGATCGGGGCGAGTGGGAGGTCGACGACGACGGCCCGACGTGGCCCGGCAAGACGGTCCTCCGCCGCGCTCGCTGAAGCACCCCTCGCGAGACGCCACGGGCGGCGCGCGGCGCAAGAAGCGCTACACGTCGATCTCGGCCTCGGCCGCGCGGTCCATGATGAATCGGAAGCGCGCTTGCGCGTCCTTCCCCATCAGCTCCGACAAGATCCCGTCGGTCTCGATGTCGCCTTCGATGACCACCCGGAGCGCGCGGCGTCGCTTCGGATCGAGCGTGGTCGCCCAGAGCTCTTCGGCGGGCATCTCTCCGAGGCCCTTGAAGCGCGAGATCTCTGCCTTCGCGTTCTTCGGGAGCTTGG
>CAYYKK010000239.1:0-11932 GCA_964467935.1 uncultured Polyangiaceae bacterium
CATGGGCTTCTGCGTGCTCAACAACGTGGCGCTCGCCGCCCGCGCCGCGCTCGCGCGCGGCCTCGAGCGCGTCGCGATCGTCGACTGGGACGTGCACCACGGCAACGGCACCCAGGAGGCGTTCTGGGAGGAGCCGCGCGTTCTCTTTACTTCATTGCATCAGTATCCATTTTACCCTGGCACCGGTGGCGCAGATCAGCTCGGCGCCGGCGAGGGCACCGGCTTCACCCTGAACGTGCCGCTCTCCCAGAACGCGTCGGACACCACCTATCGGGCCGCGTTCACCCGCCTCGTGCTCCCGGTGCTCGAGGACTTCGCGCCCCAGCTCGTGCTCGTGTCGGCGGGCTTCGACGCGCACGTCCGCGATCCCCTCGCCGGCATGGCGCT
Source organism: uncultured Polyangiaceae bacterium (assembly GCA_964467935.1). Lineage (GTDB taxonomy): Bacteria > Myxococcota_A > Polyangia > Polyangiales > Polyangiaceae > CAYYKK01. The sequence goes on from CAYYKK010000239.1 coordinate 388, forward strand.
CACGGCCGAGGCGTACCGCGAGATGGCGAGCGGCCTCGCCGAGGTGGCGGAGAGGAGCGCGCAGGGACGCGTCGGCGTCGTGCTGGAGGGCGGCTACGACCTCGAGGGGCTCAGCTCGAGCCTCGCCGCGACCCTCGAGGGCCTCTCCGGCCGCTCCAAGGCGGCGACGGCGGACGAGCCGCCGCTCTCGCAGCGACACGGCTTGGAGATCGAGCGGGCCCGCAAGGTCGCCTCGGCCCACTGGAAGCTCTGAACGCCGATAGCGCTTGAAGTGGTGGGCCCGCTGAGTATCCTGTGCGGCGCTTGAGCCTCACGGCTCTCGCGGTGGGTATAGCTCAGTTGGTAGAGCACCGGTTTGTGGTACCGGTCGTCGCGGGTTCGAATCCCGTTACTCACCCCAAGACGGAGGACCTCGGATGAGCTGCCTCGGATGAGCTGCCTCGGATGAGCTGCCTCGGATGAAGAAGGCTGCTGACCGCCCGAGCGCCTCGACCCCTCCCGGTGAGCGTCCTCGCGGAGCGCCCGTCGTGCGGGAGGGCGCCGTGTTCGAGGTCACGCTCGAGGTGCGCGCTGGCGATCCGGTCGCGGTGAAGCGTCCTCGGCGACAGCTCGCCGACGACGCGCGAGCGGAGGCGGCCCTCGCCCGCGAGGCAGCGTTCTTGTCGCTCGCGGATCACCCGTCGGTGCCGAAGCTCGTCGCGACGGGGAGCGACGCGCGGGGCCCCTTCGTCGTCGAGGAGCGCGTCGATGGCGTCACCTTGGAGTCGATGCTGGACGAGGCCGAAGCGCCCCTGCCCCGCGCCTTCGTCGTGCACGTGGTGCGGGAGGCCGCGCTCGCGCTCCGTGCGCTGCACGATCGCGCCGACGCCGAGGGGCCGCTCACGCTCGTTCACGGCGACCCGAGCCCCGCGAACCTGATGGTGTCGACCGCCGGCGTCGTCCGCTTCGTCGACTTCGGCGCGTCGCGCTTCCGCGGCGAGCGAGCGCTGCTCGAGGGCTTCACGGGGACCGTGCCGTACGCGGCGCCGGAGGTCGCTCGCGCGGAGGTCTCGGTGAGCCGCGAGACCGACGTCTACGCGCTCGCCGCGGTGGCCATCCGGCTCTTCTCCGGTCGACCGCTGCGCCCCGAGCCGAGCGCCGCCGCTCGGCTCTTGGCCGTCGCGGAGCGAGGGCTCGACCTCGCGCCGCTCCGCGAAGCGCGGCTCCCCGCGCGGCTCGAAGAGGCGCTCCGCGCGCTCGTCGTCTTCGACGCGCGCGCGCGCTCGACGAGCCTCGACGCGCTCGTCGACCTGCTCGCCGATCCGCGCTGAGCCGCCCGTCGCGTCGCCCGGCTGTGCGGGTCCGCCGCGGATTTTCGGCTCGACGCCCGAACGACGCGGGGCGAGGTTCCGCCGACATGAAGCCCGGATCGCAGAAGAGAGAGCTCGCCCTCGACACGCTCGCCATCCACGCGGGCCAGCCGCCGGATCCGACGAGCGGCGCGGTGATGCAGCCCATCGTGCTGTCGAGCACGTTCGCGCAGGAGAGCCCGGGCGCCCACAAGGGCTACGAGTACAGCCGCAGCGGCAACCCCACGCGCAACGCGCTCGAGGCCTGCGTGGCGGCGCTCGAAGGCGGCGAGCACGGCTTCGCGTTCGCGAGCGGCCTCGGCGCGTCGACGACGCTCCTCTCCACGCTCTCGCCCGGCGATCACATCCTCTCCGGCGACGACGTCTACGGCGGCACGTTCCGCCTGATGGACAAGGTGATGAAGCCCCTCGGGATCGACTCGAGCTTCGTCGACATGACGAACCTCGATCGCGTGAGGGAGGCCATCCGCCCGACGACCAAGCTCGTGTGGATCGAGACGCCGACGAACCCGATGTTGAAGATCTTCGACATCGCGAAGATCGCCGAGGTCGCCCGCGGCGCGGGCGCGCGGTTCGTCGTCGACAACACCTTCGCGACCCCGATCCTGCAGCGACCGCTCGCGCTCGGGGCGACCGCGGTCCTCCACTCGACGACGAAGTACATCAACGGCCACTCCGACGTCGTCGGGGGCGCCGTCGTCACGAGCGACGCGGCGTTCGCGGAGCGCCTCCGCTTCCTGCAGAACGCGATGGGCGCGGTCCCGAGCCCGTTCGACTGCTACATGGTCCTGCGCGGCCTGAAGACGCTCGGCGTCCGCGTGCGTCAGGCGAACACGTCGGCGGCCTCGATCGCGGCGAAGCTCGCAGCCCATCCGCAGGTCTCGCTGGTGCACTATCCCGGCCTCGAGACGCACCCGGGGCACGCGGTCGCGAAGAAGCAGATGAAGGGCTTCGGCGCGATGATCTCGTTCGTCCTCGAGGGCGGCCTCGCGGAGTCGAAGCGGTTCCTCTCGGCGCTCGAGATCTTCTCGTGCGCCGAGAGCCTCGGCGGCGTCGAGTCGCTCGCCGAGCACCCCGCGATCATGACGCACGCGAGCGTGCCCGAGGCGCAGCGGCGCGAGCTCGGCATCGCCGACGGGCTCGTCCGGCTGTCGGTCGGCATCGAGGCCGAGGAGGATCTCTGGGGCGACCTCGAGCGCGCGTTCGCGGCGGCTCGCTGAGCTCGCCCTCCGGCGGCCGACCGGCGGCGTCGTGCCCTTGGATTGCCCATTTCGCCGCGACTCGGTAACTTCGCCCGAAGCCGCCCCGCCGATCGAGGCGCGGGCCCTCACGCACGAAAGCCCGAACCCGCTCACGAACGGATCCCTCATGCGCCTTCTCGCACTCACTCTCCTGGTCGGCCTCGGAATCTCCTTCAGCGCCATCGGCTGCAGCGATCCGGTCGCGCCCATCCCCGAGGGCGGTTGGTCGCTCGCGTTCCAGCACACCTCGGCGACCTGCAACATCCAGGCGCACAACTCGGGCGTCGGTCAGGTCAGTCAGGACGGCCAGACCGTGCTCGCGACCGACGGAATCGACAACGCGAGCGTCACGTGCACCGTCAAGGCAGCCTCGGGCGGGACCTTCGACGTGCAGGGATCGGCGCTGAAGAACGGCCTCAGCCTGGGCCTGACGGTCAAGGGCCTCTCGAAGAGCGCCACGAAGGACGCGCCGGTGATGGGCATCGTCAGCTACGTGTCGCCCACGACGGCCGACATCTTCACGTCGCCTCAGGACGCGCCCTGCGAGTTCTACTTCATCGACGGAACGAAGGAGTCGATCGCGGCGGGCAACGTGTGGGTCGCCTTCAACTGCCCCAAGATCGCCGACACGAACAACGTCTGTTCGTTGACGGGCTACGCGAAGTTCCAGAACTGCGACGGCACGCCCACGAACTGAGTCGAGGGCGCCGTCGCCCCATGAAGCAGCGCCCGCGGGAGAAGTGCCCCGCAGCGCAGGGCCTCCGCCGCCCCGCTCAGAGCTGCTTCATGGTGTCGGGGCCGAGGTCCTGCGTCGTCCCCTCTTCGTCGACGGACGCCTCGACCCGCACCACGATCACCGTCACGTTGTCCTCGCCGCCCTGCTCGTTCGCCGCTTCGACGAGCTTCTCGCACGTCGCGTGGGGATCGGCGAGCGAACGCACGACCTCGAGGATGTTCTCGTCGGTGATCATGCCGCTCAGACCGTCCGAGCAGAGCAGGTAGACGTCACCGACCTCGATGTCCTCGTTCGTGAGGTCCACGGCGACGTTGCCGTCCATGCCGAGCGCGCGCGTGATGACGTTCCGCGGGAGCTCCTCGCGCTCGCTCTCCGTCATGTGCGGAGGTGGCTCGTTGTAGAGCGAGTGGTCGCGGGTCATCTGCAGGATCGAGTCGCCGCGGATGCGGTACGCGCGGCTGTCGCCCACGTGACCGACGTAGACGCGCCGACGGCGGTCGGAGAAGAGCGCGCCGACCACGGTGGTCCCCATGCCGTTGTAGGCGTGGTTGTTCCGGCTCTGCTCGAAGATGCGGCGGTTGGCGAGGTTGATGCCGGTGACGAGGCGGTTCTCCTCTTCCGACAGCGAGCGGTTGAAGCTCGACGGCCACGTCGCGTCCTCGCCGCTCATCGCCTGGAAGAAGTCGGCGATGAGGCTCGTGGCGAGCTTGCTCGCGATGTCACCGGCCTGGTGACCGCCCATGCCGTCGGCGACGACGAACAAACCATGCTCGGGCACGAGCACGAGGCTGTCCTCGTTGTGCTCGCGCTGACGTCCGACGTCGGTCAGCCCGAACGCGGAGAGCTTGATGCCCGGAGCGGCCATCCTTGGAAGAATCCCCGCCGGCTCTCCCCCCTGTCAAGGCCGGTGGAGAGTCGGCAGGCGGATCTCAGACCTCGAGGAGGTCCTTTTCCTTCGCCGCGATGATCGTGTCCACACTCTTCGTGAGCTCGGCGATGACGTCCTCGACCTTCTTGCGGCCGCGCTCGGCGTCGTCGCCGCTCACCTCGCCGTCCTTCTCGAGGGTGTCGATCATCTCGTTGGCGTCACGGCGGTGCTTGCGGATCGCGACCTTGCACTCTTCGCCGTTCTTCCGGATGATCTTCACGAGATCCTTGCGGCGCTCCTCGGTGAGCGCGGGGATCGGGATGCGGATGAGATCGCCGTCGACCTGCGGGTTGAGGCCGAGATCGCCCTCGCGGATCGCCTTGTCGATGGCCTTCACCTGGCCCTTGTCCCACGGCTTCACCGTGAGCATGCGCGGCTCGGGGACGGCGAGGTTCGCCATCTGCGAGAGCGGCGTCGGCGTGCCGTAGTAGTCGATGCGGATGCCGTCGAGCATGCTCGGGTGCGCGCGCCCCGTGCGGACCTTGGACAAGTCGCGTCGGAGCGCCTCGATGGCTTTGTCCGACGAAGAGCGAAGTTCTTTGATCACGTCCTCGAGCATGGCCTGGTCTCCGAGAGTCGTTCGCGTCGCGTCCGTTCGGGTGCTCCGTACGTCCGCTTGAGGCGAAGAGCGGGCGGAGCTTAGCACCAACCGCGCGGCCGCTGGGGGCAAGTCGCCCGCGGCACTTTCGCGCCGAGCCGAACGGGGTAAGGTGTCTCGAGGAGAACCGATGGAAGAGCTCGACTTCAAGAGCTTCCCGATCGTCGTCGTCGACGACGAAGAGGACAACCTCGACGCGTTCCGCTTCGCGTTCAAGAAGTCGTTCCAGATCCACTACGCGCTCGGCGGACCGGCGGCGCTCGATCTCCTCGACCGCGTCGACGCGGCCGTCGTGGTGAGCGACCAGCGCATGCCGCAGATGAGCGGCATCGAGTTCCTGCGGCGCGCGAAGGAGCGTCGACCGGACGCGGTCGGCATCCTCCTGACCGCCTACGCCGACCTCGCCGTGCTCATCGACGCCGTGAACTCCGGGGCGGTCGAGCGCTACGTGCAGAAGCCATGGGACTCGAAGGAGCTCACCGTGATCCTTCGCCAGGCGATCCGGACGTTCGCGACCGTGCGCGACAACCGCCGCTTGCGCGAGCAGCTCGCGCAGTACGCGGGGTACTTGGAGCGCGAGCAGCGCGACCCGATCGACTACGGCGAGCTCGCGAGCGAGAGCGAGGAGATGCGCGACGTCGCGCGGCGCATCCAAGAGGTGGCGATGACGACCTCGCCCGTCCTCATCGAGGCCGAGCCGGGCAGCGAGCAAGAGGTCATCGCGCGCGCGATCCACGTCCAGTCGAGCCGCGAGGAGCGCCCCTTCGTGCGCGTCACGTGCGCGGCGTTCCGTGGTGACACGCTCGAGCGGGAGCTGTTCGGCTGGCGGCGCGGCGCCTTCCAGGGCGCGTTCGACGATCGCGCGGGCCGCGTGGAGCTCTCCGATGGTGGCACGCTGTTCCTCGACTCGCCCGAGACGCCCTCGCGCTCGCTCCAGGCCCGCCTGCTGCGCCTGCTCGACGAGAGCACGGCGGAGCGCGTGGGCTCCACCGACGCGCAAGCGGTCGACGTGCGCATCATCGTCTCGCTCCCCTACTCGCTCGACACGGCGTGGCGCCGAGACGACGTGCTGCCCGAGCTCCTCTCGAAGCTCGACGTGTTCCCCATCCGCGTCCCGCCGCTGCGCGATCGCGCCGAAGACGTGATCCCGCTCGCCGAGCACTTCCTGCGAAAGTACGGGCGCCGCAACGCACGCGCCGCGACCACCCTCTCCCCGGAGGCGAAGGCGGCGCTCGTCGCTTACGACTTTCCGGGCAACGCGCGTGAGCTCGAGAACGTCGTCGAGCGCGCCGCGATCCTCGCGCGCGGCGATCAGATTCAGCCGGAGCACCTCGCCTTCTCGCGCCGCCCGGAGGTGGGCAGCTCGAGCGGCGCGGCGCCCGTCACGCCGAAGGCCACCGCAGCGGACGAGGGCACGCCCGCGCCTCCGGACGCCGCGACGCGCGACCTCGGCTCTCGCCTCGAAGAGATGGAGCGCCGCGAGCTTCTCACGGCCCTCGAGCGCTGCAACGGCAACAAGGCCGAGGTCGCGCGCTCGCTCGGCATCCAGCGCACGACGCTCTACTACCGCCTGAAGCGCCTCGGCATCGAGGCATGACCGACGAGCGCGCTCTCCGGCCGCTCGGCCCGGACTTCTTCGACGCGCCGGTGCTGGCGCTCGCGCGCGCGCTGATCGGCAAGCTCCTCGTGCACCGCACGCCGGAGGGCATCGCGGCAGGACGCATCGTCGAGACCGAGGCGTACCGCGGCCCCGAGGACCTCGCCGCGCACAGCGCACGCGGACGACGGACGCGGCGCAACGAGGTGATGTACGGCCCCCCGGGGCACGCCTACGTGTTCCTGCTCTACGGCACGAGCTGGGCGTTCAACGTCGTCGCGGCCGCGCGCGAGGTCCCGCACGCCGTGCTGATCCGCGCCCTGGAACCCACCCACGGCCTGTCGCTCATGGCGTCGAGGCGGCGCATGGAGGCCACGCGACGCGAGCTGACGAACGGCCCCGGCAAGCTGTCGCAGGCGCTCGCGCTCGATCGCGCCCACGACGGCGCGCGCCTCTCCGGGCCGGATCTCTTCCTCGCGGACGGTCAGCGAGGCGCCGTCGCCCGCTCGCCGCGGATCAACATCGACTACGCCGGAGCCTGGGTCGACAAGCCTTGGCGCTTCTACGAGCGCCACAACCGGTACGTGTCGGTCCGCCCCCGCGACTGACGCCGCGACAAAACGATCTGGGTTCTTAGCCGGCCTCCGAGCGCCCGCTTATGCTGGTCTCCGCGCGCATGGGTTTTTGGCCGTTCGGGAAGGGGAAAAGCGGCGACGACGCCGGTGAGGTCGACTTCGCCTCGAGGGTCGTCACCGCCTCGCCACGCGACGGGACGACCGTGCGCGGCAAGGTCACCGTCCATTTCACCGAGCCGGGGAGCCAGGCGCGCGCCGACGAGATCGCCGCGACCTGCGCGAAGCTCGCCGAGGAGGTGCTCCGCGAGGCGGAGGATCACGAGGCGCTCCTCGGCGAGGAGGCACAGGTCGCCGCCAAGGTCCTCACGCGCCTCGGCAACGACGAGCGCGTGCGATCGCTCGAGGTGGTCGCCCTCCACGTGGTCGGCGACGTGCCGAGCGTCGCGCCGAAGCCGCCCAGCATCGCCCCGACGCGACGACCGAGCTCCATGCCGATCTCGCGGCGTCCCTCCTCGATCCCGCCGGTCAGCGCAGCGCCCGTGAGCGTCCGCAGGCCGTCGAGCGGGCAGATGCTCGCGGTGCGCGCCGAGCGCATCGTCCCCGAGCACGGGAGCCCGGAGATCGTGGGCAAGTCGCTCGCGCCGCTCCTCCGCGACGCGGCGACCAAGCTGCTCATCGCGGTCCTCAGGACGTACGATCTGTTCGTCGTGCGGAGGCTGTCGGTCGACGACTCGCCCGACCACCTCGACGCGATCGTGCCGACCTCCACGGCGCCGCTCGGCTTCTTCGCCGACAGCCGGGTCGAGGAGCTCGATCGGTGGGAGAGCGCGCTCGGCCTCCTCAAGCTCGAGGCGCTCCGCTCCGAGACCGCGACGCTCGTGTGCGCGCTCCTGCACAAGAGCCTCGAGCACGCGCGCATCCCGACGACCTCCTCGACGACCATCTTGGAGAAGACGAGCGCGGGGGCGTTCGACGCGTCGAGCTCGCCGCTCGGCGAGATCGGCCGCTATCTCCACCTCGCCGACGTCAGCCCGATGTCCGAGCTCTGCGAGTCGCTCGTGAAGATCCTCGGACACGGCGAGGACCTCACGAGGCTCGAGCTCGCGCTCACCCCGGTGCTCGCCTCGGTGCAGGAAGACCTGTCGCTCGCGGCGTCGCAGGCGCAGTCGAGCCTCGGCATCCGCGCGTAGACCCGCCGCCGCGATCCCAGCGCCCCGTCTTCGGAGCTCAGGCTCGCTTGGCGCGCGCGAGCGCTTCTTCGAGCGACAAGAGCACCTGCTCGGCCTCGTCGAGGGCGTTCGGCCAATGCGGCGAGAAGCGCAGGTGCCCATCGGGCAGCGCGCACGCGATGCCGAGCGCGTCGAGCTCGCGATGGAGCACCGTCACGTCGACGCCGCGCGGCGGGAGAAAGGAGAGCGTGCCAGATCGCCCCTCGGCGAACGTCGCGCGCGCGCTCTCGAGCCCGAGCTCGACGGCGCGTGGCTCCACGGCGTCGTGCCACCGCTGCACGTGCGCGAAGATCTCCGCGACGCCGAGCGAGAGCACCGCGTCGAGGGACGCCTCGAGCGCGGCGAACGACGCGGCGCTCGAGTTCCCTCCCTCGAGAAAGTCGATCCTCGATCGAATGGGCTTGTCGTAGGAGAGCTTGCCCGGCCCCTCGAGGAGAAAATCGATCGGCGACTCGTGGCTGAGCCACCCGGCGACGCGCGGCACGAGGGACGACGCCCTCGCCGGGCGCGCGTAGAGGAACCCCGCGCCCTCGATCCCCATGAGCCATTTGTGCGCGCCGCACGCGAGAAAATCGATCCCCATCGCGTCGACGTCGAGCGGCACGATCCCCGCGGCCTGCACCGCGTCGACGAAGAGAGCCGCCCCGACGCCGCGCGCCCGCTCTCCGAGCTTCGCGAGCGGCATGGCGAAGCCCGTCTGGAACTCGACCGCGCTGACGGCGACGAGCCGCGCGCCGCGCGCGAGCTCTTCCTCGAAGGCGACCATCGCGGCGTCGGGCGCGAGACGAAACTGCTCGGCGTCGAGCATGACGATCTCGAGCCCGAAGTGCTCCGCGGCGCGCTGCCACGGCGTCACGTTCGCGGGGAACTCGCCGCGGAAGAGGACGACGCGATCGCCGCGGTTCCAAGGGAAGCAGAGCGCGACGTCGGAGATGCCGCGCGTCGTGTTCTGCGTGAGCGCGATGTCCTCCGCCTTCGCGCCGACGAGCCGCGCGAGCTTCTCTCGGAGGCGGGTGCGCTGCGCCATCCAGATCGGAAACGATCCGGCGCCGCGCTTCGCGTAGTCGGTGAGCAGACCGTTCACAGCCTTGCGCGAGAGCACCGACGGCGGCGAGATGCTCGCGTGGTTCGCGTACACGAGGGCGTCGAGCCCCGTGAAGAGCCCTCGATCGCCCATCTTCACGGCGAGCTCGGGCGCGTCCGCGAAGAGCCGCGGTGCCTCGGGCGCGGCCACGCTCAGCGCTCCTCGACCTTGGGCGCCGAGATCCCGAGCTCGAGAAACCGCGTGTCGGGGAAGTGCTTCTGACACGACTCGAGCTGCCACGTCCCCTTGAAGAGGACGACGGGCGCGCCGTGCACGTCCGTCGCGCCGTACCCGAAGAGCATCGCGTCGAGCCGAGAGAGCGGCAGCGGCTCGCCCTCGACCCAACGCGCGAGCCCGTACGAGAGCTGCTCGAGCCGCACGTCGACGCCGTACTCCGCCTGCAGGCGGTGCCGAACGACCTCGAACTGGAGCTCGCCGACCGCGCCGATGATCGCCTCGCCTTCGCGCCCCTCCGGCGGCCTGAAGAGCTGGATCGACCCCTCCTGCCCGAGCTGCTCGAGGCCTTTCTTGAGCTGCTTGCGCTTCATCGGATCCATCATCACGACGCGGGCGAAGTACTCGGGCGGGAACTGTGGCAGCGGGGCGTAGTTGAGGTCGACGCCGTCGGTCAGCGTGTCGCCGATGAGGAAGATCCCCGGATCGAACACGCCGATGATGTCGCCCGCGAAGCCGTCGTCCACCACCGTGCGATCCTGCGCGAGGAACTGCGTCGGGTTCGTGAGCCGGATCTCTCGCCCGAGGCGGACGTGGCGGATCTTCATGCCGCGCTCGTAGCGCCCCGAGCAGACGCGAACGAACGCCATGCGGTCGCGGTGAGACCGATCCATGTTCGCCTGGATCTTGAACACGAAGGCGCTGAACCGCTCGTCGACGGGCGAGATCGGCCCCTTGTCGCTCTCGCGGGGCGCGGGCATCGGCATCATGTCGACGAAGGCGTCGAGGAACTGCGGCAACCCGAAGTTCGTCAGCGCGCTGCCGAAGAACATCGGCGTGACCTGCCCCTTGGCGAGCTTGTCGGGATCGAGCGCGTCACCGGCGGCGTCGAGCAGATCGACCTCGTCGCGCAGCTGCTTCACGGCGTCCGGCTCGAGCACCTTCTCGAGCGCACCCGGCGTGGACGCGTCGATCTCGCGCACGGGCGCGATCTCGGCGCCGTGGGCGACCTGCTCGAAGAGAAAGACCTTCTTCGACAGGCGATGGTAGACGCCGCGGAAGCGCGCGCCCTCGAAGATCGGCCACGTCATCGGATAGACGCCGATGCCGAGGACCTCCTCGACCTCGCCGACGAGCTCGAACGGATCGCGCCCGGGTCGGTCGAGCTTGTTGACGAAGCTGAAGATGGGCATGTTGCGCATCTTGCAGACGCGGAAGAGCTTCTTCGTCTGGTTCTCCACGCCCTTCGCGCAGTCGAGCAGCATGACGGCCGCGTCGGTCGCCATGATCGCGCGGTACGTGTCCTCGCTGAAGTCGGCGTGACCGGGCGTGTCGACGAGGTTCAGGAGCTTCCCGCCGTAGGGGAACTGGAGCACGCTCGACACGATCGAGATGCCGCGCTCGCGCTCCATCTCCATCCAGTCGCTGACGGCGTGCGCGCGCGCCTTCTTCGCCTTGACGGCGCCGGCCATCTGGATCGCGCCTCCGTAGAGAAGGAGCTTCTCGGTGAGCGTCGTCTTGCCGGCGTCGGGGTGAGAGATGATGGCGAAGGTCTTGCGGCGCGTGACCTCGCGTTCGAGGAGGGTGCTCATGGCGTGGCGATCTCGAGCTCGATTTTGACCGTCACTCCGACGGGATCGGACGACGGCGGGCCGATGGTCTTCTTCTTCAGCGCGTCGCGGACGCACTTCTTCGCGTCGGGATCGATGCCGGTGGCGCCGATCACGTCGACCCCCTCGGCGATGCCCTGCGCGCGGACGAGGAACTGCACCTCGATCGAGCCCTTCGCGTCGCGGAGCCCGCCGTGCTCGGTGACGCACTTGGCGATCTTCTTGCCGAGCTTGTCGAGCGCGGCCTTCGCCTTCGGGACGTCGCCGCCCTCGAACTTCGGCTCGCCGACCGTGGCGCGCGCGGGCTTGCCCGCCGTGGCCGAGGGGTCGGCGGGCGCCGTGGTCGCGGTAGATGCCGCGGGGACCGTCGGCGCGCCAGAGGGCGCCGCGCCGGAGGACGCGGCGGGCGCGGCACCGCTCGACG